>DHWK01000132.1:0-4384 GCA_002413145.1 bacterium UBP12_UBA5184
AGATGTGTATAAGAGACAGCGTTAGGAGGATGACGATCGAAGGGCGGACCGACGAGGAGTTGGTCAAGCTCGTTCTGGGCGGCGACCGAGACAGCTTCGCCGTCTTGGTCGATCGTTACAAGCGAGGCATCACCAACTTCATCGGCGCTAGCGTGCGCGGCCCCTCAGACGTGGCGGATCTCTCGCAAGAGACGTTTCTGCGCGCCTACGCGCACCTCGGGACGTTCAATCCTTCGCTCGGCCGCTTCTCGACCTGGATCTACCACATCGCGCGCAACGTCGTCCGGACATTCCTCGGCAAGTCGCAGAGACGGCCGCCTACCCAAGAGCTGGGCGAAGATCTAACCCTCGAGAACGCGCTGCCCGACCTCTCGCGTGAGACCGACCCCGCCGGCGGCATCCTGCGCACCGAAGCCGAGACCGAACTGCGCGCAGCCCTCGCCGAATTGCCGGAACGCACGCGCACCGTCTTGGCGTTACGCTACTACGACAATCTGGAATACCAAACGATCGCTGAAACCATGGGGCTCTCGCTTGGTAACGTGAAGACCCTGATCCATCGCGGAAAGCTCGCGCTGGCGCAACGGATGCGCGACCGCGAGGCTCACGCCGTCGAAACTCTCCCGCTCAAACGCGCCGACCTTCCCGGAGTGCCGCATGCGCTGCTCGTCATATAGACCGCTCCTCGACGAGTACGTCGACGGGACGCTTTCCGCGCACAAGCACGCGCTCGTCGAGCGACATCTTTCGGAGTGCGCGCTGTGTCACTCGTTGTTCGAAGAGTTTCGCATGATCGACGCCCTGCTCGTGACGCCGCGCCGCGTCGAGCCCGCCCCGAACTTCACGTTCAAGGTCATGGCCGAGGTGCGCTCGCTCCCGCAACCACAGCGCCATCGCGGCGCGCACGCTGCGGCCGTCGTCGGCGCCTATCTCGCATTCGCCTGGACCCTAATAGGCGCGTTCTTCCTGTTCGGCGACGGTACGGCGCACGCGGCCTGGGCGACGCTGCTCGCATCGGCGGGTCATGCGGGCGAGGCGCTCAACCTGCTCGCCGTCGCGACGTCGCGCTTCTTTGGGCCCAACACATTCCGCGTCACCGCGGCGATGAGCGCCGTCCTCTCGGTGGACGTCGCGCTCGCGCTCATCGTCGGGACGGCCGTCTATCTGCGCCGCGAACGCGCCGCCGCTCGGGTGAAGATCTCGTGACGCCCGCGGGACCGCGGCGCATCGGTATCGCCGCGCTCGCCCTTGGCGTTCTGTTCGCGCTGACGTTCGCAGCGGCGTCGGCCCGCACGTACAACCACGGCGTCACCGTCTGGTTCAACAACGACTTGACGATCGGCGACGGGGATGAGATCCGCGGCGATCTCGACATCGTCTTCGGCGATGCGACCTGCACGGCGGGCGGCGCGATCGACGGCAACGTACGGACCTATTTCGGCAGCTTCAATCAGCTCGACGGCTGCCGCGTCGGCGGGCGCGTCATCAGCGCCTTCGATGGCGAGGCGTGGAGCACTGCTCCCTTCGTGCCGCAGAACGGCTTCGACATGTCGGGCCAGAACAGACGCGTCTACCAGAGCCTGGCCTGGAACGTCGTCGTGCTCTTCATCTTCTTGCTGTTCCCGCTGCGCGTCCGGGTCGCACTCGAGCGCGTCGAGCAACGCCCCGGACTCTCGGCGGGCGCGGGCGTGATCTCGTTGATCGCGGTCTTTCCGATCCTCGTGATGCTGCTGATCAGCGTCATCGGCATCCCGCTCATCGTCCTCGAGATCGCGGCGCTTTTCACCGGCATTTGGATCGGCTATGCCGCGGTCGCGATGTTGATCGGGCGGCGCTTGCACGAACTCGTTCGGCCGCACACGACGCCGTCGCCGCTCGCCGCGCTGGTGCTCGGCTTGATCGTCGTCAGCGCGGCCCAAATGCTGCCCGTCGTCGGCTGGGCCGTTTCGGTGCTCGTGGTCGTCGTCGGCCTGGGCGCCACGGTGCTCGGCTTCTTCCGCGAAACCCATTTGCGCGGAGAGATCAGCGGACCGCCGATGAATCGCCCCGCGTAGCGTCGAACCCCCGGCGCTCGCCGTCTAGGAGGATTCATGGTCGTCGTTGGGCTCTCGCAGACCGAAGATTTGAGTGCCGTGCGCACCGCGCTAAGCCAAGCCGGACTCCCGCCCGATGACCTCGAGTCCGTGGGGCCGGACGACGCCGCCCAAAATCTCGCGCGCGGACAGACGTCGAGCGGCATCATCACGACAGATCGAGGCGCGCACGTCCCGGGCATCGACGGCGACGAGAACCCGACGTTCTTCTACGATGAGAATCTCGTCGACCGACTCGGCGACTTCGGCATCCCCGAAAAAGAGATGGACAATTATCTCGAAGCGATCGAACGCGGCAAAACCGTCGTCGCTTGCTTCGTCAAGCCCGACAATGCCGAAACCGCGACCAAATTCTCAGCCGCCTTCTCCGCCGCCAACCTCGCTAACGTTAGACAGTATTAGCTGGCGCATTCGCCCTGCGTTGGCTTGTGGAATAGTCTCCATCTCGAGCACACGATCGTAGGCGCAAATCATTTGGTGACACGCGCTCACACGGGCGCCTGCCGCCGCTCTTTCGGTCGAGTTCCTTGATCAGCGCCCTGGCGCGCACTACAGCTATCTAGGTCTTAGGGCACGGTATAATCGGGTTGACGACCCTGTAGTTGCGCTGGTAGTGGAGAATCAGGCCTGTAAACAGCTAACGAGTAGGCTGTCTCGTCATCAAGGTCGACAGTCGCCGACCCGGGATACCAAAGTTGACTTCCATCCGAGAAGTAAAGAATAAGGCTGTTCGCAGAGCGCGTCTCCTGAACTGGTATCGGAACCGATACTGAATAATTTAACACAACGCCGTTCGGTTTAGACACGCTGTAATGGACAATCGCCATCGGTGTCACGAAGATTCGATAACCCGCTCGGGCACAGATCGGATGGCTTAGCAACGAGTTCTTCGCATTGTTATTGAGCAGTGTCATGTTCACGCTGCCTAGCGGCAGCCTGATGTGCTGTTCGCGCGAATCCGGGCACGGTGCCGTTCCCAAGTAACGAAGCAATTGGTCGTATGCTGGATTGGCTGCAAGAGTGCCTGCCGGGCCCATAAAGAGCATGAATGCGACGACTATAGAAAAGTGCTTCATTGTGATGCTCGATAAGCCACATTTGAGCTGCCCCGGACGTCGGCGCCATTGCGAAGCGAAGGTCTGACACCTATGCCCCAGCCATCAATCTACCGCTTCTTGGCCATCCTCGCCGGACCTTGCGATGCCACCCTAGATTGTTCGATCGTCGCACCTGGAGCGGGCGGGACCTTGATGACCTGGCAAAGCGGCAATAATTATCAATGCCTTAATCATTATCGAGTGGCACCCCTGTTGGTTTATTGAAGGATCGGTTCTTGATGCTCGCGCGCAAGAGTCTTCACCCTCTGCTCATCGCCCCGCGGGAGCGCGCGAGCTGAGCTCGCGCGTGCTCGCGAGCGTCACCGCGACCGCGGCGGCGACGGCGACGATCAGGATGCGCAGCACTTCAAAGACGCTGTCGTGGAAGACGGCGATCGCGATCAATTCCGCCGCGGCGACGAGCGAGAGCGGCACGACGAAGCCGAAGCGGTGGATGCCGATCCGGTAGAGTACGACCGTGTTCAGCACGGCCAGCAGCGACGAGGCGACGCCGTACGGAAACAACAGCGGAGCCGCCGCCAGATACGCCGAGCCGGTCAGCGTTTCGACTACCGTCCCCGGCGCGTAACGGAAGATCACGAGCCCGGCCGCCGCGAGGACCACGACGATTCCGAGCGCCTGGACGAGCACCGGAAGTGCCGATTTTCCGAGCGCGGTCAGATGCACGGCGCGCGGAAGAACGACCGTCGGAACGAAGCCCACCAGAAAAAAGAGCATCTTGCCGGCCAGGGACGTCGCCGCGTAGAGCCCCGCCGTGCGATCGTCGAAGACGTGCTTCACGATCACGACGTCCGAGAAGCCGAGGCTCGTGACGCAGATCGTTGCAAGCGTGACGCCGCCGCTCGTGCGCAGCAGCCGCGGCAGGTCGAACGAAAGCTCGGCGCGAGGCGCAGCGCGATAGCGCAACCATAACACCGCGGCCGTCCAGAGCAGCGACGCCGCCGAACCGGCGGCCCACGCGCCGAGCGCGCCGAGGACGCCCCATCCGAAAGCGGTGAACGCGAAGGCGAGCGCGACCTTCACCCCGGCCTCCAGCACCGCCGAGATCGAGAAACCGCGAAAATCTTCGATCCCCTGGAAGACGCCGCGCAACACCCGCAGCACCAGGTTGAGCGCGAGAATTGCGACCGTCAGCACCACCGCGCCGGTGTCGGCATGCAGGTAGCCTCCGAT
>DHWK01000132.1:4463-10179 GCA_002413145.1 bacterium UBP12_UBA5184
CCCCCCCCCCCCCCGCCAGCAGCACGCCGAAGGCGACCAAGCCGAGCGAGGTCGCGACGCGCGACGAGAGCGCGCGCAAGCGCGCCGTATCGCCGGCCGCGCGATATTCGGCGGCGTACTTCGCGACGATCGTCGTCAGGATCGTCGCGGGGATGGTGAGCAGGATGAATCCCGCCAAGAGCGCGTTGAGCGAACCGTACGCCTCGACGCCGAGACGGCGGCTGACCAAGACGTGAAACGCGAAGCTCAGGATGTTGACGGCGGTCTGCGAGACCAGGACGAGCGCGCCGTGCCGGATCAGGTCGTTGCGCGCGAGGCGCCGCAGCAGACCGTCGCCGAGATCAAGCAATCGGCGCCTCGCGGCTCTCCGGTGGACTCGGTAAACGCCGTTCGAATTTTTGCAGGATCATCCGCGCGGCGATGCCCAGCTCCTCGACGCCGAGCATCCGGGCCGCCCCGAGAAACACGAACGCCCCGATCGCGAGTTCTCCTACGAGATACCACGCACGCGCCGCAAAGGTCGGCGGGACGTCGACGCCGAGCGCTGCGATCCAATGCAGCGCTGCGAGCATCGCGAGCGAGCAGACCAGAATCCGCAGCGCCGAACCGGCGACCGCCTTCCAATCGAAGCCGTTGACCAATCGGAAGACCAGGACCAAGAGCAGCGCCGCCTGCGCCCACTGGCTGAGACCGTTGGCGAGGAGCAGTCCGCGCGCGCCGAGGGTCGGCAGCCAGGTCACGCACAAGACCAAGTTCAGCACGACCGCGAAGACCGAGATCGCGACGGTCCAGCGCGTCTCCTTGCACGCAAAACAGCAGCGCGTCAGTACGATGCTCGCCGCGACGCCGATCAGGCCGATCGCGCCGTAGGGCAACAGTCCAGCCGTCAGATCCGTCGCGGTCGGTCCGAACGCACCGCGTTGAAAGAGCACCGCGACGATCGGCCGCCCGAGCGCGATCAAGCCGAAGACCGACGGAATCGTCACCAGATTGACGACCCGCAAGCCCATCACGACGCTCCGCTTGACGCCCGTCCGATTTGCGCTCGCGAACTGCGAAGCTAAGAGCGGGAAGATCACCGTTGCGACGGCGGCGGCGAAGATCTGTTGCGGAAAACCGACCAGCTTGGTCGCGTAGTTCATCCCCGAGATGTAACCGGGGGTGAGCAGCGACGCGAAGTGCCGATCGAAGAAGATCGCGATCTGCCCGGCGGCCGAACCGACGACGATCGGACCGAGCATCTCGTAGATCTTCTGCAAGCCCGGGTGCTTGAGATCCAGGATCGGTCGGTACAGCCGCGCGCGCAGAATCGAGGGCAACTGCACCGAGAGTTGCGCCGCGAAGCCGAGACCGGTGCCGATCACGAGCGCATAGATGCCGAGGCGCGCGCTGAACGCGAGCACAACCGCGATCGTCACCACGTTGATCGCCATTCCCTGCACCGACGAGGCCGCGAAGCGGTGATGCGCGTTGAGGATCGCGCTGGCGACGCCGGCGAGGCTCGTGAAGACGATCGTCGGCAAGAGCCAGCGCGTCATCTCGATGGTAACGGCGAGTTCGTGCGGCGGGAAGCCGCGCGCCACGATCGGGACGTACGACGGCGCGAGCATCCAGCCGAGGGCCGCCAAAACCGTCAAGCCGAGCAACAGCGTGTTGAAGACGGTGCTTCCCAAGCGCCGCGCCGCGTCCTCGTCGCCGTTCGCCACGTACTCCGAGAACGTCGGAACCAGCGCGCTCACCAGCGCTCCGTTGAAGATGCCGAAGAGGATCGTCGGGATCGTCGCGGCGGCGAGAAACGCGTCCATCTCCCACGCCGTCCCGTAGAATCGGGCGTTGATGACCTCGCGTCCGAATCCGAGGATGCTCGACGCCAAGGTTGCCGCCATGACCAGGAGCGTCGAACGCGCGAGCGAGACGTGGCTGAGCGGAATCGCGGGCAGCGCGTGGAGCTGCCGCTTAATGTGCGCCCTCGCCTCGCACGACCGCCGGAATCGTCCGCAGGACGATCGCCAGATCTCCCAGCGGCGACCACGTGTCGATGTACAAGTTATCGAGCCGCATCCATTCGTCGAAGGCGACGTTGGAGCGTCCGGAGATCTGCCACAAGCACGTGATTCCGGGCTTGACGCTCAAGCGCCGCAGCGCGACCTCATCGTAGTGCGCGACCTCCGAAGGCAGCGGTGGACGCGGTCCGACGATCGACATCTCGCCGCGCAGGACGTTGATCAAATTCGGCAGTTCGTCGAGGCTCGTACGGCGCAGCAGCTTGCCGAGCGGATGCAGGCGCGGATCGTTGCGGATCTTCAGAACCGGGCCGGCGACCTCGTTGAGATGATGCATCTCTGAGTGTTGCAGATGGGCGCCGGGGACCATCGTGCGCAGTTTGTACAACCTGAACGCGCGGCCGTTTTTGCCGATGCGTTCCTGCCGAAAAAACGGACGGCCGGGAGAGACGGCGACGATTGCGAGCGCGGCGAGGGCGACGAGTGGCGCGCTCAGCACGAGAGCAGTAGCGCCCAGCACGATGTCGATGCTGCGTTTGGTCGTATGCCACGAACGCGGTACTTCGCGGACGCGCGGTTCGGAGCGCGGCAGGATGGCGACGTTCACGCTACGCTCCGTGGAATCGCCAGGGTCTCGAGGACGCGGTTGCCGACCGCCTCCATCCCATCGATTGTCCCGCCCTCTCCGCGGCGCTCGCCAAGTTCGACGTAGGGCACGAATTCGCGGGTGTGGTCGGTCCCGGGGGCGGTCGGATCGCAGCCGTGGTCGGCGGTGAAGATGGCGAGGTCTCCTGGTCGCAAAAGCGACTCGAGTTTCGGCAGGTGTTTGTCGAGACGCTCGAGTGCCGCGCCATAGCCCCGCACGTCGCGCCGGTGACCGAACTTCGTATCGAAGTCGTTGAGGTTCACGAAAACAAATCCTCGGTCGAGGTGCCCTAAGAGCTCGAACGTTCGAAGGATCGCCTCTTCGTTGTCCGCCACGCGGACGCTCGACGTGACGCCTCGACCGCTGAAGATATCGCAGATCTTCCCAACGGCATATACCCCGATGCCGGCCGCGCCTAGCCTGTCCAGCACGTTGGGGGGCGGATCGAGGGCATAGTCACGACGGTTGGGCGTTCGCGAGAACCCTCCGGGGCGCCCTACGAACGGACGAGCGATCACACGATTGACCGCGTTCGGCGGTACGAGCATCGCGCGCGCGCGCTCGCACCAGTCGTAGAGCGTCGGGAGCGGGACGACCTCCTCGTGCGCGGCGACTTGAAAGACCGAATCAGCCGAAGTATAAAGGATGGGCCGCCCGGTCGCGATGTGCTCGGCGCCCAACCGTTCGATGATCTCGGTTCCCGACGCGGTGGTGTTTCCGAGCGGCGCTTTCCCGCAGATTGCGGCGAACCCCGCGACTACCTCGGGGGGAAACCCATCGGGGTAGGTCGGAAACGGGACCTCCGTGTGGATGCCGGCCATTTCCCAGTGACCCGTGATCGTGTCCTTACCTTTTGAAGATTCGCGCAAACGCGCGACGAACGCCGCCGGCGACGGCGACCGGGTCACCCCCGGAATCTGCGTGAGGTTTCCCAATCCGAGGCGCTCGAAATTGGGGAGCGCGAGGCCGCCGAGATGACGAGCGGTGTTCCCGAGGGTATTGGCTCCCGGCGCGTCGCCGTAGTCGGCCGCGTCGGGGAGCGCCCCCACTCCACACGAGTCCAAAACGATCACGATGCTCCGGGGCATAGCAGCAGGCGCTTCGTTTTAAATGGCACTCCGCCTGCGGTTCTCGCGCTCGCTCTAGCGTTGCTGGGAGCGCCTGCGCTCGCCGCGGCGCCCTCGCCGGCGCCTTCGCAACCGCCCGCCTTGCCGGCCGCGCCGGCCGTCGGCGCCGCCGCCCCGACGCCTTCGCCGGTTGGCGCATTCAGCCTCAGCGCCGATAAGATCGACTTCTACAGCGCGCGCTACATCTTGACCGCGAGCGGGGACGTCGCCGTCAAGCTGGCCGACGGGACGCGGATTACGGGCCAGACCTTCGCAATGGACGTCCGTCTCAACCGCTTCGTGGTCGCCGGCAACGTCAAGCTCGAAGCGGCGGGGCAGTCATACGACGGCGTCGCCTTCGCCGACTTCTTCGATTTCGACCGTCAGTATTTCGTTCCGTTGAGCGAGGAGCCGGACCGTTGGACGTACGCGCACGGCGATTACGCGCATCCCTATCGTGGCAGGGAGATGCCGGGCGACACGTTCTTCTTGCCCGACGTGAGCCACGATCGGGTCTTCGCTTCCAGCCGCAAGGTCGTCGTGCAACCGCGCGAGAGCATCAAGTTCGTCACGCCGACGCTCAACTTCGGGCTGGCAAAACTTCCCTGGCCGAGTTACTTCCTCAACTTCACCGCCAACCCGAACTTCGCGCAGAACTCGCTGCCCGGCGCCTTCGTCGACGGGCCCTACGACGCGTTCGGCGGCGGACACTCGCTTGCGACGGCGCATCTGCGCTACGACAACGCCGACAAAGTCTTCCTCGCCTACGAGCAGCACCAGGTGAGCGATCGCCACTATCTGGTCACCTCGATCAGCCCGCTCACGCGTCCCTTCAAACAATACAACTTCGACGCGTTCGACCGTCTCTCACCGAAGACGCAGATCCAAGCGTCGTTTCAAGAGAGCGCCTTCCAGCAAGGTTTCAAGTCGCCGCTCTCGGCGACGGCGTTCAGCAACCTGCGCTTTACGGCCGGCTTACCGCACTCGTATCTTCAGCTGACGGCCGATCAATACTGGTTGAGTTTGCTCGCGCAGCCTCCGCCGCGGATCAACGGCCTCTACTACTACGGCGATCCGACGCATCCGTGGTATCCGAACCATCCGAGCGACGCGAACTTGATCTGGACCAGCTTTGCGAACCGCGTCTTCTCGCGCGACCCGCACCTCGTCTTCTCGACGCGCGTCGGCATCGGCTTCGCGCATGAGGGTTACGGCCTCTTCAGCCTCGACGGCGCCTCCACGACAACGGTCTCGAATCATCTGGTCGGCTTCACCCTCGCCGCACCCTCGATCGCGCTGATCCGGGACGCGGCGGGTTTACACCGCGACGTCTTCTTGAACCTGACGTTCGACAAACAGCGGCAGTGGTTCAGTATTCCGCATCACACCGACTCGACGGTCGCCGCCGCGTCGCTGAGCCACGCCTTCGACCGCCATTTCTCGACGCTACTCGCTTATACGATCTCGAACACCGGTGATTTCTGGGGCAACAATCAGCCCGTCATCTACCCCTCGATCACGACCTATCAAAGTCCGGTGACCGGTCAGATCTATCCAAGCTGGGCTGCGTTCGACGGTTTTCAGACGCAGCGCTCGTTGCTCGGCCAATTGCTCTACACCCCGAGTACGGCATTCACGACCAGCGTCGCGCTGCGCTACAACCACGATTTTCCCGAGCCGATCCCGGGGCTCGCCCCGCAGCCTAACGTCCTCGCCTGGCAAAACTACGGCCTCACGCCGTACCAATTGACGGTCGACGTGCGCTTCCGGCTGACGCCGATTCTCTCGGTCGATTTCACCGACGCGTACTTCTTCAATTTCGGCGGATACCAGAAGTGGAGCCCGAATTACGGCATCGGGGTGTTGCGATGAACAAGCGGAGATTCTGGGACGCGCGGACCTCGTTCGCGGCGCTGACGGCGCTCCCGCCCAGCTTCGGCATCGGCGGCGTCCCGCATTTC
>DHWK01000132.1:10222-11979 GCA_002413145.1 bacterium UBP12_UBA5184
GTCCCGCATTTCGGCTCCGCGACGCAAGCCGCCACCCCGCCGCCGCTTACCGGACCGATCGTCACGCCGCCGCCGCTGAGCGCAACCGCGACGCCCTCACCCTCGGGCCGCTTGATCCGCTACTCGGGTCAGTTGCTCGACTATCGCAAGGGTTTCGCCTTCTTCACGACCGGCGACGGTTTTCGAGTCGCCTCGAACGCGAAGATCGACGACCCGAATGGGCAGACGACGCCGCTGCAGCCCGTTACCCGAGTCTACGCGCGAGCGGCCTTCGATACGGGCAACGGTGCGATCGTCGAACTCGCGCTTTCGAAATCGCCGCTGCCGAACGAAGCGAAGTACGAAGAGATCAAGAAATTCGCCGTCGCGCTCTCTCCGCAAACGGCGAATTCGGATCTCTCCAACCGCGAGGGCCTGAACGGGAAACCGGTCTTGGTCGTGTTTACCGTCCAAGTGCCGCCGAAGACGCCCTTCAACGATTCGGTCTATCTCGCCACCGACGTCAGCGGCTGGAGCGCGACCGCGATTCGCATGGACCGAGTCGACGCGTTGCACTATCGCGTCGCGCAAGATTACGGATCGGGAACGAAGTTCTTGTTTCGCTATACGCGCGGCTCGTGGCGTTCGGCCGAGCGCGGACAGGACGGCCTCGAGGTCGCGCCGCGGCCGTTCACCGTCGGCAACGCCGACGTCCAGCGCATCGACAACGTCGTCTACCATTGGGGGGACGAAGACCAGTCCGCACCGGATCTCGGCAATGGGCCGGTCCCGACGCCGTTCCAGCCGCTGCCGTTCAACACGCCGCCGCACAAGTAACGTGAGCGCCCGCATCGCAGCGTCCGTCGCGCTCGCGGCCGCGTCGTTCCTGCTCGGCGGCGCCGCGGCGAACGCGGCGCTTCCGGCACGCGTCGACCTGCGCGCCGACGAGATCGGACTCTATCCGTTCGCCGACGGGGCGACGATTTTGGCGGCCACCGGACACGTCGCCGTGATCGCGGGGGGACGCACCGTCACCGCCGACGGAGCGCGTTACGACTTGAAGACGAACACGCTCGTAGCGGCGGGCGACGTCCGCGTGACGAGTGCGAAGGGTACGTTCGGCGCCTCCGCCTACGCCCTCGATCTCAAGACGGGGACGGCGCGGCTGATCTCGCTCGATGCGACGCCGGCGACGCTGACGCTTCGCGACGGCGACGCCGGGCCGGTCGAGGAGCCCGCGCCGGCTGCGACCTTCGCGCTCAACGACGTCTCGACCGGGAAACCGTTCCTGCGCACGCGTCACGCGATCGTCACGCCCAACACCAACGTCCGCCTCACGCCGGCCGAAGTTCCGACCGGTCCGGGACCGTACATCCCCGTCCCAAGCTACCTTTATACGTTTGCTCCCACGAATTTCTCCCAGAGCGCGCTTCCGGGCGCAACCTTCGATCAGCCCTATCCGCTGTTCGGGACGGCGAACTCGCTCGTCGCCGGCCACATCCGCTACGACAATCTCAACGGCGCGACGCTCGGCTTCGACGAGCATCTCGTCGACGGCAACCGCGCCTACGCCGTCGCGTCGATCCTTCCGCTGCGCGGGAAGACCGTCAACCTGAACGCCTTTCAACAGCTCGCAACGGGTCTGACCCAGACGCTCGGCGCCTACCACCAGTACGGCGCGTACACCGCCAATTACGCGAACTACGCGCTGCAGTGGACGAGCCCGTCGAGCCGGACGGCGTTCAGTGCCTATCAGTTCAACGGCGCGAACTCGGCCT
>DHWK01000132.1:12048-18684 GCA_002413145.1 bacterium UBP12_UBA5184
TCGCGCCGCTCTTCACCTACAAGCTTCAGATCGGCTACGGCTACGACCACTTCCCGGGCCAGATCCCGTTCAACAACGACTTCCGCATCTCGACCTACGGCTACCTCGCCTCGCCGAACGTTCGCCTGCCGCTCGGCATCGACACGAGCCTGAAATACGAGTACTCGATCACGAAGTACGATTTCCCACACGAGCTGACCAACGGCGCGGCGACGCTAACCCTCTCGCGCCGCCTCAATCGTAGCCTTTCGTTCCTGGGCCAGATTCAGTTTCAGCAGCTCGCCAATCACTACCGCGACAACGCCGCGCTCTACCTGGGCCTTCCGAACCCAGCGCAGCCGTACTCTGCCCCCGACGGAACGCCGTATCCCGGCTACTTTGCGTACGCCGGGATCAACACGTACCGGATGTACTCGCTACAGACGACCTGGCGCCCGCGCGGCGGCGAGAACGCGCTCCAGCTGTACCTCTATCACTACGACGACTTCCCGCAGTTTCACGGCCTCGGGCGTCCCCCGTACTTCGCGACGCTCGACGTGACGCAGCGTCTGGGCTCGACCCTGCGCCTCGAACTCGCGCGCTCGTACGAGTTTGGTTGGGGCGGAACGCATTTCGTTCCGCAATACTCCTTGAGCATCTCTCCGTGAAGGTGCGGCGTTTTCTCGCGCTCTGCGGCCTCGCCGCAGCCCTCGCCGCCGCGCCGGCGCCGCTCTCGGTCGTCGGTCAGGTCCTGGTGATCGGGCAAGGTTATTTGGTCTTCACGACCGGCGACGCCGTGAAGCTCGATCCGGCGCTGGCGATTCCAGGCGTCAGGCTGGGGCAATACGTGCGCGTCCTGCTCGATCGAACGTCGCATGCGGTCACCGCGTTCGAGCTCGAGCCGCGCTCGCTCGCGAGCGGCGACGTCGAAGCCGCCAAGTTGCCGCGCGAATACGTCGCCGTCTCCGAGAAATCGCGGCGCAGCGAGACGCTCGCCGCCGGAGCGGTCGGGCAACTCGTCCACCCCGTCACGGTCACGATCACCGTTCGCGTCCCCGACAATACGCCGCAGGGCGACGACGTCTACCTGGCGACCGAGCGCAGCAATTTCTCGCCCGCCGAGGTCCGCATGACGCGCGCCGACGCCCGCACCTGGACGACCTCGCTGCAGCTCTCGTCGGGGACGCAGCTCCGCTACGAATTCACGCGCGGCAATTTCGCCACGATCGAGCGCGACAAACGTGGTGGAATCGTCGAGCCGCGCCCGCTCGGCGCGACAGACAACCTGCAGACGCACGACGTCGTCGCGCATTGGGCGGACGTCAACTAACGCTTGGGTCGAGCCGCGCGTCCGGTATGAGATAGTTTCGCGCGTAATCGTCAACCGCAGCGGCCAGCGGCGTGAGCGCCTGGTCGTAGCCGCTCGCGCGCAGACGGTCGATGCCGGCGCAGGTGTAATATTGATATTTGTCGCGTAAGGCAGCCGGCATCTCGACGAACTCGATACTTTCGGCCTTGCCCATCGCTCGAAAGAGCGGGCGCACGAGGTCGAGCCACGTATGGGCGGTTCCGGACCCCAAATTGTAGATTCCGTATGCGTCCCGTTCCGCCAAATGCAACGTCATCGCGACGGCATCTTTGACGTACAGGAAATCGCGCCGTTGCTCGCCATCGCCATAATCGCGGCGCTCGCTCTTGAAGAGACGGACCGTCCCCGTCTCTCGAATCTGATGAAAGGCCTTGTTGGCGACGCTGCGCATCTCGCCTTTGTGATTCTCGTTCGGTCCGAAGACGTTGAAGTATTTGAGACCGGCGATTCGCTCGAGCAGCCCAGTGTCGCGCGCGTACAGATCGAAGCGCGCTTTGGAAAATGCGTAGGCGTTGAGCGGGCGCAGCGCGGCGAGGTCGGCGCCGTCGCTCAAGCCGCTTTCGAGCGCGCCATAGGTAGCGGCCGAGGATGCGTACACGAGACGAATTTTCCGTTCGGTCGCCCAGTGCGCGACGTTCTTGGAATACTCGTAGTTGTTGCGCATCAAGTAGCCCGCGTCGGCTTCGGTCGTCGAAGATGAGGCGCCCATGTGAAAAACCGTGCGCGTGTTCGCGAGCTCGGTGGGATGCCGCAGAATGCGGCCTTCAAAATCTTCGGCGTCGAGGTAGTCCCGATACCGGAGCGAGACGAGATTTTTCCACTTTTCCGACGTGTCGAGCCGATCGACGATGAGAATGTCGTCGACGCCCCGCAGATTGAGCGCCCAAACGATCGCGCTACCAATCAGGCCCGCGCCGCCGGTGACGACGACACGGCCGCGAGACACGTCGTGCATGCAGCGTCGTACGTTCACGCCTCGCGCTCGCGGCTCCTAGATTCCGCGACTTTCGTAGAACGAAGGGCTCGCAGCGCGGCGCTTGGAACCGCCACTGACGGTGAGTTTGATCAGCGTCGTCGTCCCGCTCAAAGACGAGGAAGGCAACGTCGCGCAACTGCTGGCGCGCGTCACCACAGTCCTCGAGCGCAGCGTGCGCGCGCGCGGCGACGATTACGAGATCGTCGCCGTCGACGATGGCTCGACCGACGCGACCCTCAGGGCGTTGCGCGACGCGCGGGCCGCCCAACCGCGTCTAACGATCGTGAGCCTGTCGCGCAACTTCGGCCACCAGATCGCCGCTACCGCCGGGCTCGACACGTCGCGAGGCGACGCCGTCATCCTCATGGACGGCGACTTGCAAGATCCACCCGAACTGATCGAGGCGTTTCTTGCCAAATGGCGCGAAGGCTACGACGTCGTCTACGCGACGCGGCGCTCGCGTAAGGGCGAGAGCGGTTTCAAGATCCTGACCGCCGGCGCTTTCTATCGCATCATCCGGCGGCTCACCAACGTTTCGATCCCGGTCGACACCGGCGATTTTCGCTTGATGGACCGCCGGGTCATCGCGGCGCTCGCGCAGACGCGCGAGCGGCATCGTTTCTTGCGCGGCTTGGTGAGTTGGGTCGGATACAGGCAAACCGGCATCGACTACGAACGCGACGCCCGTCTCTCGGGGAGAACCAAGTATCCGCTCTCGAAGATGCTGCGCTTCGCGTTCGATGGGATCGCCTCGTTTTCGGAGATTCCACTGCGTTTCGCGACCTGGATGGGCTTCATCGTCAGCGGCTTCGCCTTCATCTACGCCGTCGTCGTCGTGGTCTTGAAGTTTCTCGGCCTCAACGAACCAGGCTTCACCTCGACGATGGTCGCGATCTTGTTTCTGGGGGGCGTGCAGCTCATCGGCATCGGCATCTTGGGCGAATACGTCGGACGTATCTACGACCAGGTCAAGGGCCGCCCGCTCTACCTCATCTCGACGCTCGAGCGCGCGGCGGTTCGCCCGCCGGCCGAAAGCGTCCCCGGAGAACCCGTCTCCCAGTAGACCAAGGGCCGCTCGGGCGGCGGCGCGTCTTCGATCGCAAAGGCGTCGGCGATGCGCGGTGCGGCGGCCGGATCGCCGTAGACGGTCGCCAGTCCGTCGCCCGCCTCGACGTGCTCGCCGATGCGTTTTTCGACGACGATCCCCGCGCTCGAACCGGAGCGTTCGACGAGCGCGCGAGCCGCCAAACCCAACGCGACCGGATCGACCGTCGCCAGGTAACCCGAACGCTCGGCGCGCAGCGGCGTCAGCGTTTTATGCGGCGTTAGCTTCTCGAGCGCGTCGCCGGCCGCGCCTTGCGCGGCGAGCATCTTCTCGAACCGTTCGTAAGCGGCGCCCGTCGCGAGCGCGCGCTCGACCGTCGCGAGCAGATCGCCCTCGGCGTGACCGACCGCGAGCATCGCCGTCCCCAAACGTTCGCACAGCGCGCGCAGGCGGCGATCGCCGCCGCGCGCCCCGCGCAGAAAATCGCGCGCGGCGAGCGCTTCGAGCCCGGTGCCGATCGCCGGCCCGAGCGGCTCGTTCATATCGGTCACCAGCGCGACGGCTTTACGGCCGAACGACTCCGAAAGCTCGACCATCGCCGCGGCGAGATCGCGCGCCGCCTCGAGCTTGGTGAGAAACGAACCGCGTCCAACCTTCACATCGAAGACGAAGGCGGGCGCACCGGCGGCGATTTTCTTCGAAACGATCGACGACGCGATCAATCCCAAACACTCGACCGTCGACGTCCGGTCGCGTAAGCCGTAGATGCGCTTGTCGGCCGGCACCAAACGTTCGCTCTGTGCCGCGATCGCGCAGCCGACGTCGCGCACCTGGGCCGCGAACCGTTCCGGCGAAAGATCGGTGCGAACGCCTTCGATCGCTTCGAGTTTGTCGAGCGTCCCGCCGGTATGGCCGAGCGCGCGACCCGACAACTTCGCGACCGGAATGCCGCAGGCCGCGACCAGCGGGACGACGATCAGCGAGGCGCTGTCGGCGACGCCGCCCGACGAGTGTTTGTCGACGCAGTTCGGCGCCGGCGCCGCGAGCGTCTCGCCGCTGCCGACCATCGCTCGGGTGAGGGCTGCGGTCTCGTTCGCATCGAGCCCCCGCCAAACGCAAGCCATCAGCAGCGCGGCGAGTTGCGCATCGTCGACGAGCCCGTGCTGATGGCCGGCGACGATCGAGGCCCAATCGCCGGCCTCGAGCCGTCGGCCGTCCCGCTTGCGCGCAATCGCACTTCGCATGTCGAACATATGGGGCCAGTATGCGCTCGGCACTCTTTGGGGTCCCGCTCGCCTTCGCCGGCGGCGCCGTCGCGGCACGGCTGCTCTTGCGCTCGGCGCCGCCGCGCTGGCACGCCGATCTGGCACAACCGCTCGTCGTCGTGACCGCCTGGGGCGGCTACGGCTTGGGATTCTTCCTCATCTTCGCCGTCGCCGTCGCGCTGGCGGCGATCGCCCTGTGCCTCGCGCTGGTCGCTCTGCGCGAACGCGGCGCCGGACCATCGCTGCCGGCGACGCTCGTCCTCGCGGCGCTGGCGCTGGCTGCGGGCTTCGCGTGGCCGGTCGTTTTCTCGAGCGACGTCTACGCGTACGCGGCCTATGGCGACGCCTCGCTGCACGGTCACAACCCGTATCTTCCGAGCACTTCGGCGCACCACGATCCGTTCGCCGATGCGGCGCGCTGGCAATGGGGCGGGATCTCGTTTCCGGCCTGCGTCTACGGCCCGGCATTCGTCGCCTATGCGGCGGCCGGCGTCCTCATCGCCGGCGACCGGCTCGACGCCTCGCTCTGGGCGATGCGCGTCATGGCGTCACTCGCGTTCCTGGGCAGCATCCTCGTCTTGAACGCGGCGCTGCGCGGGAAATATTACCGGCGCTTTGCGGTTGCGGCGTACGCGCTCAATCCGATCGCCCTGTGGAGCGCCGTCGAGGGACACAACGACACGCTCTTGCTGCTCTTGGGGCTCGCCGCGTTTGCGTGGTTGCGCCGCGGCGACGCGCGCCTCTCCGGCATTGCGTTCGGCTTCGCGCCGCTCGTCAAGTTCGTCGGGGTCATCGCCGGACCGGCGACGTTGCTGTGGTTGTGGGCGCGGCGCGATCGGCGCGGCCGGCAATTCGCAGCGGCACTCGCGGTCGCGCTGACGTGCGCCACGGCTGCGATCCTTCCGCTGCAACTTCCGGCGCTCGGCGCGATGGCGGCTCGCGGAGAGTACGCGCCGCAATTTTCCTTTCAAAGTTTGGTCGGCATCGTACCGGCACTCGTCGTCGTCGCCGCCACCACGCTCACCGGCCTGCGCGCGCTCGCGCGCGGCGAGGCGCAGGGCGCGCTGTGGCTTGCGCTCGCAGTCTGGCTGGCCATTCCGAGTCCGTATCCCTGGTACGCGCTCTGGCTCTTGCCGGTCACGCTCGCCTTCCCGCCCAGCCGAGCGACGCTTGCGCTCTGGGTCGCGACGATTTTCGCCGGGCTGCGTTACCTTCCCGAAACCTATGGGAACATGCCGCACTTAGCCGCCGCCATCCTCACGCTCGCGATGTTCGCGCCGCTCGCCTGCGCGATCCCGGCGCGGATGAGCGAGCCGAGCCCTGTGAAAGCCAGCGCCACCGAATGATTTTTCCCTTGCTTCTGGCCGCGGCGCTCGCGCTCGTCGCGCCACATTCCGCACAACAACCCTCGCCGGAGCCGAGCGCGACGCCGACGATCGCGGTCACGCCGGCGCCGGCGCCCTCGGCGAGCGCGAGCCCGGTACCGAGTCCGGCACCGAGCGCGACGCCGACCGGTCTCAACCTGCCGCCGCTCAAATACCACATCGCGCCGCGGCCCTCGCCGAGCGCGGCGCCCGACGCGCCGGAAATCCTCGCGCTCGACCTCGTCGATCAAACCGTCTTCTCCGGCAAGGTGTTGGCCATTCGCGTGACGACCAACGACGTGGTGACGAAAGTGACAATCAGCAGCAACGGTCGCTCGGGCCAGATGACGCAGATCGCACCCGGCCGTTTCGAATCGAGCGGAATCATTCCGAAGCTCCCGCCGCTCGTGAGCGGCTTGAACGTGAATTTGGTATTCACGGCGACGACGGCGGACGGACGATCGACCAGCGCCAAGGTTCCGCTGCGGGTGCGCCGATGATCCGCGCGCTCATCGGAATCGTCGCGGTCGGCGGCGCATTCGTCGCCGGTGGGGCGTTCGGCTTGTCGCACGCCCCGAGGCGACTCGCGCTCCAGCAGCCGGCCGCCGAGGCGACCGCGACGCCGGCCCCAAGCGCCG
>DHWK01000132.1:18693-27651 GCA_002413145.1 bacterium UBP12_UBA5184
AGCGCCGTCCCGGCGCGTCAACCGACGCCGGCGACGACCCTCGAACCACTCTTCAAATTCGTGTACGTGCCGACGCCGTCGCCCAGCATCACGCCCTTCGCGGGTCCACGCGCGCCGAAGATTCTCGAAATCGATCTGAACGATCGGACGCTGGTCACGCCCGGCGACCTGCACGTGCGCGTGCTCACGAGCATCGACGTCTCGTCGGTGACCGCGAAAACCTGGGGTTACGAGCTCGCTATCCCGCGCGTCGCCGACGGAACGTTCGCAGCACAGTACCAGATGCCGTCGGCGCCTGCGTTCTTGCGCGGCCGCTGGTTCGACGTCGACTTCGTCGCCGCCGTCCCCGATGGCCGAACCTCGACCGTCACGCTCCAACTCGGCCTGAAGTAAGATCGCAACCCTCGCCCCGTCGCTCGTCCGCGCGCTCCCCAGTTCGAGCCGCCCCATGGCGGGTCTCATCGATCGGCTGCGGCAGCACCGCTCCGCGTTTGCCTTGCGGGAGACGACCGCCGCGGCGCGGCCTTACCTGCTGGCCGGAATCTACCGCGCTCTCAAGACGCCGGCGCTGATCGTCGTCCCGACCGCCGACGTCGCCGAACGCACCTTCGCCGATCTCTCGTACTACCTCGGCGAGGAGGCCGGCCTGGTTGCGCTGGTGCGGGCGCGCGAAGAAAGCATCGGCGTCATCGAGAGCCCTTCGGAGCGCAGTGCGCGGATGGGACTCTTCACCGATTTGCTCGCGCGCAAGCCTCTGGTCGCGATCGCGCCGGTCGCCGCGTTGCGCCAATACGTCATGCCGCCCGGCACCTTCGCGTCGCTCACATTCGAACTTCGTAGCGGAGCGGGTTTCGGTTTCGAGGATCTGCAGGAACGTCTCTACCACCTCGGTTATCACCGCGCCGACGTCGTCGCAGCCGCCGGAGAATTCGCCGTCCGCGGCGGCATCGTCGACCTCTGGACGGCCTCGGGGCTCAGCCCGGCGCGCGTCGAGTTTTTCGGCGATGAAGTCGAGAGCATCCGCGCCTTCGATCTGGGGACCCAGCGAAGCACCGAAGCGCTCGAAGCGCTCGGCGTGATGCCCTGGAGCGAAATTCCGCGCGACGAACGGGTGCGCGAACAGGTCCTCGGGCGGCTCGAGGGATCGCCCGGCGCCATCTCGGCGGCGCGCGCCTATATCGCGAGCGGCGCCGAGATTCCGCAAGCCTGGTTACCGCTCGCATACGAAGAACGATACACGCTGCTCGATTATCTCGATGCCGAAGGACTCGTCGTGCTCGAAGAGCCGGCGATGCTGGCGACCGTCGAGCGCGCGCTCGAGGACGAACGGACGCGCGAAGAACGCGTCTTGCTCGCCGCCCTCGAGTCGGGCGAACTCTCGGTCGACGAAGATGCAGTCGGCGAAGCGCTGTTGGCCGACGTCGTCGCACCGCACCCGACGCTGGGGACCCTCGCGGCGGCGCTCGCTACTCGCCGTACGCTCGTCGTCCCCGGCGCGATCGAAGGCGAACCGGCGGCGTGGATGCCGCGCACGCTCGAGACCTACGCCGTCGAGACGCGGCCGGCCGAACATTTCAATCGCCAGATGGCGATGTTTCTCGAGACGGTGAAGACCCGGGTCGAAGCCGGTGAGACGATCGCGCTCGTGTCCTCGGGAGCCTCCCGCTTGAGCGAGATGTTGCGCGGCGCCGGACTGCACGTCGAGCGCAGCGCGACGCTGCTGCACCTGCGGGAGAGCGGAGCGGCTTCGTTCGTCGGCGATCGCCCGGGGATGACCAAGGGCGGCGTCGTGTTCGTAGATCAGGGCAACATCGAAGCCGGCTTTGCAATCCCGGCCCTGCGCCTTCACGTGCTGGGCGATCGCGAGATCTTCGGACAACCGCCGAAGCGAATCAAACTGCGCGCCGTCAAAGAAGGCGTGCCGGTCACGCTCGCCGACCTCAAGGTCGGCGATCACGTCGTCCATGCGGTGCACGGCATCGCGCAATATCTGGGCTTGCGCACCGAAACGATCCTGGGCGCAAAGCAAGATTATCTCTATCTGAAGTACGCGGGCAGCGACACCATGCTGGTCCCGGTCACCCAGATGCATCAGGTAACGAAGTATACCGCCGCCGAAGGCGCCGCGCCGCGACTTTCCAAGATGGGCGGTTCGGATTGGGCGCGCACCAAACATCGCGTCGCCGAGAACCTGGCGAAGATCGCCGAAGGCCTCGTCTCCCTTTACGCCGAGCGCGAACTCGCCGCCGGGCGCGCCTTCGGTCCGGATACGCCGTGGCAGGCCGAAGTCGAGGAGGCCTTTCCCTACGAGCCGACGCCCGATCAGCAGAAGGCGATCGACGACGTCAAGACCGATATGGAACGCCCCCAACCGATGGATCGCCTCGTGTGCGGCGACGTCGGCTACGGTAAAACCGAGATCGCCTTGCGGGCCGCTTTCAAGGCCGTCGCCGACCGCTGCCAAGTTGCCGTGCTGGTGCCGACGACGCTGCTCGCAGCGCAGCACTATCGTACCTTCGCGACGCGCTTTGCGAGCTTTCCAATGCGCGTCGAAGAGCTTTCACGTTTCAAATCGCGCAAAGAACAGCAGGCGATCCTCGAAGACCTCGCCGCCGGCAAGGTCGACGTCGTGATCGGGACGCACCGCCTCTTGCAGAAGGACGTCGTCTTCAAAGATCTCGGCCTGATCGTGGTCGATGAAGAGCAGCGCTTCGGCGTCATGCATAAAGAGCGGCTCAAGCAGATGCGCACCTCCGTCGACGTGCTGACGATGTCGGCTACCCCGATTCCGCGCACCTTGCAGATGTCGCTGCTCGGCGTGCGCGAACTCTCACTGATCCAAACCGCCCCGAAAAATCGTATGTCGATCAAGACGGTCGTCATCCCGGCGTCCGACGCGATCGTGCAGAAGGCGATCTCGCAGGAGCTCGACCGGGGCGGCCAAGTCTACTACCTGCACAATCGGATCGAATCGATCTACGGCGTTGCCCGAGCCCTCGAGCAGCTCGTGCCGAAGGCGCGCGTCGCGATCGGTCACGGTCAGATGCGCGAAGCCGAACTCGAACCGATCATGGCGCGTTTCATCGAGGGCGAGATCGACGTCTTGGTCGCGACGACCATCATCGAGAACGGCATCGACATTCCGAATGTCAATACGATCGTCGTGAACGACGCCGACAAGTTCGGACTCGCTCAGCTCTATCAGCTGCGCGGACGGGTCGGACGTTCGAACCACCAGGCCTATGCGTATCTGCTCTATCAGGCGCATAAGGCGTTATCCGAGGAAGCGAAGTCGCGCCTCGAAGCGATTCGCGAATTCGCGCACCTCGGCAGCGGACTGCAGATCGCGATGCGCGACCTCGAGATTCGCGGGGCCGGAAATTTGCTGGGCGCGGCGCAATCCGGCTATATCGGCGCGGTCGGTTTCGAGACGTATTGCGAACTCTTGGCGCAGGCGATCGCCGAACGCCGCGGCAAACGCGCCGACGTCGAAGAGCGGCGCGAAGCGGTCATCGACGTCAAGCTGGATGCCTTTATCCCGAACGACTACATCCCGCAGGTCTCGCAGAAGATCGGAGCCTATCAGCAGCTGGCCAACGCGCGCAGCGAGGAGGCCGTCGACGAGTTCGCGGCGGGGCTGCGCGACCGGTTCGGCGCGCTGCCCGAACCGCTAAGAAACCTCATCGAGGTGACGAAACTGCGGACCCTCGCGCTGGCGAAGCGGGTGACGCGGGTGGTGGTCGACGAGCGGCGCCTGACGCTCGGCGTCGGCGCGGGCTTCGCGATCGATCCGGCCGCGATCCCAAAGCTTCAGTCGCTGACCAAAAACCGCTTCCGCTTCGGCGACGGCCGGATCTCGATCGACCTCCCGGAACGGCCCGCGGCCTCGCACCTGACGCTCTTGAAGGCGTTGCTCGAGGCCCTCTAGCCACGCGAGCGCCTCATCGCCGGCGCCGTTCTGACCGGCGGCGAGAGGCCGTTTGCCTTTGCGCGCGAATTGGGGAGGGTTTTTGCGCCCTTCTGGAATTCGGAGATCATCGATGTCCTACGTCTTTCGTGCGCTCGCCGGCCTGGCGACCGCCACCTTCGCTCTCACCCTCGCCGCCTGCGCTTCCGGCGGCGGCGGCGGAGGAGGCGGCGCTGACGTCGCGTCGGTCAACGGTCAGAAGATCACCCGCGCCGAGTTCGACGCAAAAGTCGATAGCACGCCGCAGTCCAAAGGCGTCCTCAACCAGATGGCGCAGTCGATCTTGATCGACCAGTACGCCAAGGACAATCATGTGAGCGTCCCCGATGCCGACGTGAGAAAGAAAGAGGACGAGATCAAGGCCCGCTATCCGGCCGGCCAGTTCGAGTCGATCCTCAAGGCGCAGAACCTAACCGAAGCCGACGTCCAGCGCATCCTGCGCCAGCAGCTGGTCATCGAGAAGGCGGTCGCGCCGCAGATTCACATCAGCGACGCCGACGTTAAAGCCTATCTCGACAAGAATCACGCATCGCTCGACACGCCGCCGCAGTCGAGGGCTCGGCACATCCTCGTCCCCGATCTCAAGACCGCGCAGATGGTCGAAGCGAAACTGAAGTCCGGCGCGAAGTTCGAGGACGTCGCCAAGCAATACTCGACCGATCCGTCGACCAAGGACAAGGGCGGCGAGCTTGGCTTCTTCACCAAAACGCAGATGGTGCCGGCCTTCTCGAACGCCGCCTTCTCGCAGCCGATCGGCGCGATCGGGCCGCCGGTGAAATCGCCGTTTGGCTATCACGTCATCCAGGTCGAAGCGCGCCACCCCGCAACCGTCGCGACGATGGCCAACTCCGGCGACAAGATCCGAACGCAACTCATCCAGCAGCAAGAGAATATGCAGATCCCGCAATTCTTGAACGCACTCAAGGCGAAGGCGGACATCAAGATCTACGATCCGGCGCTCAAGGACGCGATTCCGACGCCGGCTCCCGCGTCGATCCCGGCGCCCCCCGGCGCCGTGAATCCGGCGGTGACGCCGGCCGCCGCCCCGGCGGCGCCGACTCCAGCCGTTAAGAAATAAGGCGATACGCCCCGGGATGCGTCGCGGCGCATCCCGGGGAAACACTGCGCCTCATGGTGCCGTACGCATGGCGATGATCCGCGTGGTCGGCCTGGGGCCGGGCGATCCGGACTTGCTCACGCTCGGCAGCCTCGAAGCGCTTCGGCGAATCGGGCGCGCGGTCACCTTGCTCGCTCCGCCCGAACTCGTGCTCTTTCTCGAAAGCGAAGGGATCGCGATCGAGCGGCAGCGCATCAAAGACGCGTCGCTCTTCGTGCGCGGTTCGAGCGAAGAGATCGAGGCATTCGTGGCGTCGCTCGACGACGCCGACTTGGCGATCGCGGTGCTCGGCAACCCGCTCTCCGATTTTCCCGGGCTCGCGATCTTGTTGCGCGCCTGCGAACGGCGCGGCTTCTTGTGCGAGCTCGTCCCCGGCATGCCGCGAGCGACGCTCTCGGCGGCGATCTCGATGCCGCTCGTCCCCCTTCCGCCGCTCTCGGAACACCACGGCTGGGACGATTTGGTCGAAATCATGGCGCGGCTGCGCCGTTCGTGTCCCTGGGATCGCGAACAGACGCACGAATCGCTCGTCCCGTACTTAGTCGAAGAGACCTTCGAGGTCGCCGATGCGATCGAGGCGCATGCCGACGGCGAGCTGTGCGAAGAACTCGGGGATCTGCTGCTCCAGGTGTTGTTCCACGCTCAGCTTGCAACCGAGCGTGGAAGATTCTCGATCGCCGACTGGGTCGACACCCTCTCGAACAAGATGATCCGCCGTCATCCGCACGTCTTCGGCGATCAGGCAGTCGCGAACGTCAGCGAGGTGTGGAAGAACTGGGATCAGCTCAAGGCTCTCGAGCCCGCCGGAAAAAAACGCGAGTCGCGGCTCGACGGCATTCCGAAGGGGTTGGGCGCGCTGCAACGCGCCCAGAAGATGCAAGAGAAGGCGGCGCGGGTCGGCTTCGATTGGCCCGATCTCTCGGGGATTCGCGAAAAGCTCGTCGAGGAAGTCGCCGAACTCGAAGTGGCCTGGCGCGCCGGCGAGATCGGCGCGATTCGCGAAGAAGTCGGCGACGTGCTCTTCACACTCGTCAACTTCGCGCGTACCATCGGATTGGACGCCGAGGGGACGCTGCGCTCCGCCAACGAGAAGTTCTATCGCCGCTTCACCTTCATGGAGAAACACGCCGAGCGCGACGGCCGCGTCCTCAGCGAGATGAGCCTCGACGAACTCGAAGAGTTGTGGCAGCTCGCGAAAATGGAAGCGGCGTGAGCGGCGAACGCTCCTCGGCAGCGGTCGTGATTCGCACGCGCATGAGCGCTGGGGACGCGCACTACGGCGGGAACCTCGTCGACGGCGCGCGCATACTGGGTCTTTTCGGTGACGTCGCGACGGAGCTGCTGATCCGCAGCGACGGCGATGAAGGCCTGTTTGCCGCGTATGAGTCGGTCGAGTTTCTGGCGCCGGTGTACGCCGGCGATTTCATCGAAGCCGCAGGCCGCATCGTTCGCTTCGGCGATCGTTCGCGGACGATCGAGTTCGAAGCGCGCAAGGTCATCGCCGCCGCTCCGGAGCGCTCGCCGAGCGCCGCCGCGGTGCTCGATCCGCCGGTCGTCGTCTGCCGCGCGCGCGGCACCTGCGTCGCGCCCAAACGTTGAGACCCAAAGGTTGAGAGTCGATAAATTTCTCAAGGTCTCGCGGCTGGCGAAGCGGCGTTCCGAGGCGCATGAGGCGCTGCTGGCGGGGCGGATCACGCGCGATGGGCGCGCGCTCAAACCGGGCTACGACGTCAAGGCCGGCGACGTGCTCGTGCTGCACTACGCCACGAAGTTCTTGACCGTCCGCGTCCTCGAGGTTCCCGAGCGCGTCACCCCGGCGGTCCGCAAGACGACGCTGTACGAGATTCTCGAGGAACGGCGCGAGGAACCTCGCGATTGGCTCGACGGCCCGAGCGTCGAGTCGTTCTAAGCGCCCAAACGTGGCCTCGACATTCTCTGCCGACACGAAGGACGCGCTCGCCCGCGAGATTCCGGCGCAACCGCATTGCCGCAGCGCCTTGCGCGACGGGCTCTATTATTACGGCGCCGCCCGCGATGGCCGCTTTCGCACGCAGCGCCCTGCCATCGCGCGCCTGGCATGGTCGTTGCTCGACGACCGCAAGGAGCGCCGGATTCGGCGCGGCGCCGAGACGCGATTGCTGAAGCGCGCGGTCTACGAAATCGAACGGTTTCGAGGACGACCGCCCAAACCCGTGGCACGTTGCGACCGAAGGATGGAATTGCGCGCGGCGTTTCTGGCCTGTGGTTCCCTCACCGCGCCGACGCACGGCTATCATCTCGAGTTCGTCCCGCCCGACCAGCTCGCCGCCGAACGCTTAGCTCAGCTGCTGCGCGCCGAAGGGCGCAGCCCGAGAACCGTTCGCCGAAAAAACCGTCTCGTCGTCTACTTCAAAGACGTCGACGAGATCACAGGGCTCCTCACCTCGGTCGGTGCCTTCGCCGCGGTCCTGCACCTCGAAGACGTCCGGGCGCTCAAAGAGACGAAGAATCGCATACGGCGCTTGGTCAACACCGACGCCGCCAACGTGGACCGGGCGATGAGCGCGGCGGCGACGCAACGCGAGGCGATCGCGCTGGTGGTCGAGGCTTACGGTTTACGGAGACTCTCGCGGCCGCTGCGCGAAGCGGCGCAGCTTCGCTTAACGCATCCGACCGAGACGCTTAGCGAGCTCGGCCGGCGTTGCCACCCGCCGGTCGGGAAATCGACCCTCGGCGGCCGCATCGCCGCGTTGCTGCAGCTTGCGCGAAAATTCCAGGCCGGTCAGGGCGCCCCGTAATTCGCCGTTAAGTAGTCAGCCAGCGGCCCGACTTGGTCGTCGGAGATCTTCGCGGCGTACGCGTTGCGCATCTTGAGAATCTCCGCCGTCCAAACCGTCTTGTTGAACGGCGGTTGGGTCGCGACGTAGGCCTCGGAGTGGCAGCTCAGGCAGATGGAGTTCGCGAGGTTCGAGCCCGGCCCGGGTTTGAACGCGAACCCGAGATCGCCCGGCAGAGAGACGGAGACGACGGCGTTCGCTTTCGCCGGCATCTTCTTGGGCGGTGCGGCGAAGGCCGCGAGGGCGCCGAGCGCGGCGACGGCCGCCAGGGCGACGACGACGCTGGAAAATCTCACGTTACGCTCACCTTGTAGGTCTCGATCGAACTGCGTTGATATCCGCTCCCGTTCCAGATCGGCGTCGCGACCTGCAACGACCCATCGCCGGCCTGCGCGCGGCAGGCGAGCGTCTGCGTCCCGGGCTGCAAGGTGACGTAGCTATGCCAACGCCTAAATGAGTACGGCCCGTTGTCGGCCTCGAGCAACGCGTTGCTCCAGGTCGTCCCGCCGTCGCTCGAGAGTTGGACGGCGCGAATCCCGCTGCCGCCGTCGAAGGCGATCCCGCGAACGATGCGGCTGCCGGCCCCGAGGCTCGCGCCGTCTTTGAAGTTGGTAATGAACGAGCGCACCGGCATGCGACTGATCGGCACCGTCGCGTAGCCTTTGTCGGTCGGAAGGACGTTCGCGTTCGGCGTCGCCGGGATGCGGTAGGCCGTCTTCATCCAGAAATTGTCGTCGACGTGATCGATGACGGTGATCTCGCTCAGCATCTTGACCCAGTAGGTCCCGAACCAACCGGGGACGACGATTCTGACGGGATACCCGTTGAGCAGGGGCAGCGGCCGGCCGTTCATCTCGTAGGCGACGAGAATCTCCGGATTGTTCGTCGCCATGGAGATGTCGAGCGACTTTTTGAAGTCCGGCGTCTCGGGAAAGACCGGCCCATCGAGGCCGTTGAATTGCACCTGTTTCGCGCCCGCCTGGACGCCGGCTTTAGCGAGGACGTCTTGGAGCCGGGCGCCCTTCCAGCGCGCGTTGCCCATCGCACCATTCTGAAAC
>DHWK01000013.1:0-1116 GCA_002413145.1 bacterium UBP12_UBA5184
TACGAGTTCGATGATCGACAACTCCGCGGCATCGCCGGGACGCACGCGCGTCTTGACGATGCGCGTGTAGCCGCCGGTGCGCTCCTTGAGCGAGGGCGCGATCTGGTCGACGAGTTTCTTGGTGACGGCCCCTTCCGTGAGGTAGGCGGCGACGATCCGGCGGGAATGGAGGTCGCCGCGCCGGGCCGTGGTGATCAGGCGTTCGACGATCTTCGAGATCTCGCGCGCCTTGGTGCTGGTCGTCTCGATCTTCTCATGTTTGAAGAACGAGGTCGCGAGGTTGCGCAGCATCGCCCGGCGGTGACCGTCGGTGCGGGAGAGGCGTTTCTTGGAGACCTGATGGGGCATCGTTCTGCATCGCTAGCCGGGTTGGCGCAGCGACAGCCCCCTCTCCTCGAGCACTTGCTTGATCTCGTCGAGAGATTTCTTGCCGAAGTTGCGCATCTTGATGATCTCGTCTTCGGTCATGTCGAGGAGTTCGGAGACCTTCGAAATCCCCGCGCGCTTGAGGCAATTGAACGAACGGACCGAGAGGTTGAGCGATTCGACCGGGATGTCCCACTCGCTGGTCGGCGCGGTCGTCGGCGGCTTTTCCTCTTGCGTGAAGTTCACGAAGAGGTCGAGCTGCTCTTGAAGCAACAAGGCGGCTTGCGACAGCGCGTCGTCGGGGGTGATCGAACCGTTGGTTTCGATCTCGATCGTCAGACGGTCGAAGTCGACCGATTGGCCGACCCGGGTGTCGTCCACGGTGAAGTTCACTTTGCGAATCGGCGAGAAAATCGAGTCCATCGGGATCAGCCCGATCATGTGCTCGACGTTCTTCTGGCGATCGGCGGTGACGTAGCCGCAGCTCTTCTCGACGCCGATCTCCATCTGGAGTTTGGCGCTCTTGGCCGAAAGCGTCGCGATGTGGTAGTCCGGCTGCAGGATCTCGACGTCGGCATCCGGCGTGATGTCGCCGGCGGTCACTTCGCGCGCTCCGCCGGCCGAAAGGGTCAGCACCTTGGGATCTTCGGTGTTGAGCTTGATCGGCAGACCCTTGAGGTTGAGCAAGAGGTTCGTCGTGTCTTCGACGACGCCGGGGATGGTCGAGAACTCGTGCAGCACGCCGTCGAT
>DHWK01000013.1:1253-1644 GCA_002413145.1 bacterium UBP12_UBA5184
TGCAGCACGCCGTCGATCTTGACGTAGGTGACGGCGGCGCCGGGGATGGTCGAGAGCAGGACGCGGCGCAGCCCGTTGCCGAGAGTAATGCCGAATCCGCGATCGAGCGGCTCGATGATGAATTTCGCATAGTTGTCGCGACGCTCGCGAACTTCGATGCTCGGGAGGTGCGGCGCTTCCATGACGGTCACGGTGTCGGAGTTTCCTTTGTAGCTGCTTACGTTATCCGGATCGCACCGAGGTACGTTCCGATCGCACGCCTAGCAGCGGCTTGTGGTTGGGTTTATCTCGAGTAATATTCGACGATCAGCTGTTCGTCAACCGGCGTGTCTATCTGCTCGCGACTCGGCAGCGCAGAGACTTTGATTGAGCTCTCTAGGTCGTTCCATTC
>DHWK01000013.1:1786-2042 GCA_002413145.1 bacterium UBP12_UBA5184
GGCGCATAGACAACAATCTCGCCCAGCTCTTGGTCGTTCCATTCGAGCCACTCGGGATGGTTACGGTTCTTGACGTACTCGAGGTTCGACTGGATCAGCGGCGATTTGCTGGAACGTTCGCCGATCGAAACGACGTCGCCGGCCTTGGTCAGGTACGACGGGATGTTGACGATCCGGCCGTTGACGCGAAAGTGGCGATGCGTGACGAGTTGCCGGGCCTGCGCGCGGCTCGAGGCGAGGTTCATGCGGTAGATCA
>DHWK01000013.1:2224-2424 GCA_002413145.1 bacterium UBP12_UBA5184
ATGCGGTAGATCACGTTGTCGAGACGGCGCTCGAGCAGCTGCAAGAAGGTGCGGCCGGTCTGGCCCGGGACGCGCGCCGCCTCACGGAAGTAATTCTCGAACTGCGTCTCGTGGACGCCGTAATAGCGGCGCATCTTCTGTTTCTCACGCAGCTGGCGTCCGTATTCGGAAACCTTCTGACGGCTCGGCTTGCCTTGAGT
>DHWK01000013.1:2633-2838 GCA_002413145.1 bacterium UBP12_UBA5184
GGCGCGGTGCCGCGGCGCTCGACGGCGCACTTTTTCGAGAGGCAGCGATCGCCTTTGAGGAAGAGCTTGATCTTTTCGCCGGTTTTACTCGCGGCCGTTTCGCGGCGGCACAGGCGGCAGACGGGTCCCGTGTAGCGCGACATTATACTCTCCGCCGTTTCGGTGGGCGGCAACCGTTGTGAGGGATCGGCGTGACATCCTTGAT
>DHWK01000044.1:0-212 GCA_002413145.1 bacterium UBP12_UBA5184
CCGCCGTGTTCGCCGCAGATTCCGATCTTGAGGTCGCGGCGCACCGCGCGCCCGCGTTCGACGCCCATCCGCATCAAGCTCCCGACGCCGACGCGGTCGAGTACTTGAAACGGATCCTCGGCCAGAATCTTCAGTTCGAGATAGCGCGGGATGAACGTCGCCTCGGCGTCGTCGCGCGAGTATCCGTAGGTCGTCTGCGTGAGGTCGTTCGT
>DHWK01000044.1:416-3086 GCA_002413145.1 bacterium UBP12_UBA5184
GCGCGCGGCAGCTCGATCATCGTCCCAATTTGGTACGAAACCGGGACGCCGCGCTCGGCGATGACCGCATCCGCGACGGCCTTCGATGCCTCATAGGTCGCGCGCATCTCTTCACGAGTTCCGACGCCGGGGATCATCACGTCGGGTCGCGCGTCGATGCCGCGCTTGTGCAGGTCGCAGGCGGCCTCGAAAATCGCGCGCACTTGCATCGCGTAGATTTCCGGATAGAGCAAGCCGAGGCGGCACATCCGCAAACCGAGCATCGGATTGATCTCGCGCATCACTTTCACGCGCCCCAGAACCGCCATCCGTTTGCGGTATTCTGAATCGTCGGCGCCTTTTGTGATCCGCAACTCGGTCGTCTCGACCAGAAGGTCATCGAGCGAGGGCAAGAATTCGTGCAGCGGCGGATCGAGTAGGCGGATCGTCACCGTCAGACCGGCCATCGCTTCGAGGATGCCGGCGAAGTCGTCGCGCTGGAACGGCAGCAGCTCGGCGAGCGCCGAGGCTCGTGCCTCGGGCGTGTCGGCGAGGATCATACGCTGCACGACCGGCAGTCGTTCGCGCTGCATGAACATATGCTCGGTGCGGCACAGGCCGATCCCGCCCGCGCCGAGTTCGCGCGCCTTGCGCGCATCCTCGGGCGTGTCGGCGTTGGCCCACACGCCCAACCGACGCGTTTGGTCCGCCCAGCTCAAGAATTCGGCGAGCCAAGGAGGCAATTTCGAGGGCGGATCGATCAGCTTGAGCGCGCCGCCGATCACGACGCCGCTGGTCCCGTCGATCGTGAGAGCGTCGCCTTCCTTGAAGACTTGGCCGCCGACGGTCGCGGTGCGCGCGCGCATGTCGATCTCGAGCGCCTCACAGCCCGCCACGCACGGCAGCCCCATCCCGCGAGCGACGACGGCGGCGTGCGAGGTCGCGCCGCCCTTCGCCGTCAGCACGCCCTTCGAGGCGATCATCCCGTGGACGTCGTCGGGCGCAGTCTCCTCGCGCACCAACAGCACCGGACCCTGCTTGGCCATCTCGACGGCCGTGTCGGGATCGAGGGCGATCGCTCCGGTCGCGGCGCCCGGCGAAGCGTTGAGGCCTTTGCAGATGACGTCGTAGGATTCTTTCGGGTCGATCCGAGCGTGGAAGAGCTGGTCCAGCGAGTCCGCATTCACCCGCCGCAGAGCCGTCGCACGATCGATCAGCTTCTCGCCAACCATGTCGAGCGCAATCTTGACGGCGGCCTCGGCCGTCCGTTTTGCGCTGCGCGTCTGCAGCATGTATAGCTTGCCGCGCTCGACGGTGAATTCGAGATCTTGAGCGTCGCAGTAGTGCCGCTCGAGTTGAGCGGCATACTTGACGAACTCGCGGTAGACCTCGGGTTGCATCTTCTCGAGATCGGAGATCGGAACCGGCGTGCGGATGCCGGCGACGACGTCCTCACCCTGCGCGTTGCGCAGGTACTCCCCGAAGAGCTTCTTCTCGCCCGTGTTCGGGTCGCGGGTGAAGGCGACGCCTGTCCCCGAGTCCTCGCCCATGTTGCCGAAGACCATCGTGACGACGTTAACCGCGGTGCCCCAGTCGTCGGAGATCTTATTGAAGCGCCGGTAGTCGACCGCGCGCTTCGCGTTCCACGAATCGAAGACGGCTTGCACCGCCAGCTTCAGTTGCGCGCGGATGTCTTGCGGAAAGTCCTTGCCGGTCGCGCCGCGCACGATTTCCTTGAACTTGGCGACGATGCGCTGCCACGCGGGCGCGTCCAATTCGGGATCGGTCGAAACGCCGGCCGCGCGCTTCTCGTCGGAGAGCACCCGTTCGAAGCGATCTTTTTCGACCCCGAGCACGACGCTGCCGAACATCGCGACGAAGCGGCGGTAGGCGTCCCAAGCGAAGCGCGGGTTTTCGGTCAGGCGCCCCAACCCGACGACCGACTCGTCGTTGAGACCGAGGTTGAGGATCGTGTCCATCATCCCCGGCATCGAGACGCGCGCGCCGCTGCGCACGGAGACCAGCAGCGGATTCTCGGACGACCCAAAACCCTTGCCGGTCCGCTTCTCGAGTTCGCGCATCGCGTTCTCGATCTCGTCCTCGAGCCCGTCGGGGAAACGCCTTCCGAGTTTATAGAAATCGAGGCAAGCTTGCGTCGTGATCGTATAACCCGGCGGGACCGGCATCCCGGCCCGCGTCATCTCGGCGAGGCCGGCGCCCTTGCCGCCGAGCAGGGCGCGCATGTTCGCGTTGCCTTCGGCCTTGCCGCCGGCGAAGAGATAGACCCACTTCTGGGTCTTCGCCTTCGGAGCTACCTTGGTCGCCTTCTTCGCACGCGTCGACGGCATNNGCGCCCTTGCCGCCGAGCAGCTCCTTCATCTCCCCGCTTCCCTCTTCAAAGAAGTAGAGACGCTTAGCCGTGATCAGCATGCGGACCAAATTGGCGGGCGCCGGAAGCGCTCCTGGAGCGGCCGGCGGCGGAGGCGCCGCCCTTTTGCGCGAGGAACGCCGACGGCGGCGAGAGCCGAGTGAGGGACGACGATGCACGATCCGTTCGCCGTATTCATCGACGATATCGAATCGATGCGCCGCTCCATCCCTTCGGAGGCCGGGCTCGTTCGCGCGGTCGCGTCGCGCCTAGAGGACCTCAACCGCGACCCCGATTGGTTGCCGGCCGACGCGCGGCAATCG
>DHWK01000024.1:0-3577 GCA_002413145.1 bacterium UBP12_UBA5184
CTTGAAGCACTCTACTCTGAAAAACCGAGCGAGTGGGGCGGCTTGGTAGGCGGGCCGCGAACCAGAGAAGAAATTGAAACCGAAAAAGCGAGACTGATAAAAGAGATTGGGACTCACCGGACTAACGCGGCGCACTTCCAGACGGAAGCAGACAAGGCGGCAAGTTCGGCCACGGAATCGCGGCGCAACGCAGGACTCTACGCTGACTCAGGCGGAGCGCAAGGTGTCATCGGGCGAGCGCCGGCGAGCGACGGTAAGCACCATTACACGACAGCGGAGATTCGTGCTCAAGCTGGATCGTCGGGCGTTAGCTATGAATCTCTCTATCAAAAATTAAAAGCTAATCAGCGCGTGGTAATAGACCAATAATGCCCGATCTCGATCCAATGGCTGAGGCGCTGGCAAGTTTGCCGGTAGCGCCACCGATAAGACGTGGCAGGTCGTCGCGTCCCGTTCCCGGCAGCGAGAAGTTGAACGGTGTCCAGCCCGATCTTCTTGACCACTGGAACAGCCTGCAATCTGAGTTTGAATCGGCTGGACTAACGCCCGAAATAAAGAGCGGCTTTCGTACTGCCGAACAACAAAATTACCTGCACACTCATGGCTATCCAACAAAGGGCAATGATGGCTATATCAACATCAGTCCACACCAGGAAGGACGAGCGTTAGATGTTTCGTTTCCTGCGAATCAGAAAGCGCAAGGGCGGGCGATCCTCACGCGCTACGCACAAGACCATGGGCTTTACCAACCGAGCGATGAGCCGTGGCACATTGCTATCCCAAAACAGGGACAACAGCAATCAGATCGAGGCTACAGCACTCCGGTAAATCCCGACGCGGAAGATCAACCCCAACAGCCGATCTCGAGATCGAACGGAGCGCCCGCGCCGACTGGCGACGATCCAATGGCTAACGCTTTGGCCTCACTTAGCGATCAGAAGCCAGCCGCGCAACGACCAATTACTACAAATGACGCAGCGTGGCATTTAGGCATGACGCCAGATGAAACCAAGAGACTGTCACAAAAGACAATCAGCGTTCTACAGGATGCAGTAGCTGAGGATGAAAGGAAGAAGGCAGCGGGCGAATCCATCGCGGCGCCATCGCTACGTTATCAGAATCAGATGAGGGACAAGGCGGGACTTAAACCGTTAAAGTTTAATGTCGCCACGAACGAACTTGCGCCTTCTCCATACTACAAACCGCAAACGGGAGCACTCCCGGTTAATCCCGCGTCTCCGTTTACGCGAACATTCAATGCGCCACAGCCAACCCCTCAACAGAGATTTGAAAGCGCGAGCGTAGCCGATCCAGAACGTGATCGTATTCGTCAAGAGGTGATCGCAGAACGCGGAGCACGACAGCAGGGGCCAATGACCCAAGCGCGCGCCGCACTCGCTTTGGGTGATGCCGTGCAGCCGTCTACAGCCGTTGAGGACGAGGTAACACGTCGTTACGATGCGTTGCAGCAACAACGGGCGGTTAACGAGCACGTAATATCTCAATTCACCGACGCAGATAAAGCTGAGATTGCGGACTTTGCTAACCACCTGAAAAACGTGGGACAGGAACACCCGATATATGCAGGTGTTCGCACCGGCGCACGGTCGATAGGATCGGGAGTCGCTTACAAGATTGCGGGCGCACTCGATGTTTTAGGCGGGCGCGAGAATGACGTTATAGGGAACTGGCTGAGGCGCAAAGCTCTCGCGGGTGAAATATCCGTTGAAGATGTAAAGAAAGAACTACCACCGTCCAGGCAGCGCGAGATTGCCGACTTCTTAGCACAGTCAGGCTTAGGTCTGGCAGAGGTTATGGCGACTCCTGGTGGACCAATAGGAAAGTTTGCGGGACTCGCTGGCGCAGAAGCGATAGGCCGTGGTCGTCCTGCCGGGGAAGTGCTTACCGCAACAGGAAAGGGAGCAGCAGAGGGAGCCCTGTTCAGAGGAGCAGAAGAGTTCGTTTCTCCTGCGGAAGCTCCGCTAACCGAACGATTAGGCACATCTCTAAAACGCGCTGGCGTGGTTGGCATAGGCACAACTGGAGTTGAGTTAGCGACAGGAACGCCGCTGAAAGAATCGGCGCAAGCTGGACTAACTAACGCGCTGTATGCGGGTGGCCCAACCGCGATAGAAGCATTGCGAGGTAGCAGACCGGAATCTGCCGCCGTTCGCTCGTCGTCGCCCGAAGCGACGACGGCTGACCCGATGGCTGAGGCTCTGGGTATGCTGGGAGTCTATCGGTCACAAGAACCCGACGCCGGGCCAGCGCAGTTTCGCGGCTTAGATGATGGCACCGTTCACGATTTAGCAACGGGCGGCCCGATCCCGAAAGGTACATCGCGAAGTAAGCGGCAACAGATCGCAGAGAGACAGATTGCGGCCAGAGCAGAGCTACAGCGCAGACAGGACGAAACACCGATGGAGATCATTCCACCGGATACCGGGCTTCGTGCGGACACTGGCGACGTGCCGAGCTTCCGAGACTACGTTGAGAATCGGCCACAGGGCGGCATAAGGTTTGACACGTTAGAGCCGGGATCTCCCGACTTCAACCAACTGGCCGGAGAGTATGTCGCCCGCTATGGGACGCGCGCACGCGCCGCACAGCCAGCAGGAGCGCAACAACGGGCCACACAAGCCCCAAGCCAGATAAACATGCCTGAGCGTCCAGCCCCTTCTCCGTTGATTGAGAGAGCGCCCGAAACCCCCACAACTTCCCCTGTTTCAGTAGAAGCCAAACGAGCGAGAGAAATTCTGGTCGGCTATGAAGATACCGGTGATCTCACTGAGATGGACGTTGTTAGCGAACTCGAACGCAAGGGACTTCTCCCTGCCGCGGTCGCTGCCTATCGAAACGCGCAGGTTGAAAGCCGTAGTCTAGGCCATCGCATGGATGTGTCAGGGGAAACCTTTGAAAAAGATGTTTTGCCAGGTCTTCGTAGACTCGCTGAAGGAGCACCAACGTTACCGTCCGAGCAAATTCCATCAGTCTCCGCTGGAAAGCCAGTTGATTTGTTGCCGATTCAAAAAACCACAACACAAAAGGAATTAAATACTATTGGTGGGCAGATGCTCATTGACGCGACGACTAACGAAGAATTGGCGCAAATCCAAAAGGCAATGCAGAAACGCGCAGGCGAACTAAGCCCTTAAGTAGAACAGAATCAGAAGTTAGCAGAAAGAGTAAGGGGCACACGAATAGCAGTTGTTCCAGAGGCGGAAACCTTGGTTGGCGGAATTCTCCCTGAAGAAATTGACGCCTATACAGAACGCGGAGGTTCTCTTAACCTTCCCGCAATTCAACGGGCGTTCGGCGTGGATCATGCTTCGGCGCTAGAGATTCAGTCGCACTTGGAACGGCAGCGCGCAGAAAATGCTAAGCGTGTAGCGGCGCCCGCGAGCGCGGTTAAGGACATACCCACGGAGGCCAAAGCAGCGAAGGCGGAACTACCGCCCGTCGAGACTGTCAGTGTTGGCCGCGAGTCTAAAGCTGTCACTGAGCGCGGATCGGAAATCAACACGCGCTACGCGATCACCGGTCTCGACAAGCTGATCACGTCGCACGATTCCGCTCT
>DHWK01000024.1:3783-11157 GCA_002413145.1 bacterium UBP12_UBA5184
GCGGCGAGCGCTGATCAGATCTCGCGTATAGCCTCGAATCTGCGTCCTGACTTCCTGGGCGAGTCTCCAAAAGCGAGTGAAGGCGCCCCCATCGTTGGGCCTGATGGAATTGTTGAGTCGGGCAACGGCCGCGTGTTGGGTATTCGCCAAGCCTACGAGTCAGGGAACGCCGGATCACGCGCTTACAGAGGTTATCTGCTCGACAACGCGGAACGGTTTGGACTTGACCCTCAAGCGATTAAAGATGCCAAGCAGCCGGTTCTAGTTCGTATCCGAACCTCAGAAGTAGATCGCCCGCAGTTTGTTAAAGAAGCCAACGAGCAGTCAATAGCGAGCATGTCGCCCGTCGAGCAAGCGCGCAGCGACGCAAAGATGCTCAAAGGCCTGTTGCTTGATATGTTTCGCCCTTCCGAGTCTGGCGAGATCGCCACCGCTGGCAACATGAATTTCGTGCGAGCGTTTATCAAAGACGTAGTTGGGCCAAATGAGATTGGCCGCTATGTGACTGCATCGGGACAAATCTCGCAGGAAGGCGTGGCGCGGATTCGCAACGGGATTTTTGCAAGAGCTTACGGAGACTCGCCGGAGGGCTTGACCGCGTTAGACAAGATGGCGGAGTCGCCGGATAACAATGTTCGCAATATCACTACCGCAATGCTGAGAAACGCTGCGGGCTTCGCTAATCTAAAGGAAGGAATCGATCAGGGCACAAGGTATCCGCTCGATCTCTCATCCGACGTGGCGGCAACGATGGGCAAAATGTCGAGCCTTCGCGATCAGGGAATGCCGGTTAGTGACTACCTCAATCAAGGTGCTTTGTTCGGCGAAGATTTAACCCCAATTCAAAAACGACTGCTCCAAGTGTTTGACGAAAACAAACGAGGGGCTAATACTATCGACGCAATTCTAAAGAACTATCTGCGCGGCGCGGATGCTGCGGGCAGTCCTGCCCAGGCGGATTTCTTCGGAATGGAGACGCCAAGCAAGGCAGATTTCTTAGAAGCGGCGATTTTGGAGGCTGTAGATGCTCACAAGGATGTTTCGCCCGGTTTATTCGCGGCCCAAGATCAAGGGCTACGCTCCGAACATGCGCCGCGTGGAGCAGATCAGAAAGCTAATGCGCGACTCTCAGCCGTTGACACGGCTAACGTCGCCGCTCCCGACGTTCCCGCCACCTTTGCGCCGAAACTCTCCGAAGCTGATAACCCGCCCAGTGAAACTGAAGGGCATCCACTAAGGCGCTTCGATTCCACTATCGACCGCCTAAAAGCTCAAGAAGAAGAATCCCGCCAACGTCTCGCCCAACGCGCCGAACAAGCGAAGTCGGAACTACTCAACATAACAGGCGACAAGAGCCAACGCGGAGCAGGAATTAACCCTGCCAGCATCCCCGAAGACCTTTACGACTACGTTGTAATCGGAGCCAGTAAGCTCGCCCAGCGCTCTCTCAACGTCGCACAGTTTGTCGATGAGATGGTGCGCGAGTTTGGCGAAGCGATCCGCAAACACGCTCGGACGATTTTCTCTCTCTCTCGAAAGATGGTCTCGGAGACCCAGAAGGAAGTAAGAAACGAGCGGCTATCAAAAGAGATTGCGAACCGTCTATTTACCGACAACGTACCAAAGGACCAACAGCGTGAGGCGATGAGGATCGCGGCAAGATTTAGGACGACGACCGACACGCAGGACAGGTTTCTTTCGGGCTTCAAGTCTCGCGTTGGCGAGATGGCGAAAAGCTACGGAGCTGCCGGCGGCGAACTCACAAACCGCTTACACCTGGGCGACATTGCCAGAGGCCACGAAATGGAGGCGGGTAATAAGCACCTCACCAAGATTCAGGACGTTTATGACGAAACGAAAAACGACTTTGAGCAGCAGCGTATATCAGAGGCGGTTATTAACGCGTTAGAGAACCGAGCGGAGGCGGAACGGTATCTGGACACACCGCAAAAGAAAGCCGTGTTCGAGGATACTAAAGCGATGCTTGATGAGTTTAGAACGAAGCTGACCGCTTTAGGCTACGAAACCCGCCCTGACTACTTTACCCACATTCGAGACGTGGACATTCTCGATCAAATTATCTCCGACGCGAAAGATCCGAAAGACGTAAACCTAAACGATCTGGTTGCAGCCAAAAGCCGATTCCTGCAAACCCGCGTCGATGCCAAGATGGAGATCAAGCGAGACTTGCCCCGAGTGCTTTTCGCTTATCTAAAGTCTGTCACTAAAGAAATCGCTTACAGTGATGCGGTAGATTACTACTACAACCATTTTCCTACCGACATTCCGATCAGTCTCCGTAGGAACAGCATGGACCGGGCGATTCAGTTGATGCAGAATTCGCTAAAGCCGGAACAAGGCCGGGGCATGTTCTACAGGGTCGCTGGTAAGTTACGGAGCGAGCAATATCGAAACTTCCTTGCCTACAATCTGAAGGCGGCAGCGCAGAACTTTACGCAGGTTGACTTCGCGAGGATGCGCTGGACGCCAGAGGCTAGAAGTCTCTCAGGCCAGATGTGGCGCAACCGTGCGGCACTCACAGGGCCACTCGCGGACGCGATAGACTTAGCCTCAACCGAGCACACGCCCTTGATGCGATTTCTTGAGCAGTTCAAAGGCGACGAGCCGCGCGGCACACGCGGCAGATTTTCCGAGGCGTTCAATAAGTACGATCCATTTCAGAAGTCCGAAAAACGGAATTGGGCGCTAAGTGAGTTGGGCAGCATCGTCAACAGCGTCGTTAAACGTCCTGAATACAAGGCGCTCAAAGCGAAGCTGGGAGCCGAAGCCGCGATCAATGAATTACTGAAAAAGCAGGACGTGTTTGATTCGGCTGTAAGAGAGGCGGCAACTACGGCGGCAGAAACGCAGGTGGCCGCGAATCCGGCGATGCGCGGTGAATTCTACGACGCTCCCCTGCACCGGATTATTGGAATGTTTACTGCTTTCAAAACTCGCCAGTTGCAGATTCTAGGTGAGGCGCTACGCAAGCATGAAGGAATCAACGGCGCGCGAGCGCAGACGATCCTCAGGCGTGGGTTGAGCGCGTCGCGAATTCGGCGCACGATCGTCGTCAACTGCGATAAGCCTTCGAGCGCGTAGTATTCGGCTTGAACGGGGATCAGCACTTCTGAGGCCGCGGTCAGCGCGTTGAGCGTCAGCAGACCGAGCGACGGCGGGCAATCGATCAGCACGTAGTCGTAGCGAGCGACCGTCCCCGCGAGCGCGCGTTTCAATTTCGTTTCGCGCGAAAGCGTCGGCACGAGCTCGATCTCCGCGCCGGCAAGATTGATCGTCGCCGGAATTAACTCGAGACCGGGGACGGCCGTGGGAAGAATGACCCGCTCCGCGGGCACGTCCGAGAGCAAGACGCTGTAAATATCGTCGCCGATCTGCGCCTTGTCGATGCCGAGGCCGCTGGTCGTATTACCTTGCGGATCGATGTCGACCAGCAGAACGCGCCGTCCTAAGAGCGCGAGCGCCGCACCGAGGTTGATCGCCGTCGTACTCTTGCCGACGCCGCCCTTCTGATTGACGATCGCGATCACGCGAACGGCGCGCTCTTCGTCCGGCATCGCGCTACGGCTCCATGCCGTAGCGGGCTTTCATCGCGGCGTAGCGCCCGAAGGTGTGCGGATCGATCTCGCTCCAGGGCAGCCCGTCGAGCAGCGGGACCAGCCGATAGCGAAGCGCGTTGCCGCGCACCATGAATTGGTAGTAGTTGCGGCCACCGTGCGTGTAGGGGCCGTATAAGCGCGCACCGGGGCAGCGCTCGAGCAGCCAATCGAGCAGCGGCTTGTGTCGCGCGTGCAACCGCAAGGTCACCTGCGGCTGCAGGCGGTCGCCACCAAAATGCCCTTCCGCGATCAGCATCCCGACGAGAACTCCCAATTCAAAAGGCCCCGTCGTCCGTTCCATTACGGTCTTAATTCTTGTTTCACCGTTAGGTTCCCCGTGGAACGATCGCCTCGGTCCTGCACGCTATCTTTGCCACGAGGCTCAGGGAGGGGCCTCCCGAGCCGCCAAGAGTCCTTCCATCTCGTGGCGGAGCGCCGCCGGCTCGTTGACTTCCGGGTGCTCGATCACCCGCTCGAGCAGGCCGCGCAGGACCTCGCCGACGATCGGTCCGCCCCGGGAGCCCTCCGGGAGGAGTCCGCGAGCGATCGCCGCTTCGGCGACCTCCGCGCCGTCGATTGCGAGAGCTTTGACCGTAAGTGGCGGCTTTTGCGCCATGATCTCGCGAACCCGCCCCTCGAAGGCGTCGCTCTCACCGCGCTTCGGAAGTCCGCTGCCGGCGACGTCGGCGCGCCGCAGGGCGAACTGATCGTCGAGCCGGTCGGTTCCGACCCGACGGACGAAGCGTCGCAGCGTCGCATCGGCGAGCTCGGGATCGGCGGCGTACATGTGATGGCGGACGAGCGCCGCGACGTCCTCGATCACCTCATTCGAGAACCGGAAGCGCAGGAGGAGGGCCCGCGCGAGCTCCTCGCCCAGGATCTCATGGCGGTAGAAATGCGGTCCATTTTTCGTTCGCGGTTTGCCGACATCGTGCAGCAGCGCCGCAAGGCGGAGGGCGAGATTCCCGCTCGGCGTCGCGTCCAGCGTCGCGAGCGTATGCCGGTAGACGTCGTAGGCGTGATACTCGTTCTGCTCGACCCCGATCCCCTCGGCGATCTCCGGAAAGAGGACCGCGAGAAGGCCGCCTTCGCGCATGACCTCGAACCCGATCGATGGACGCGCCGCCTCCTCGAGCAGCTTGACGAGCTCGTCATGGATGCGCTCGGCCGAGACCGTCGCGACCAGCGGCGCGGCGGCCCGCAGCGCGGCCATCGTCGCCGGCGCCACCGCGAACTCGAAGCGCGCGGCAAATTGGGCCGCCCGCAGCATCCTGAGGGGATCCTCTTCAAAGGCCGCCGACCGCAGCACGTCGATCCGGCGCTCTCGGATATCTTCCTCGCCGCCGTGCGGATCGACGAGGGTCCCGGCCGGTAATGCGCGGGCGAGCATGTTCATGCGGAAGTCTCGGCGCTCGAGGTCGTCTTCGAGGGAGACCTTCGAGCCCGCCTCGACGACGAATTCCCGATGCCCGACCCCGGTCGAGCGCTCACGTCGCGGCAGGGCGACATCGACGGTGATCCCGTTGAAAGTGCACTTCACGACCGCAAACGAGGCCCCGACGACGTCGGCACGGCCGAGCCGTCCGAGTCGTGCTACGAGATCTTCGAGCTCGATCCCGGTCGCGACATAATCGAGATCTTTTGCCGGCCGTACGATGCCGTCCAGCGATGTCCGGACCTCGTCGCGCACGCGGCCGCCGACCGCGTAGAGCGAGCCCGGTGGGAGCGCGGCGGAAAGCGCGGCGTCCGCCCTGAGGACGTCTTCCCGCGTCACTGTTTCACCGTCGAGTTCCTCATCCACGCTACCTGGCGCTCTTGTTTCTCGGCGCGGGCGGACGCCCCGCCTCGGCGACAGTCTAGCCGGCGAGCGGGCGCCGCTCGGGCAGGCCGGCGCGGCGCGGAAAGCGCTCCGGCGTCGCGCGCCGCTTGGGAACCAGCAGGATGCGATGCGCGCCGTCGATGGCGCGTTCCTCGACGAGGCCGCCGCCCAACATCAGCGCGGCGTCGTGCGCGGCGGTTCGCTCGCGGTACGCGAGGCGTCCGCGCTGCAAGACGGCAACCCCGCCGAGCGCGAGAAACGGCAGCGCCAACTCGAGCACCGCCGGCGCGGAGGCGACGCCACGCGCGGTCGCCGACGCGAATCGTTCGCGCAGTCCCGGATCGTGCGCCGCGATTTCGGCGCGGTTGGGGACCACGCGCCCGGTGAGCTGAAGGTCGGCGACGACGAGTTCCAGGAAGCGTGCTTTCTTGTGGGTCGCTTCGATCAAGGTGACGGCGCAGCCCGTCACGATCGAAAGCACGATCGCGGGGAAGCCGCCGCCGCTACCGACGTCGACCAGCGGATCGCGGATGTAGCGAGCGATGGCCAGCGAATCCGCGACGTGTTCGAGCATCGCCTCGAGATCGCGCGCGCCCGTGAGATTGAAGCGCGCGTTGTGTTCCATCAGCAACTCGAGATAGCGCGCCAGCCGCGGCTGCGCTTCGCTCGCGACGCCGAGTTTCGCGAGTTCTAACTCGAGCGCGGCGCTCATCCGAGCGGGCAGATAAAACGGAGGCTGTTGCCGTCTGGGTCTTTCACGTACATTTCGCGATTGCCCCAAGTTTGGTCGACCGGGGCCGTGTCGATGCCGACCTCCTTGCGCTTCAACTCTACGTGTAACGCATCGACGTCGTCGACCAGGAGGAACACGACGGCGCCGCCGAGCCCGTCGCCGGAGAATGAGGAGAGGTGCAGCCGGACGCCCTCGCGCGTCAGCCCCATGTAGCACGGATCGGGCTTGGTCTCATCGATCCCAAACGCGAACTCCCTACGAAAGCCCAGCAGATCGCAGTAGAAGCGTTCCGCAAGCGCCGAGTTGCTGACCCGTAGCACGGGGATCGCCGCCTTGAACATCGCGCTCGTGGCTTACGGCGATACGGCTTGCCGGGCCTCGGCCGGCGCGCGTTGCGCCGCGTCGCGCTGCGCGTAGACCGAGAGCACCGCGACGTCCGCCGGCGAGATGCCGGGGATACGGCCGGCCGCCCCGATCGAAGCGGGGCGATGACGAGCGAATTTTTCGCGCGCCTCGCGCGAGAGTGCCGTAACGGCCGCGTACGGGAAATCCTCGCGAAGCCGGATCGCGTCGGCCCGCGCGGCTTTGGCGATGTCGAGTTCTTGGCGTTGCAGGTAGCCTTCGAGTTTCATCTCGATTTCGATTCGTTCGCCGGTCGCAGCGTCGAGCGGCTCGCCCGCGGTGGCGAATGCCTGGGCGACGTCGGCGAACGCGACGTTGGGGCGGCGCAACGCTTCGGCGACGCTCGCGCCGCCGAGGCCGCCGGTCGCGTCGCGCGCGATGCGAATGGTTCGGGAACGCGCGCTCGCGCGCTCGAGGTGCGCGCGCCGCTCTTCGAAGAGCGCGAAATCGCCGTCGGGGAGCAAGCCGACGTCGTGGCCGAGCGGCGAGAGGCGCAGGTCGGCGTTATCGTGACGCAGCGTCATGCGATATTCGGCGCGCGAGCTCATCATCCGATACGGTTCGTCGACGCCTTTGGTCACCAGGTCGTCGACCAGGACGCCGATGTAGGCTTGCGCGCGCGAGAGCACGAGGGGCGCCCGGCCTTGCACCGCGCGCGCGGCGTTTATGCCGGCGATCAAGCCCTGCGCGGCGGCCTCTTCGTAGCCCGACGTCCCATTGAGCTGGCCGCAGTGAAAGAGACCGGCGATCCGATGCGTCTCGAGGCTCGGCCGAAGCTCGATCGGCGGCACGTAGTCGTACTC
>DHWK01000024.1:11262-20749 GCA_002413145.1 bacterium UBP12_UBA5184
CTCGTACTCGACCGCATAGCCCGGCCGCAACATCTCGGCAGCTTCGAGTCCGGGCAGCGTCCGGAGCATCGCGAGCTGGACCTCCTCCGGCAGCGACGTCGAGAAGCCGCCGATGTAGGTCGAGTCCGTCTCCCAGCCTTCGGGCTCGACGAAGATCAGATGCTGCGGGTTGTGCGAAAACTTTATGACTTTATCTTCAATGGAGGGGCAATAACGCGGACCGATGCCGCGGATGAGAGCGAGCCCGTAGAGCGGCGAGCGGTGCAGGTTCTCGCGCACGAGCGCGTGGGTCCGTTCGTTCGTCGGCGTGATGTGGCAGGGGAGCTGCGCCCCAGCGAACGCCGCCGGACTGCGATACGAGAAGGGCAGCGGGACGGGTGACGGCGGCTGGACGCGCATCCGGGAGAAATCGATGCTGTCGCGGGCGACCCGCGGCGGCGTCCCGGTTTTCAGGCGGCCGGTCGGAAAACCGATGCGCCGCAATGCATCGGAGAGACCGAGCGCCGGCGCCTCGCCGACGCGGCCGGCGGCTTCGCTGAACTCGCCGCGAAAAATTTTCCCGCCGAGGAACGTCCCGGTCGCCAGCACCACGCCCGGCGCGCGATAGCGCTCGCCGGCGGCGGTGACGACGCCGCGCACGCAGCCCGCCTCGACGACCAGATCGTCGACCATCCCCGCGACCACGCGCAGCTGCGGGATCCCGCGCACCGCCTCGGTCGCGAGCCGAACGTAGGCGGCCTTGTCGGCCTGCGCGCGCAAAGCGCGGACCGCCGGTCCCTTCGATTCGTTGAGGAAACGGACGTGCAGCGAGCAGCGATCGATGATGCGCGCCATCTCGCCGCCGAGCGCGTCGATCTCGCGCACGATCTGGCCCTTCGCGCTCCCGCCGATCGACGGGTTGCAGGCCAGCGTGCAGATGCGCTCCGGGTCGCCCGTCACGAGCAGCGTCTCGACGCCGAGCCGAGCCGAAGCGAGCGCCGCCTCGAGGCCCGCGTGTCCGCCTCCCACGACGATCACCCCCGCGTCGTCGCTCCGCTTTCCGTTCACGTCGCCCATCCTACCACGTCCCGGCCGTCTACCTGGATTGGATGTCACCGCATCGCTCCTAAGGCCATTCCGCCCGCGGGAACACGACTACTTGCCGATGCAGAAGCGCGCGAAGATCGCATCGAGCAATCGTTCGTCGGCCTCGCGGCCCGTCAATTCGCCGAGCGCGCGAATCGCGCGCATCAGATCGCCGCTGATCAGGTCGGCCGGAGCGCCGGCGATCAGCGCTTCGTGCGCGTACGCCAGCGCCCGCTCGGCGTCGAGCAGCGCATCGGCTTGGCGCGCGGTCCCCAGATGCGGCCGCGAGAGATCGATCGTCTCGCTCGTCTCCAGCAGCGTCGCAAGCGCGTCCCGCACGGCAGCGAGGGTCGCAGCGTCGCGGACCGAGCCGAAGAGCGCGTCGCTTTCGGCCTGGTCGCGCCCATCGTAGCCGGCGCGTCCGAGGTCCGCTTTATTGAAGAGGACGACGCGTTCGCGGCCGCGCGTGCGCGTCAGCAGGGCTCGAGCTTCTTCCGATAAGGCCAGCGAGGCGTCGACCACCACGAGTGCTAGGCGCGCTTGTTCGAGCGCGCGTTCCGTTCGTTCGATCCCCGCCGCTTCGAGCCGGTCGGCGTGCGCGCGAATCCCCGCGGTATCGATCAAGCGCAGCGTCGAGCGGTCCAGCGCCAACCTCTCCTCGATCGTGTCGCGTGTCGTCCCGGGAGACTCAGAGACGAGCGCGCGCTCGTCGCCGAGCAAGGCGTTCAGGAGCGAAGATTTTCCGGCGTTCGGCGGCCCGACGATCGCGACCGCGACGCCCTCGCGTACGACGCGCCCCCGTTCCCACGTCGTGGCGAGCTGGGCGATCCGCGCGCGCACCTCGGCGATCCGCGCGGCCAGCCGCTGGGAGGACGGCGCCTCGACTTCGTCGGGAAAATCGATCGCGGCGGCCAGCTCCTCCAGCATCTCGTCGAGCGACGCCCGTAACGCGTCGACCTCGCGCGCCAAACCGCCGGAGAGTCCCGCCGCCGCTGCGCGCACCGCGGCGGAGTTTTCGGCGGCGATCAGCTCGGCGACGGATTCGGCCGACGCGAGATCGATCTTACCGTGGAAAAATGCGCGCCGCGTAAACTCGCCCGGCCCCGCCAAGCGGGCGCCGGCCGAGAGCGCGGCGATCAACGTCTCGCGCGCGACGGCGGGCGAACCGTGCACGTGCAGCTCGAGGACGTCCTCTCCGGTGTAACTGTGCGGCGCCGCGAAGAATAGCGCGAGCCCTTCGTCGATGCGCCGGCCGTCGGCGTCGACGATCGCGCCGTTGGTTGCCCGGCGTGGGCGCAACGCTCGCGCGCTTCGAAAAATCTGCGCTGCGATCTCGCGCGTCGCCGGCCCGCTCACCCGAACGATCGCGATCGCGCCCCGGCCGGGCGGCGTCGCGACCGCGGCGATCGTCTCGGCCGTCGAGGGGTTAGGCCGAGCCGCGCGGCGAGACGACGACGCGCCGTTCGGGTTCGACACCGCTCGACTCGGTGGAGACATAAGGATTGTCGGCGAGCGCGAGATGAATCACTTTGCGTTCCGAGGGAAGCATCGGTTCGAGGGCGATCGGGCGTTTCTCGCGCATCGCGCGCTCGAGCGTCGCGAGCGCCAGCCCTTTCAGCAGGTCGGCACGGCGGGCCCGATAGCCTTCGGCGTCGATCGTGAAATAGTGGCGATCCTTTCTGACGCCGGCGTTCACGATGTTATTGAAGATCAAGTTGAGCGCTTCGAGCGTATGGCCATGCCGCCCGATCAAATTGGCCAGGTCGGGACCGTCGACTTCCAAGTATTCGCCTTCGCTACGCGAGTAGTAGCGCACGCGCACGTCTGCCACGCCCATCTTCGCAAGGATCGTCTCGAGCAGTTCGCGAGCCGGCTTGACCGACTCGGGTTCGACTTGCGGAGCGCGCGGTGCCGCGAATGGCTCCGCGGGCCGCTCGGCGCTGCGCGAGCGCGGCCGCCCCTCTCCGCCGCCCGAACCAGGCCGCGTGCGACGCCGCCGTCCGTACTCGGGGCCGGTTCCGCTTTCGGGTTCTCGCTCGTCAGCCATCGTTAGCTTGCTCCTGTGCCGGTAGTGAAGAGGTGACCTTCGCGCTCAGCGTTTCGAACGCCGACGGCGCCGCCGGCGTGAGGCCGACGAGCCGTTCGGCGCGATCTCCGGCGTCGCAACCGCGGCCGTAGCCGGCTTCGCCGTTTGACCGTCCGCCGGTTCGAGTTCGGGGTGCGGCCCGATCGGCGCGGGGTTCCGGTGATAGCGATTGATCAGGAAGAGCTGTTGCGCGATCGAGAAGACGTTGAACGACAACCAATACAGGATCAGCGCCGAGGGCCACTTGTACTGAAAGCCCAGATAGCCGATCATGACCGGCGAAATCAGCGCCATCAAGCGTTGTTGTTGCGCTTGCTGCTCGTCCATCGCTGGGCTGGTGAAGCGGATGCTGACGTACATCGAAACGATGTAGATCACCAGCAAGACGTAATCCGGCTGCGCCAGGTTCGCGGCGAGGATGCGAAAGGGCGAGTGGAGCGACACGGGCGTGCCGATCCAAAGCCAGTACGACTTCGCGAAAAGTTGCTTATCGCTGATGACGGCCCAATACAGACTGAAGAGGATCGGCATCTGCAGGAGCAGCGGCAAGCAGCCCGCGAGCGGGTTGGTCCCCGACTCTTTGTAGAGCTTCATCGTCTCGGCGTTCAACTTTTCTTTGTCGCTCTTATAGCGCTGTTGCAAGGCTTTCACGCGCGGTTGCAGCGACTGCATTTTCAACATCGACTTGAACTGCATCGTGTTGAGCGGCCAGAACACGATCTTGACGATCGCCGCCAGTGCCACCAAACTCCATCCGTAGTTCCCGAGATGTTGCGCCAGCCACGTTAAGACCGCGTGCAAGAACAGAACGATCGGTTCGAGGGGGTTCAGGGCCAGGAAGGGGACGAGGACGAACTCCAAGGGACAGCCTTTCAAAAACCGCTACGGGACGAGGTCGACGCCCCCCGGATTCCACGGATGGCAGCGCAGGATGCGCGCGATGGCGAGACGTGTGCCGCGAAGGACTCCGTGTTTCAACACCGCTTCCTTTGCGTACTGCGAACACGACGGAGAGAAACGGCAATGGGGGCCCGCGAGCGGCGCGAGGGTCCGCTGATAGACGAGAATCGCCGCCGCGACGAGCCTTCGCACCTCAGCGCGAACCCACGCTTGCGCCGGCGCCGAGCCGCGCGAGCGCAGCGTCGACGTCGGCGGCCAGCCGGGCATACGATTCGTGTGCGGCCGCGGGCCTCGCGATGAAGAGCAACCGCAGCGGCCGACGAAGCGGGGGCAGCGCATCGAGCGCACCCCGGATCCGGCGCCGGACCCGGTTGCGGACGACCGCCCCGCCGACTTGCCCGGAGACGGTGATGCCGACTCGCGGGCGGCCGCCTTGGCCCTCGGCTGCGTAGGCGGCGAGCGTCGAAAAGCCGGCTTGGCGACCGCGCCGGCGGAGGTAGGCGATCTCGCTCGACCGCCTCATCGGATCGTACCAGCGCACGTTGAAATGAGTCGCCCGGGCTAGGCGGTCAGGCGCTTGCGGCCTTTTTTGCGACGCCGTGCGATGACGTTGCGGCCGTCCTTCGTCGACATCCGCTCGAGGAAGCCATGGACGCGCTTGCGACGGCGATTGTGAGGTTGGAAAGTCCGCTTCACGATGGTGCTCCGGGTGGGCTACAGGGCTGGCGCGGGGTACAAGACCCCCAAGTATAGACAGGCAGCGACGTCGCGTCAAATGCCTTTGGGCTACCTGCGAATTCTTCCCGGTTTTTCCACATCTGTGGATAGGGCTGTGGAGAGCGGCCGGGGCTCACACCAGAAACGCCCGTCAGGGCGTGGCTTTCAGGTCGCCGCGACGGTCGGCTCCGATACCGCCGTGGGCCAAAAAGTCCTTATTTTCCGGGCCGACGCGCGACGCCCGAAGCTGTGGACAAGTGCATAACTTGGTGGAAAAAAGGCGGAGGATTCGAGGGTCGCCCGACCAATCGACCTGACCTTGCTTTGGTGCCGCTTTCGGTGGCATCGGGTAGCGCTCTTCCGGGCGAAGGAAAGCTAAGGCGGTCAAGTATGACTCTCGCGGTCGGTTCGGCCGGCATCTCGAACGAACTCTGGTTCACCGCGCTCAACGCGCTGGAACCGAAGTATTCGAAGCCGGTCTTCGAGATGTGGCTGAAGCGCATGAAGCTCGTCGAGCTCAGCGGCTCTGAGATCGTCCTCTCCGTCCATACGCCCTTCGCGCGCGACTGGGTGGAAAACCGTCTCAAGACCGACATCGCCGCAGTTCTTTCGGACATCTTGGGGGAGCCGATCACGCTGCGCTTCGTGGTTGTGGAACCGAATGGCGACGAGCCGGCCGAGGCCTCGGCCGCGCGGCCGGTCGCCTCGTCGACCGAGCGGCGTCCCGGAGAGCTCAACTGGCGCTATACCTTCGAAGCCTTCGTTATCGGGCAGAGCAATCGGTTCGCCCACGCCGCCTCCCAGGCGGTCGCCGAGACGCCCGGCCGCGCCTATAATCCGCTCTTTCTCTACGGCGGCGTCGGCCTCGGCAAAACCCATCTGATGCACGCTATCGGACATCGCGTGATCGCCGCCAATCCCAAAGCCAAGGTCGTCTACATCTCGAGCGAGACGTTCACCAACGAATTCATCAACGCGATCAAGAACAACAAGACCGACGATTTCAGAAATCGCTACCGTCACATGGACGTTTTGCTTATCGACGACATTCAGTTTCTCGAAGGCAAAGAACAGACGCAAGAAGAGTTCTTCCACACCTTCAATTCGCTCTATCACGCCCAGCGGCAGCTCGTCATCTCGAGCGATCGCCCGCCTAAGGAAATCCAAACGCTGGAAAGCCGGCTGCGCTCGCGTTTCGAATGCGGCCTTCTAACCGACATCCAGCCACCCGATCTCGAAACGCGTCAGGCGATCTTACAGAAGAAAGCCGAATCCGAAGGAACGACCGTCCCCAACGAGGTCACGTCCTTCATCGCGAAGGTCGTCCCTTCGAACATCCGCGAGCTCGAGGGCGCCCTGACCCGGGTCGTCGCCTTCGCGAAATTGATCAATGCGCCGATCACTGCCGAATTGGCGGCCGACGTTCTAAAAAATCTCGTCGCCAGCGCACCGGCGCGGCGCATCACGATCCAATTGATCAAAGAGCGCATCGCAAAGGCCCACGGGCTGACCGTCAAAGAGATGGATCACCAGCGGCGCGATCAGCGCCTCGCGGCGCCGCGGCAGATCGCGATGTATCTGGCGACCGAACTGACGGATTGCTCGCTGCCGCAGATCGCGCGCGAATTTCAGAAAAAAGATCACACGACGGTGATGTACGCCCGCGACAAGGTCAAGAATCAAATGGTGGTCGACGAGGCCTATCGCAACAAAGTCCGCTCGCTGCTGGCCCTCTGTCAAGCCGACTGAGCGCCGCGCCTCACCTCGCTCTCGGGCGGCGTGCACAGGCCATGTGAGTACCGGCACTACAGGGCGGTTCAGCCGGCGTGGATAACTTCCAAGCTCGGCTGGCGGTGTGTAATTGTGGATAGAACGCAACCGGCGATGAACAGGTTGTCCGGTGCGCTTTCGCCCGAACCATCGAGCTTTAGCCGCTTCTACGCAGATTACACCGTATTACTACTACGGCTATGACAGATATACATATCTCTTCTAACCAAGGAGCCGGTGACGGGGCGACGGTGCATTCATGAAGTTTACCTGTAGCACGAAGGATATCGCAGGCGCCGTCGGAGCTGCGAGCAAGATTGTCAACGCGCACTCGACCGTGCCGATCCTTTCAAACGTGCTCTTGAGCGCCGGCGACGATGCCATCCGCGTTCGAGCCACCGATCTCGAGGTGACGCTCGAACACGTCTTCCCGGGTGAGATTCAGGAGCCGGGGAGCGTGACGGTGCCGGCGCGGTTGTTCAGCGGGTATCTGGGCAATCTGCCGGCGGGGATCATGGAATTGAGCGGCACGCCGACCCGCGCCAGCGTGAAGTGCCAGCGTTCGAACTACGATTTTCACGCGCTGCCGGCCGACGAATATCCGCCTCTACCGGCGTCGCAGAAGGGCCGCTCGTTTGCGGTTGACGGGAAACGCTTTCGCGAAGGGATCAACGCCACGATATTCGCCGCCTCGAGCGAGGAGGCGCGCGGCGCGGTGTTGATGGGAACCTTGCTCGAGGTGAGCGGCGACCAGATCACGATGGTCGCGACCGACGGCTACCGCCTGGCGAAGTGGCACACGAACCTGGCACGCGCGACCGACGAAGAAGGCACGATCAAATACATCGTACCGTCGCGCGCGCTGGCCGAGGCGGCGCGTAATCTTGGCGGAGCCGAAACCGTCGAGATCACCGCACTTGGGCCGGCCGGCAATCAGCTGGCGTTCGCCGCTGCGAATACCTCGATCGTCGTGCGTCTCGTCGATGGGCAATATCCCAATTACGGACAGGTGATACCGGCGCAGTTCGATCGCTCGGTCACGGTCAACACGAGCGCACTCATCGCCGGACTGCGGCGGGCCGAACTCGTCGCCGGCGATCGCGCCAGCATGGTCAAGATGAGCGTCGCGAACCAGCAGCTCATCATCACCGCCAATAGCGACACGACCGGCAACGCTTACGAAGAGCTCGAGGTCGAACAGACCGGTGACGACCTCACGATCGCCTTCAATGCACGCTACCTGGTTGAGATTCTCAACCACGTCGATGCCCCTCAGATCAAGATGGAATTTCTCGGCCCACTCTCCCCGGCCGCGATCCGGCCGTCGGACGAGCCCGAGGGCGTGCGTCAGATGTACGTCCTGATGCCGCTCCGCCAGTAGGCCGCCTGCTGCGGGCGCGCGCGTGATTCTCTCGCGGCTCACGCTCGCCAACGTTCGCAACTATGCTGCACTGGAATTCGTCCCGGTCCCGGGACTCAACGTCTTGATCGGAGCCAACGCGCAAGGCAAGAGCAACTTGCTCGAAGCGATCGGCTTGCTCGGCACCGGGAAATCGTATCGCACTTCGCGCGAAAGTGAGATCGTCAGCGCGGGTCTTCCCGCCGCGACCGTGAGCGGCGACGCGCTTGTGAAACCGGGACCGATCAGGCTCTCGTGCACGATCGCGCTGGGTACGGCCGGAACGCGCAAACGCTACACCATCAACGGGGCCGGCGTTCGTTACGCCACCTATCTGGGCAAACTGCGCGTGGTGACGTTCGTCCCCGCGCATCTGCACCTCGTCACCGGTCCGCCGGCGCTGCGACGCTCGCTGGTCAACGCGGCGCTGTCGCAAGAATCCGCCGTCTATTACGCCGCACTCGCGGCATACGGCAAGCAGCTCGCGCAGAAGAACGCGCTGCTGCGCGGGATGGTGGCGGCCGACCAGACGCTGCTCGCAACCTATAACGAACGGTTGATCGAAAGCGGGACGGAACTGATTCTGGCGCGCCGCTCGTTCGTCGCCGAGCTGGACGCGCGCGCTCGCGCGATCCACCACGGCTGGGTCGGCGACGTCGAAGGCGCTCTGGTCCTGCAGTATGCCGCGAACGTCCCGGTTGAGGTTCCGACACGCGACGGCATTGCCTCGGCGTTCGCCGCGCGGCTGCAAGAGTACCGCGCCGCCGAGTTGCTGCGCAAGACGTCGCTGGTCGGACCGCATCGCGACGATCTTGAATTTCGACTGGGGGGAGCTTCGCTGGCGGCCTTCGGCTCGCAAGGCCAGCAGCGCGCGGCCGTCCTCGCGCTCAAAGTCGCCGAGTACGAAACGCTTTTCGCGTACGGTGGCGAGGCACCGATCTTGTTGCTCGACGACGTCCTCTCCGAACTCGATCGCGGGCGCCGCGCGGCGTTCTTGCGGGGCGTCGCGGGCGTCGAGCAAGCCTTCGTGACGACCACGAGCGAGGTCGATGCCACCGCCGCCGCGACCTATCACGTCGCCGCCGCTCGCCTGGAGCGCGTCGCGTGAGTTTACGTCCCCTTCGGGCCGCCGTCGAACGCTGGCAGCCCATCCTCGTGCGCGCCGAGGACCCGTTATCGATGATCGCGCTCGCGTGGCCCGAGATCGTTGGTGCGCGCGCGGCCCAGCATTCGGCGCCGATCGAGTTGAGCGGCGCTGCGCTCGTCGTGGCGACCCGCTCGAGCACGTGGAGCCAACAATTGCAATTGCTCGGACCGCAGATCCTCGAGCGGCTGCGCGAATTCGCCGCCGCGCGCCCCGTCGCGAGCCTGCGTTTTCGCAATGGGCTGCCGCGCGTCGCGCGCGGCGGCGTCGTCCCGCTGCCGTCGCCGGCGCCGCGCCGGCCCGCGCCGCCGCCGCCCGCCGACATCGAGGCGATCATCCGGGCCGCCGCCGCCAAATACGGTGTCGATCCGGAGACGCTGCTCCGCGTCGCGTACTGCGAGAGCCG
>DHWK01000024.1:20900-21042 GCA_002413145.1 bacterium UBP12_UBA5184
GGAGGAAGCGAACGGCGCCGCGGCGCTGCAGCGCATCCTCTTTGAGATGCCCTGGCTGTCCTTCGCAGAGGTTCGCGGGCTGGTCGCAGAGCTCACCGAGGAACGATACGATGGGGTGCGGCGCGGCTTATTGCAGCGCTGG
>DHWK01000124.1:0-257 GCA_002413145.1 bacterium UBP12_UBA5184
GGCGCACGGTGTCGTGGGGCACGCCGCGAGCGGCGGCCCGGGCGTCGGCGCGCTGAACGGCCCGCTCGGGCCGGTCGATGCGACCTGCGCGGCGACGGATTCCAGCAGTTCGTCTTGCGCGCGCTCGAGCGCGGTACCGGCGTAGCGTACCGCGACGTGCTTCGCGGCGGCGATGATGCCGGCCGAAGCGAGTTGCAACCACGTCGTCGCGAGCAACGCCGCGAGCGCTACGGCGTAGACGCCGTAAAGATACATCG
>DHWK01000124.1:377-2089 GCA_002413145.1 bacterium UBP12_UBA5184
GCCTACGGCGTAGACGCCGTACAGGTACATCGCTAGCGCCCGTGCGACGCCGCGGCGCCCGGGTCGATCACGGCGCCCGGCGGGGGTGCGACCGGGCGGACGGTGAACGCGAGATCGCCCTCGACGCCGCTTCCTTTATAATGGAGCACGAACGCCTGAGCGCGGCCGGAAGGGGGGGCCGCCGGAGCGAGCGTGAGCGTCGTCGTGCCGGATTGCCACTGCGCCGGGGCGATTCGCGCGACCGCGTCTTGGTCGTAAGCCGTCGCGGCGAGCAATTCGGCGACGGCATTTTGAGCCGCTTCGATGGCCGCAAGCCGGGCCGCTTGCGGATGATGGTTGGTTGCCAGCGCGCGCAGCGCGGCGCTTGCAATCCCGACCGCGATCAAAACGGCGGCGATCGTGACCAGCGTGTCGAGCAGCGTCTGCCCGCGTTCGCGCTCGTTCAACACGAGAGCCAGTACGTCGTGGAGTACCAATAACCGGGGCCGGAGAGGAACGTCGCCCCGATCGGATTTTGTTGCGCCACCGGGATGGGACGCAACGGCAACTGCGGAGCGACGTAGAGGCCGCCCGGGGAGATGCGCCACCATTCATCGGCGCCGGCGGAGGCGTCGACGACTTCGACGTAGGCGTTGCCGCTCGCGTCGAGGGATGCGACGAGTTGCGCGGCGTTGGGATTTGTCGCGCCGCTCGGCTGACATACATCGCGAAGCGGAATCTGCGAGCCCGGCGGCGCGACGACCGTTCCGCCCGGGACGACATCGGCGCCGTCCTGCTCGGCGAGCAGTCCGCTGTCGTCGCCGTTGAGTCCGCAACCCGGCGTCACGGCGAAATGCACTCCGACGCACGGGCCGAGCCGCCATAGCATCAGCCCGTAGTATTGGTAGACGTTTTCGCTCGAAGGGCCGGGCGGGGGCGCGGAGGGTGCGACGGCCGGCGCGTACGTCCCGACGATGACGCTGAACCCGCTGGGGGCGAGACGCGGCGCGAGCTCGCGGTGGATTCGCGAGTTCGCGGTTCGGACGTCGACGACGACGAGCGCGTTGCCGCCGCTGACGCCCGGGTAGCCGAGCGGAAGGCTGACGTCGCGCACCGCGTAGCCGGCGAGCGCGGGGATCGCGATCTGGGAAATCGGCGCGCGCGTCGTGCTGAAGGCGACGACGTTGGCAAGGCGCGGACCGGAGGGGCGCGCGTTCACGGGACCGCCGGCTCCCAGATCGTCGTAGACGTAGCGCGCCAACGTCTTCGTCGCCGCGTCGTAGCGGTAGGCCCAGAAGTGCGGCGCACCGCTCGCGTCGCGCGTGAAGAAGTCGAGTTCGTTCGACCCCGTGAAGATTGCGGCGGCGCTGTGCGCTTCGGCGTCGAGACGTTCGGCGAGTGAGGCCAGGGCGTCGGCGCCGGCGCCCGCCGCCGCAGCGGCCGATGCGCCGCGCAGGCCGCCGCCGAGGATCGCAAGGAAAGCGAAGCCGAGCGGGAGCGCGATCGCGAGCGCGACGAGCGTTTCGAGCAGCGTGAAGCCACGTTGGCAGCGCACGCCTTCGTTAGTGCCCGCTTTGCCTCTCGATCAGCATCGCGTCGCCGAACGAATAGAAACGGTAGCGCTCGGCGATCGCGAGCGCGTAGGCCGCCATGATCCGTTCGTAGCCGGCGAAGGCCGCGACCAGCACGAGCAGCGAGGAGGCCGGCAGATGGAAGTTCGTCAGCAGCGCGTC
>DHWK01000124.1:2149-2531 GCA_002413145.1 bacterium UBP12_UBA5184
GGAAGTTCGTCAGCAGCGCGTCGGCGACGCGAAAGGCGAAACCCGGCGTGATGAAAAGCGCCGTCTCGGCCTCGCCGGCTTCGACCTCGCCGCTCGCCAGGGCGGCCGACTCGAGGGCACGCACGACCGTCGTCCCGGCCGCGACGACGCGGCGGCCTTCACGCTTCGCTCGTACGACGGCGTCCGCCGTCGCCGCTGAAATCGCATACCGTTCGGCGTGCATCACGTGATCTTCGATGCGCTCGGCCGCGATCGGTTTGAAGGTTCCGTACGAGACGTCGAGTTCGAGCGTCGCGAGTTTGACGCCGCGCCGCGCTAGCTCCGCCATGACGCGCGACGTGAAGTGCAGCGATGCCGTCGGGGCGGCGACGCTGCCGGGGAC
>DHWK01000065.1 GCA_002413145.1 bacterium UBP12_UBA5184
TTCATTTCCCCCCAAAAAAAAGGGGACGCGGCAAAAACCGGGGGCCTGCCCCCGCGGAGCCGACCACATCCTAGACAGTATAGGAGGGTCCTGCAAGCCGGTCAAGGCAAACCGGACCCTCGTGCAGCGGCCCAAGCAGGCTTTGGGGCTCGGCCGCGGCCGGCGCGCAACCCCGAATCCCCTCACCCCTCCCGCTGCCGGCGGACCTCGTAGAGGAGCACCCCGGCGGCGACCGAGGCGTTGAGGGAGGCGACCTCTCCGTAGACCGGGATCTGGACGAGGTAGTCGCACTCCTTGCGGACCACCTGGGAGATCCCGGTCCCCTCGGCGCCGATGACCAGCGCCAGGTCGCGACGAAAGTCGGCCCCCGTATACAACTGCGCGTCCTCCGTCGGCGCCGCCCCAGCGACCCAAACGTTCGCCTTCTTCATCGTCCGCAACGCGCCGGCAACATTGGCGACGCGCGCGACCGGCAGATGGGCGGTCGCGCCTGAGGTAACCTTGCGCACGGTCGCGTTCACCCCGGCGGCGCGACGCTCGGGGATGACGACGGCGGTCGCGCCGGCGCATTCGGCCGAGCGCATGATCGCGCCGGCATTGTGCGGGTCGGTGATGTGATCGAGCACGACGTATAGCCTCGCAGTCCCCCGTCCGTCCAACGCCAGTGCTGCATCCAGCGTGACGTAGTCAAACGGCGGCCCGAACGCGACGACGCTCTGATGCGCGCGATAGGGAAACTGCGTGAAAAACGAACGGCTTTCGTAGCGCACCGTCACGCCCAGCGCGCTCGCGCTTTCGAGCACCTTGCGCAGCGCCGGATCGCGCTTGCGCTCGTCGCCGACGTAGATGCGGCGAACGCCCTCTTCGGCTGCCAGCGCCTCCTCGACGGCGTGCACGCCATAGATCACGTCGTCGAGATCGAGTGCGTCCGTGCGGCGCGGCGGCCGGTCGGGGCGCCTTAGCCTCCGGCGACGGTCCACGTAGCGCCATCCTTCTCGTCGGTCACGACGACGCCGATACTCTTGAGCGCGATGCGCAGCCGGTCGGCCAAACCGAAATCCTTCTCCAGTTTGGCCCGTTGACGCGCCGCGATCACGGCGTTCACCGCCGCCTTCACGTCGCCGTCCAACGCGACGAATCCCCCGACGTCGACGCGCAGCGCTTCGAGCGTACCGACCGGCAGATGCTGCGCGGCATCCTTGGGAGCGGCGATCCTGAACATCGTCCCGGCGCCCTCCAACGTTACCAGGCTCGTATCGTATTCGACTATGACCGGCTTATGCGAGCGTTCCGACGGCGAGATCCCGAGGAGCGCCATCGCTTCGTGTAAGAACGCCGCCGCCGGCGAGGCCGCGCCGCTTTGGATCAAGCCTGACGCACCGGAGCCGAGATCGAACAGCACCGAGATCGCACCCGCCGTGTTCAGGTCGTCGTCGAGCGCCGCGTAAAAGCGCGCCGCGAACGGCTTGAGGGCCGCCCGCGCGGCCTCGTCATGCTGCCCCGCCGGCGGCGCCCGGCGCAAGGCATCGTAAGCCGCGAGCAAGCGCTGCAGCCCGGTCGTCGCCCCCTCGATCGAGTCCTCGGTGAAGTTCATCGGTTTGCGATAGCCGGTCTGCAAAAACAAGAAGCGGATCGCTTGCGGCTCGTGGCGATCGAGCAATTCGTACAGCGGTTCGAAGTTGCCGAGCGACTTCGACATCTTCCGATTGTCGAAGAGCAGCAGCCCCCCGTGGACCCAAAAATTCGCCATCGGCGGCACGGGCAACAGCGACTCGGTCTGGGCGATCTCGTTCTCGTGGTGCGGAAAGACCAAATCGTAGCCGCCGCCGTGGATGTCGAACGGCTCGCCCAGCAGCGCGCGCGACATCGCCGAGCACTCGATGTGCCAGCCGGGGCGGCCGGCGCCCCAAGGTGATTCCCACGACGGTTCGCCCGGCTTGGCGAACTTCCAGAGCGCGAAATCGAGCGGATCTTCCTTGTTCTCGTCGGCCGCGATACGCGCGCCGACCATCAACTCGTCGACGTTTCGCCCCGAGAGCGCGCCGTAGCGCGAAAACGACTTCACGCGAAAATAGACGCCGTCTGCGACGGCGTACGCATGCCCGGTCACGATCAGTTCTTCGATCATGCTTTGAATCGGTCCGATGTACTCGGTCGCGCGCGGTTCGTGGTCCGGCTCGAGCACGTGCAACCGCGTCATCGAACGCTTGAAGGATTGAAAGTAGGCTTCGACGATTTCGCGCCAGTCGCGTCCGCTCGTGGCGGCCGCCGCGATGCTTCGATCGTCGATGTCCGTCACGTTCTGGACGAACGTCACGCCGTAGCCTAGGTGCACCAAATACCGGCGCAGCACGTCGAAGAACATGAACGATCGTGCGTGTCCGAGATGCCCCTCGGCCGAGGGCGTCAGGCCGCAGACGTACATCCGAACGCGGTCGTCGCGCAGCGCTCCAAAGGGTTCGACCTTACGCGTCCGCGTGTTGTAAAGCCGCAGCGCGCCACGTTGCTGAATCTCAGATGGCGACATCGTCGTAGGCACCCGGCCCGCTCAACTGCGCGAGCTTGCGCTCGAGTGCCGCCACACGTTCGGCGAGTTGCCGCAAGAGCAGCGACTGCGGATCGCTGGAACGCGCCGGTTCGCCGTCCTGTAGCACGACCTTAGCGGGCATCCCAACCACCGTCGCGTTCGGCGGTACGTCGCGCACCACGACCGAATTGGCGCCGATCTTGGCGTTGTCCCCGATCGTGATCGGTCCAAGCACGAGGGCGCCGGCTCCGACGACGACGTTGTCGCCCAGCGTCGGGTGGCGCTTCTGCTTCTGCAGGCTCACGCCGCCGAGCGTCACGCCCTGATAGAGCGTGACGCCGTCGCCGGTTTCGCTCGTCTCCCCGATTACGACGCCCATTCCGTGATCGATGAAAAATCCGTTTCCGAGACGCGCGCCCGGATGGATCTCGATCCCGGTCGCAAAGCGCACGACGTTCGCCAGGAAGCGCGGAAGCAGCGGAATGCCGGCGCGATGCAAGCGATGGATGAAGCGATGCGCCGTCACCGCGTGAAAGCCGGGATACGAGAGGACGACGTCGAGCCTCCCGCGCGCGGCCGGGTCGCGGTCGCACGCCGCGCGCAGATCGGCTCCAATCGCGTCGAGCCAGTTCACGCCGGTTTTTTTCCGGCGAGCGGCGCGTCGCGGATGAGGTCGCGCACGCTTTCGCGCGAGCTCGTCGCCGAGATCGGGACCGTGAAGGGCGGTTGCGAATAATCGAGATTCATCATCGTGACCGCGAGCGCTCGAGAGCGGCGACCGCGTAGGCGGCGATTCCGCTTCCGTCGCCGGTGTAGCCCATCCCTTCGCTCGTCTTCGCTTTGACACTCACCGACGACGAATCGATGCGCAGAGCCTCGGCTAGCCGGGCTCGGACCGCGTCGAGATGGGGCGCCAGCTTCGGCGCCTCGACGACGACGGTCGCGTCGATGTTGAGGATCTCATAGCCGGCCTCGCGCACCATCCGCGCACACGCTTCCAAGAGGCGCAGCGAATCGACGTCTTTCCATTGTGGGTCGCTATCGGGAAAATGACGCCCCAAGTCGCCTAGGTTGCCTGCGCCCAAGAGCGCATCGGCGACGGCGTGCGCCAGCGAATCGCCGTCGGAATGACCGAGCGGACCCCGTTCGAAGGGGATGCGCACCCCACCCAAAACGAAAGGGCGGCCTTCACCGAGCCGGTGTGCGTCGAAGCCGTGGCCGACACGGAAACTCATCGCGACTCGAGCGCCGCGCCCTCGCGGACTCGCGAGCTCAAGAGCACTTCGGCGCGCTTGCGATCTTCGGGCGTCGTGACCTTGAAGTTTTCGGACGTCGCCGGAACGACGACGACCGCGATTCCGATGCGCTCGAGGAGCGAGACGTCATCGGTCGCCTCGATCCCATCGCGTTCGGCGGCGGCATGGGCGGCGCGCAAATCGGCGGTGCTCGCAAATTGCGGCGTTTGCGCCGCCCACAATTCGTCGCGATCGAGCGTCCGGCTAACAGTCCGCGTCCCGCGCGGGACGACCTTGATCGTGTCGGCGAGCGGTGTGGCCAGGACGGCGCCGACGCCTGGACCGACTACCGCCATCCCGGCTCGAATGTCCCGCGCCCTCACGAGCGGGCGAGCCCCGTCGTGGACGAAAACGCCGTCGCAGGCATCCGGAACGGCGGCGAGTGCGTTGCGGACGCTGCCTTGGCGCGTAGGACCGGAGGCGACGACGCGCGTCCGAAGATGTGAGGCGAACGCGCGCGCCAAGGATTCCATCCGCTCGAGATGGGCCGGTTCGGTTGCGATCACCATATGGTCGAGTTCCGCCAGTTCCTCGAACGCCGCAAAAGACCACGCGACCATCGGCCGGCCCGTGACGTCGATCAACTGCTTCGGCTGCCCGAAACGCTCGCCGCTGCCGCCTGCCGCGACGATCGCACAGAACCTCATCGGAGGTCCTTCGCAGACGGGGAGCTCTGTTCCGTCGGCCGGCCCGGCTTCGCGCTCAGCGGCCCGCTCACGCGAGCGCCGCCGCTCGCTTAATTGCCGACCTGACTCGTGCGCTTCACCTTCGCGAAAATCATGCGCCCGGCGACGGTCTGCAGCACGCTCGTTACCTGCACGTCGGCATCTTCGCCGATCAGGCGGCGCGCATTCTCGACGACGATCATCGTCCCATCATCGAGATAGCCAACGCCTTGATGCGGCTCCTTACCGTCGCGCACGATCGTCACGTGAAGTTCTTCTCCCGGTAGGACGACCGGTTTGACGGCACCAGCGAGTTCGTTGATGTTGAGAACGGCGACGCCCTCGACTTGTGCGACGCGGTTCAGATTGTAGTCGTTGGTGACGAGCTTGCCGTTACGCTCGCGGGCAAGACGCACCAATTTCGCATCGACCGCGCCGCCGACGTCGTTGTAATCGCGCTCGTCGATCTCGAGCGGGGTGGTCTCCTGCAGCTTCGCGAGCACGTCGAGGCCGCGCCGTCCGCGCGTGCGCTTCATCGGGTCGAGCGAATCGGCGATCAACTGCAACTCGCGCAAGACGAAGCGCGGCAGGACGAGCGGGCCTTCGAGAAAACCGCTCTCGACGATCTCGAGGACGCGTCCATCGACGATCACCGACGTATCGATGATTTTGGGGACGCCGTCGCCGCTCGGGGCCGCCTTCGCGGCGTGCGCGGCGGGGTTTCCGATCGGGCGCTTGGCCCCGACGCGCCAGCCGAGATAGGCCAAGAAAATGCTCAGCAGAATGTAGACGACATTGGCGAGGTATCCGCCGGCCGGGCTCGCCTTCGTGAAGAATTCGAGCAGCACGGCCTTGATCAGGTACGCGATCAGCAAACCCGCCAGCAGCCCGACGACGCCGCCGATCAGCTGACCCGGGGCCAAACGGTCGATCAACCCTTCGACCTCGTTGAGTTCGTTCTCGAAGAGCGCTTGGACCGGGGGCGCGACGAAGATGCCCGCCACCGCGCCGAGGACGGGGATGCCGATGGTGAGCGCGTAGAGCCAAACCTGGTTAGCGACGTGCAACGAGATCAAATGCGTGAACAACTCGCCGCCGAGCAAGAAACCCGTGACGGCGAAAACGAGGGCGAAGATCGCGCGCAGGACGGTAGTGGACATCGGCATTTAGTCGGCGGCGGCGAGAAACGCGGCGCAGACCGCGTTCGCCAAGAACCGGCCGCGGCGTGAGAGCCGTACGTGCGTTGGAGTAACCTCGAGCATCCCCGCCTCGTTCATCTCGGCGACGGGTAAGGCGTAAAAAGACAAGAAATCGATGCCGTATCGTTCCGCAAACGGGCCGATTTCTACCCCTTCGACGGTACGAAGCGCCAGCATCGTCGCCTCACCGGCTCGAGCCGCCCCTTGTAGGCGCTCGATTTCCCCGGGAATCGGGCCGCCGCCGAGCGCCGCCTGGGCGTACGCCTTCAGATCGCGCGTGTGCGTGGCGCGCGCGCCGGCTAGATGCGACGCCGCGCCGACGCCGATCCCGAGGTACGCGCCGTTGGCCCAATAATTCGCATTGTGCGCCGAGCGGAATCCAGGTCGCGCGAAGTTCGAAATCTCGTAGTGCTCGTAGCCGGCTGCGCTTAGACGGTCGATGGCGAGGGCGTACAATTCCGCTTCGAGGTCTTGCGAGGCGAAGGCCGCCGGGTCGCGCCGCTGCCAAGCGGCGTACGGCGTCCCGCTTTCGACGGTCAAGCCGTACGTCGACAGATGTTCGGGCTCGAGTGCGAGCGCGGCATCGAGGCTGCGTCCCCACGATTCAACGCTCTGACCCGGGAGGCCAAAGATCAGGTCAAGCGAGACGTTATCGAAACCCGAGTGGCGTGCGCGCGAGACGACTTCGGCGACGTCGGCCGGCGAATGCCGCCGTCCGAGCGTCTGCAGCTCCGACGCGGCGAGCGATTGGACGCCAATCGAAAGTCGCGTTATCCCGGCCCGACGGTAAAGCGCAAAGCCTTCGCAGAGCGCCAGATCGGGATTGAGCTCGGTGCTGATCTCGGCGCCGGGCAGTACGTTGAAACGTTTGCGCGATCGCTCGACCAGCGACGCGATCGCCTCCGGTGGATACGTGTTCGGTGTCCCGCCACCGAAGTAGATCGTCTGCGCGGCGAATTCCGGCGCGGCTTCGATCTCGGCCTCGAGCGCGTGCAGGTAGCGCTCGGCGGCGGCGGTCCGCCACGGCCACTTCGCGAAGTCGCAATAGGGACAGATGTAGGGGCAGAACGGCAGATGGAGGTACAGGCCGCCACGCTCTGCGTTCGTCGTCACGTCAGCCGGCGATCGAGAAGATGCCGACGGCGCCCTCGCCGGCGTGGGTTGCGATCGCCGGTCCCGCCTCGGCCAGCGCGAAATAAGCAGGCTTCGCCGTAAGTTTCGAGCGCAGCCGTTCCAGCAGCGCTTCGCCGCTCGCCGGGGCGTGCGCGTGCATGACCAGCAGCCGCGACTTCGCGACCTCTCCGAGGTCGCGAACAGTCGCGTCGACGATCGTCGCCTGCGCGCGCGAGAACGTGCGGACGCGCGCCTCGACGTCGACCTCACCGTCGCCGACCCGCAGTACCGGGACGATTCTCAACAGACTGCCGAGCGCCGCTTGCGTCTTTCCGACGCGCCCGGTGCGCACCGCATGCGAGAGGTCGGGAAGGGTGCAGTAGCCGTGCTGAACCGTTCGATCGCGTTCCAGCGCGTCGAGGATGGCGCCGGCCGATTCACCGGCGCGGGCCAATTCGGCGGCGTGCAGCGCCAGGAGCGCGCAGCCGCCGGTTACCGTCAGGGAATCGACCAGGCGAATCTCCGCGCCGGGAAATTGAGCGGCGGCGGCTTGGGCCGCATTGATCGTCCCCGACAACCCCCGGGTGATGTGGACGCTCACGATCGCACGTCCGGCCTCGACGTGCGGCCGGTACGCCGCTTCGAACATCGCCGAGGTCGGCTGCGACGTCGTCGGTAAGAGTCTCCCCTCGCGCATGCGGCGGTAAAACTCGCCACGCGAGAGGTCGATGCCGTCGCGAAAGCGCTCGTCGCCGAAGTTGACGAACAGCGGGATGACGTCGATGCCGTAACGCGCCGCCAGCGCCGGATCGATATCGGATGTGCTGTCGGTGAGGATCGCGACCGCCACCCGGCTTCGGCCCCTAGGCCTCTCGCGTGGCGCGCGTCTCGGAGCCGGCGACGAGTTCGGCGATGCGGCCCACAACGTCCTCGCGCACCTCGGTGACCGCGGCGCGAATCGCGGAGCGCATCGCTTGCCGGTTGGCACGGCCGTGGGCGACGATACAGTTTCCGCGTAAGCCCAAGAGCGGCGCCCCACCGTAATTATCGTAATTCAACTTCGCCCGCACTTTACGCAGCGCCGGGCGCATCAACAGCGCGCCGAAGAGCGTCAGCGGGCCGCCGCTCTTGATCTCGGTTATCACGATGTCGCTGATCAGCGACGAAGCTCCCTCGGCCAACTTCAGCATCACGTTGCCGACGAATCCGTCGGTCACGCAGACGTCGGCGACGTTGACCAGCACGTCTTTGCCCTCGATGTTGCCGATGAAGTTGAGCGGCATCGCATCGAGGCAGCGCGCTGCCTCGATCGTCTGCGCGTTACCTTTGACGCGCTCCTCGCCGACCGAGATGATTCCTACCTTTGGATTGGGGATATCCAAGACCGCTTTGGCATAGGCGGCGCCCATCAAGCCGAATTGCGCCATCCATTCTGGTTTGCAATCGACGTTGGCCCCGGCGTCGAGCAGGATCACCGGGCCTTTCTTTCCCGGGAACACCACGGCGATCGCCGGCCGGTCGATCCCCGGTATCGTTCGAAGCCGAATCATGGCGATCGCGAGGAACGCGCCGCTGTTGCCCGCCGAGACGACGGCGTCGGCCAGTCCGTCGCGCAGCATCGCGATCCCGATCCCGAGCGACGTGTCGTCGCTGCCGCGCACGGCCTGTGCGGGGTTGGCGTCCATCGCGATCGAGGCCGGCGCGTGTACCACTTCGATTTCGCTCGCGCGCTGCTGGGCGAGGAGCGGCGCGATCCGCAACTCGTCGCCGATCAGGATCATCCGGCCCAGACCGTCACGGTGCGCGAGGACCGCGCCGGCGACGATCTCTTCGGGCGCGTGGTCGCCGCCCATTGCGTCGATCGCGATGCGCGGAACTTCCGATTTACCGTTCAAAACTGATCACGAATTCGCAGGCTCGCTGTCCGCCGTAATAATACTCGACCTCGATCCCGTCGAATCTTTGGGCGAGTCTCGCTGTTATCTGGCGTGCGTCGCGTTCCTTCTGCGTGCCTCCGTAATACAGCGTCAGCAAGCCGCCCTGCGCCGCGCCCATCGCCGACGCAACCTCGACGACGCCATCCGAAACGGTCCGGGCAGGGTAGAGTTTGCCCGCGAACCTCGCCCTCGGCGTGCCGCGTTTGAGCGCGATCCCGCCGGGCCCTGAATCCTTCTCGGCGAAGAACACTTCGGCGACGCCGAGCGACGCCGCGTTCGCGAGCAACCCTTCCGGAGCGGGAGGTCGTTCGCCGGCGCCGCTAAGTTCGAGCAGCACCGCAAGACCGCTCGGAACATCCTGCGTCGCGACGAGAGAGACGTCACGCTCGGTCAAGCCGGCGACTTCGCGCGCGACGAGCGCGACGTTCGGGTCGTCGGCCAGGAGATAGACGCGCTCCGAGAGGCAGGCGTTGACCGCCAGCAAGAGTTCGCGCACGCTCGGATTCGCGTCCCGTGCGACGACGACCGACTCGGCCCCCAACTCGCGCGCGATCTGCGCGAAGCCGTCGCCGCTGACGACCGCCACCACCGAAAACGGTTTCTCCGGCCGCTCGACGACGAGCAACGAATGCCGTCGTTCCATGTCTTCGACCTTCTCGCGCGTTAGTCGGCCGTGCGCCGCGGCGATTCGCTGCACTTCGCTCGGATCGTTGGTGTGAATGTGTACTTTGAGTATCGGCGCCCCGCCCGCGACGAGCAGCGAATCGCCGCGCTCGACGAGCTGATCGCGCAGCGCGTGGTTCTCGATCGTCGCGTCCTCGAGAATGAATTCCGTACAAAACTTGTTCGCGCCGACGACGTGCTTGGTCATAAACGAGCGTTTGGGTCCCGGCCGGCGCGGAAAGGCGGTCGCGCGCGTCGTCGCCTCGGGGATGAAACGCAAGATGCCTTCGAGGAAATACACGAGGCCGGCGCCGCCCGAATCGACGACGCCCGCTTCTTTGAGGATCGGCAGTTGTTCGGGGGTTCGCTCGAGGGCCTCGGCCGCCGCGCGCACGATTCCGGTGGCGACGCGCAGCATGTCGGACTCGCGAGCGGCAAGCGTGTAGGCGGCGTCGGCGGCGGCGCTGGCGACCGAAAGAATCGTCCCCTCGATCGGTTTGACGAGGGCGCCGCGCGCCGCCCCAACCGCCTCCCGCATCGCGAGCGCCAGGTCCAGGCTGTCGATCGTGAGACGGTGTCGGACGTTGTGCGCGAAGCCGCGCAGCATCTGCGAGAAGATGACCCCCGAGTTCCCGCGTGCCCCGAGCAGACTGCCGCGCGCCGCCGCCGCCGCGACCTCCGAGAGGGCTCTCCCGCGAACCGTCGCCGCCTCGGCGAGGGCGGCACGGGCCGTCAGGTACATGTTCGAGCCGGTGTCGCCGTCGGGGACCGGGAAGACGTTGAGGTCGTCGAGGACGCCGCGGTACTTCCGTAAGAAGTAGGTCCCGGCGACGACAAACTTGCCGAAGGCCCGCCCGTCGAGGGCCGTCACGTCCATTCCAGCCGCCGTTACAAGGGCCCGAGGCCGGTTCCTGGTGGTGAGTCGTTGCGAGGACGGGGGCTCGCGTGCTATGCTCCCGGGGTTGCGCTGAGAACTCGGTCCCAAGCCGGCGCCCTCTTCCACTCTATAGGTAGGTAGATTTCAACGATGGCCAAGCGCTGCGACGTCTGCGGAAAAGGTCCCATGGCCGGCAACAACGTCAGCCACGCGATGAACAAAACGAAACGCCGCTGGCTACCGAACCTGCAGCCCGTGCGCGTCGACGAACAGGGTACGCACCGCACGGTGCGCGTCTGCACTCAGTGTTTGCGTTCGCGGCGCGTCAAGCGCGCTAGCTAAACGGCCGTTCCGCACCTCGAAGTCGTCTTCGAAGGGATCCGAGCCGCGTTGTGGCTCGGGTCCCTTTGGTTTGTCGCCCCACTATTCGGTCGCGCGACGGGTGGCGCCGGGCGGTTGCGGGACGCGCTGATCCTCGGCGTCGCGATCCCATTTGGCTTCGGGTTCGTCGGGCTGCTGTGGCCGGTTGCGGTCTGGCTCTGCATCGCGCTTCTCGCGGCGGTGCGCCTGCTCGGGCGAGGCTCCGCCGAGCCGCCTGAGGTAACGGCCTCGCTCGAAGGGCGGATCGGTGCCGCGCTGCCGATCCTCGCCGCAATCGCCGCAGGCTGGCCGGCGGTTGTGCGGCCGCTTTTGCAGGGCGATTCGCTTGGCTACCATCTTCCGAACGCCGCGGCGTGGACACAGGCCCACTCGCTCTGGACGACGACGACGAACTATTGGTTCTATCCGGGCGGTTCCGAGTTGTTCGCGGCCGGTCTGCTCAATGCGGCGGGGACGCTCGCGGCCGGCTTCGCCGGACTCGGCGCGCTGTTGTTTCTCGGGATGCGACTCTACGAATGGGGCGTCGAACTCGGGGTGCGCCGCTGGGTCGCCGGCGCGGTCGCGGCCTTCGTCGTCTCCAGTTTTACTTTGGCAGAACAGGCCGGCTCGCTCGAAAATGACGTTTGGCTCGCGGCATTTTTCGTTGAAGCGCTCTGGCTCGGGCGCGCCAAAGCGCCTGCGACGTTCGGACGCGCCGCCGCGTTGACCGCGCTGCTCAAACCGCTTGGCTGGCTCTATGCGGGGCTCGGGCTCGGCATCGCAAGGCCGTCTTGGCGCATCGCAGCGATCGCGCTGGCGCCGCTTGCGCTGTGGGCGCTTCGCGACGCGGTCTTGTGGAGAGAGGCGATCATCGCGCCCGCAAGCTCCTACTACCCCAACTTGTTCGGGACGACGATCCTGGCGCACGGTTGGACCGGTCTGGTTACGCTCGCTCGCGCGCTGCGAGAGAGCGGCCTCGCGACGACGCTGCTCTTCGCAGCCGCGCTCTGCTCGATCGCCTTCGCCCGCGATCCGCGCTTACGCCTTGCCGCCGCCGCTTCGCTTGCCATCTTTTTGCTGGACCCATTCGGCTACATCAATCCGCAACCCCAACTCGCGACCGGGAATTCGTTGCGCTACGCCACAGCGTTCCTGGCGCTCGGCGGCGTCTTTCTCTTCGAGCTAGGCCGGCGTATGCCGATTGCGGGCGGGATGGCGGCGCTCGCGATCGCCGTCCTCAACAGCTCGCACACCCTCGGCATCTTCTGGAACGATGCGACGACGCACGGGACGCCGCTCGTCACGGCGACCGTCGCGGCCGTCCTGGTCCTGCCATGGCAGCGGGTGAAGCTCTGGGCGCTACCCGCGACGGCTTGCGCGTTGACGGCTTACGCGGTCGTCCTTGCGGGTTCGCATCCGCTCGACTATTACGAAGACTGGCTCGGACGCGGGACGAGCCCCTCGCGCTTCTTTCACTGGGTCGCCGCTACCAAACCGCCGGCGCTGGTGGGCTATGGCTTGCGCATCGGCGCGATCTCTGCGGTCAGTCCGGCGACGCGCGCGATCGATGCCGACGTCCACAATCCATGCCGCGAGGCGCGTACCCTTGGAGCGCTGCTCGCGGTCGCGGGCGATATTCCGGTCGGGGGGCGAACGAGTTACGCGCCACGCCGCGCCTTCGCCGAGCGCTGCGGCGAGATCGTTTTCGACGACGGGAATACGATCGTCGTCAGTCCTTGACCCCGAGGTGTCCACGATAGACCATCTCGCCGCCGAGATAGCCGGAGATCGCAAGCAAAATGTTTCCGACGATCACCAGCGCGATACCCAGCGTCGCCACGTTATCGCCCCACAGTACGAAGAACGCGATAGCAAAAACGACGACCGCCAAAAGATTGACGAGCATGTGCTTCGTGGCGACGTTGTGGGTGCCGGGCGGCATCGCAATCGTGAAATAATCGATGAAGCCGAATAATGCCGCAACGAGTGCTCCGACGACGCCAAACGCGACGAGCCAGGTGCCCATTTGCGGCCAGAACGTATCCCGAGCGAAATAATCGACGATGTAGCAGATCAGCGAGCCGCCGAAAAATGCAATCGGGTAGGGAATCAAGATGGGATGAATCGGGTGGCCCCCAAAGGTCGCTTTGCCTTGCATGAATTCTGCCTCCGGAGTCCAGATTTACCCGTAAACGGTGGGCTAACCTAGCGCAGATGATCCCAACCGCCGGGCGCGAGTTCGTTCGTGCGGCCACCTTCTTGAAGGCGTAGGCCGGGTTCGACGTCGAGCCGGCCAACGGCGCGCAGCGGGCGCCCGAAGCGCGCTTCGAAACGTTGCGTCAAATGCGAAAAGGCGCGCGGCGCGATCGCAACGATCAATTCGAAATCTTCGCCGCCTTCGAGGGCGTAGGCACGGGCGTCCCCACCGACCGCGTGTGCGACCGCCGTCGCAACGGCCGCAACCGGAACGTCGCTCAAGGTCGCGCCGCAACCGCTCGCGCGGGCGAGCCGCGCGACGTCGAGCGCGAGCCCGTCGGAGCAATCCAGCATCGCGTGGACGTGGGTAGATGCGCCGAGCCAGCGGCCCTCGCGAATGCGCGGCTGCGGCATCTCGAACGCCCGCAGCGCCTCGGCGCGCACGGCGTCGCTCGGAGCGCGGTCGCGGCGCAACGCCTCCAGGCCGGCGCGACTCGCACCGAGCGGACCCGTCACGGCGATCACGTCGCCGGCTCGTCCGCCGTCGCGCCGCTTCAAGCGCATCCGGGAAACCTCGCCAACGACCGTTATCGAGAGCAAGAGCGCCGGCGCGCGCGTGATATCGCCGCCGACGATCTGCGCACCGAACGCCGCCGCCACGGCGTTCATCGCGCGATAGCATTCGACGATCCACTCCTCGCTCGCCGCCGGCGTCACGCCGAGCGCGATCGTCGCCAAAAGCGGCCGCGCACCCATTGCGGCGATGTCGGAGAGATTCGAAGCCATCGCGCGGTGCCCGATGGCCGATGGTTCCATTTTCTGACTGTCGAAATGCACGCCGTCGACCAGTGCGTCGGTCGTGATCACGGAAAGGTGCGAGCGCGACGGCTGCCAGGCGGCCGCATCGTCGCCGATGCCGATCCGGACGCGGCCGTGCGGTGCGGAGACGATCGCGCGCAGCGCCGCGACCAGCGCGTCTTCGGTCAGTGCGTCCCCGGCGTTTCGGCGAGCGAGCGTAAGGCGCGCAACTCCGCAGCCGGATCGCTCGCCCCAAAGATGCTCGAGCCCATCACGATGACGTCCGCGCCGGCCGCGACGACGTCGCGGATGTTCTCGCGTCCGACCCCGCCGTCGACCTCCAAGGCGCAGCTCGGATTGCCCTCGTCGATCAGTTCTCGGGCCTCGCTCAGTTTCCTGAGCGCCACCGGCAGGAAGGATTGGCCGCCGAAACCCGGATTGACGCTCATCACGAGCACCAGATCGAGATCGCCGATGACGTCTTCAAGCAGCGCGACCGGCGTAGACGGATTGAGCGAGACGCCCGCCTTCGCACCGAGCGAGCGGATCTGCGTGACCGCACGCTGCAGATGGACGCAGGCCTCGAGATGCACCGTGATGATGTCGGCCCCGGCTTCGCGAAACTGTTCGAGGTATCGCTCGGGCTCGACGATCATCAAGTGCACATCGAACGGCAACCGCGTGAGGCGGCGCAGGTCGCCGATGATCTTCGGGCCCCAACTGATGTTCGGAACGAAGCGGCCGTCCATGACGTCGAGGTGCAGGTAATCGGCGCCGGCACGTTCGAGCGCGCCGATCTGAGCGGCGATCGTACTGAAATCGGCGGAGAGCAACGAGGGAGCGATCTTGATCATCGGACGGTGTGGGGCTTCGGCGCCGAGGGCGGGGCGGGTCCGAGCAGCTGCTTCTCCTGGACCGGGGGTTCCACCCCGAGCCGGGTCGAGTCGAGCAACTCGTTATTGACGTACATGTCGAGCTCGGCGGTCCCAATCACCGTAAGGTTGAAATCGAGCCGTTGCTTCGGCTGCGCGAACGCGTTGTAGACCGTCCAGGTACCGGTTTCGTCGCGCACCTCGATCCGAACGACCGGAGCCTTCCCGGCGGCGTTTTCGTCCTCCGGGACGGTTGCGGTTGCATGCACTTGACGGACGAGATAGCCCGTCTCGCGCGGGCCGGCGCTGACTTGCCACGAGACGGCGTCGCTGGCATCGATCGTCGCGCCGGCGGATGGGTTCTGACGGACGATCGTACCTCGCGGCGGGCCCCAACGGCCGAACGGCGTCCACACGACCTGACCCACGTGAATCTTTTGACGCCGGGCGGCGTCGCGCGCTTCGTCGACGGTCAGTCCGACGAAATTCGGCAAGCGGATTCGAGCCAAACCGCCTTTCGAGAGCGTGACGTTCACCGTCGTCCCCAGCCGCACCGATGAAAGCGGCGGCGGGTCCTGGCTCACGACGCGGTTCGCCGGGACCTCGTCGCTGTCGATCGAGCGGACCTTGCCGAGCATCAACTTGTTGTGCGAGAGGTCGAGGTTCACTTCGCGCATCGTGTCGTAGCGTAAGTCCGGCATCGAGAAAATCAATACGCCACTCGAAACGACCAGCGAGAGCTGGCGGCCTTCGCGAACTTGGGTACCGGCGGCCGGATCCTGGCGCATGACCAAATCTTTGGGGTAGCGATCGCTCGGCTGGCGCGACATCACCACCGCGCGCAGCTTGACGGCGTCGGCGCTGCGCATCGCATCGTCGAGCGTCTGTCCGACCAAGGCCGGCGCGGTCAGCGTCTTGGCCGAAGGTTGGAAAAAATCCAAGATCGCGCGACCGAACCACACGACCACGGCGACGAATAACGCCAAAGCGAGCGCGAAGAACCAATCCTGGTTCGCATACCACCGAACGCTCCGTTTGAGCCGAGGACTCGCGCCCTGCGCCACGCCGCTTTGAACCCGCTTAAGCCAGCGCTTCGAGTTGCGCGATATCGAGTTCGGCGTTCGAGAAGACCCGCTGTACGTCTTCGTGCTCTTCGAGCGCATCGAGAAAAGCGACGACCTCGCGCAACGCGTCCCCGCTCGGGGCGACGGTTTGCTTGGGGTCGAAACCAAGCGTCGTCGAGGTAATGCGTATGCCGCGCGCGCCGAGCGCTGCGCGGACGGCGGCCACCGACGCCGGTTCGGTAACGATCTCGGAACGCAACTCGCTTGCACCGTAACGCACGTCGACGACGCCATCGACCAACGCCGCCTCGGTCAGCGCATCTTCGCCGAGCGTCCCGTGCTCGACTTCGATAAAGCCGCGCGATTCGAACATCCACGCGACACTGCCGCTCTCACCGAGCGCTCCGCCGTGCCGGCTGAAGAGAAAACGCAGTTCGCCGGCGGTGCGGTTTCGGTTGTCGGTCGCGACGTCGAGGATAACCGCAATGCCCGCCGGCCCGTAGCCTTCGTAGCGCATCTCCTCGATCTCTTTGCCGCCGTCGGCGCCGCTCGCGCGCGCGATGGCGCGCTTGACGTTGTCGACCGGCATATTGTTCTCGCGCGCCTTCTCGACGGCCACCTTCAGCCGAAAGTTGGCTTCCGGATCCGAGGAGCCGCTCTTGGCCGCCAGGATGATCTCTTTGGAGAGTTTGGTGAACAGCGCACCGCGTTGCGCGTCGACCTTCCCCTTGCGCAACTTGATGTTATGCCACTTGGAGTGTCCCGACATGTTAGGTACCTATACCGTCACGGGCAACTGAGCTGCCTACACCCATTGATTGTTGCGATAGAGCCAGTGCAGCATGCGCGCGTCCCATGCGTTCCACCGGACGTGCATCCCCGAGAGGATCGGAAAGAAGAACACGAACGCCCAGACGACCAAGAGTCCGAACGCCAAAACGATGGGCCGCGGCCATGCGCACCAGCGTTCGGCCCACGCGGGCGCATCCTTCCAGCCGAACCAGCTTGCGAGGATCTCGGAGCCTCCCCGCGCCCGGTTCCAGATCCGCTGCATCAGTACCGCGTCGGCCAGACAAATCACCGCCAGATTCGGTAAGAAATGGTATTCGAAAGCGACCCGCGGCGATGCGATCCAGGGCAGCCACTGGAAAATGTAAGCGGTGACCAGCAGCAGGTAGCCTTTGTTACGTTCGCGGAGCGCGAGGTACGCGATGAAGGGTACCGAGATCAATCCGGTCCACCAGACGATCGGATTAGGCAGCGCGAGAATCTCCGCGACGCAGCACGCCGCCCCGTCGCTGGCCGCCAAGCCCGTGCGAAAGTCGTGGTAGTAGTACGAAACCGGACGCAGGATCAGCGGCCACTGCCACCACCTCGAGCCGTACGGATGCGTCGCGGTCAGGGTGCTATGGTAGTCGTACATCTGCTTCTGCAACCCAACCAAATCGCTGAACGAATGGCCGAGCCGAAAAAACGGTATGTACGCCAGCGCGTAAATCGTCGCGCCGACGAAGAGCATCGACCCGACGACGATATCGAGCGAGAAACCGAACGGATTGCCCCAGGCCGCGGGTCGCGGCACGACGCTCTGGTGGCGCAACAGCCGGGCGAGCCGGCGCCAGTAGGGTTGCGAGACGACGAGCGCGACCAAGCCCCAGATGACGAAGAAATCGAAGAGACCGTTCCACTTCGACGCAGCCAAGCAGCCGGCGCAGGTCGCCAGAATCCAGAGCCAGGTCGGGCCGGCCGAAGCGCCGTCGAAGGTCGCTTCGCCGGTACGCATCTGCCCCGCCGGAGCAAAATTCGCCTCGCTTTCGGGCGTCACGTAGCGCGCCGAGCCGTCGCGCGCGTATTCGATTCGCAGTTCCTCGTCCTGGTAGACGAGCCCGCGTTTCTCGGGGCTCGTCGTCGCGCCGGCTTTTAACATTCCCTTCGAGACGCTCCCGCCGTCAAAGGTCTGAAGGGTCTCGTCCAACAGGCGCGATCCTTCGGCGTAGGAGACGAGCGGGCGAGCGTTCCGGAAGCGGGGAGCGAGCAGCCGCAGCGCGACGTAGCCGCCGGTCTCGAGGTACAGCATCAGGACGACTCGCGCAGCCGTCGTCCAGTCGTGCCCGATAAACACCGTGAGGCCGAGCGCGACTAGCGTGAGGGCGACGATGCCCAGCCCCTCGCTACGCAGAACCGCAACGAAATCGAAACCGAACTCCGGCGCGACGCGCACCTGGCTCGCCGTCCAGAAGCGATAGAACGCATAGAGCGTCAGGAGCGAGAAAAACGCGACGGTAATCTCCGGCGTCGCGATGCGCGACTGCACGTAGTGGAATCCGTCGAGCAGTAAGAAGGCCGCCGCAAGCGCCGCGAACGGCGTCGAGCCCAAGAGGCGCTTGCCGAACCAATAGATGACCAGCACCATCAGCGCACCGACGACGACGTTCAAGAAGCGCCAGCCGACGGCGCTGTCGCCCAAACCGTGCAGTCCTCCGAAGAGCCACATCGAGGCCGTGATGATCAGTTTGGTGAGCGGCGGATGGGTGTATTCGAAAATATCCTTGTGGCGAAGATACTCCTCGCCGGCGCGCGCGTAGTAGATTTCGTCGAAGATCTTTTCGTTGGGGTGCGCAAAGCCGACCGAGGTAAAAGGCGCCGCTTCCAGCACGAACGACAGGAGCGTCATCCCGCCGGCGATCCACCAGTCCAGCCGCGTCATCGCCGCGACCCCGGCCAGCGGCGAAAACCAGCGCCGAACGGGGTTGGCCAAGTTGCGCCAAGCCTTGGAAAGGTCGACGCGTTCGAGTGGGTCGCTCGAGCCTGCACCCAGATAGACGAAGCCAAGATAGAAAAAGGCCGCGACGTTGAGGAGCGCCATCGGATGGCTGAGCCACGGCAACAGATCGGTCGGATCGACGCCGCCGACCTTGTCGTTCATCACGTGGAGGTAATCGAGAGAATAGAAAAGATTGGCGAGTAGCGTCAGGGATAGGACGATCGCCGCCCACAGGTACCGGCGGCGCAGGGCCGCCAAGGGAATCGAGAGCAGGAATGCGTCGAAGACGTAGCGCTCGTGCATCCGCGTCAGCAAGATGAAGTAGCCGAGCGAAAGAAGCATCGCGCCCTCGAGAAAAGCCGACGGCTCGCCGCGTCCGGCGTAGCGCGAAACGACCAGCCCGACCGCGGCCAGAAACAGCACGATGCCCCAGGTGTATTGCGGGATGCCCAAGAGGTGCCCGGCGATGGTCGTGCTGGGAAGCAGTTGGTTATCCGGCTCCCAAAAGTGATGGACCATCGCGTACAGGTTGAACGCGTTGACCGAATTGTACGGATAGACGCCGCTCGCGTACTGATAGCGTCCGTAAAGCCAGACAAACTGTTCGATCGGATTGAGCGATGGATGGAACGGGAGGCTCGCCAGCAATGCAAAGACGAGCGCCGCCGCCGCGCCGATCGCCGTCGCCGCCAAACGTTCGCGCCGATCGACCGTGGCCACCGCAAACGCCAGGAGGAGCGGAATCAAAACGATCGCCGGCGGCTTGATCAGAATCGAAGCGGCGGTCAACAGCCACGCGCCGACGATGGCATAGGTCGCCGCCGTCCCGGTCCTCCGGCCGGCTTCGATGACGAGTAAGATCGCGGCCAGGACGAACGCGGCGGCGACGGAATCGACCTGTCCCCAATACGACGAGATGAAGATCGCCGCCGGATTGAACGCGAAAAGCGCGCAGGCGCCGAAGGCCAGCGCGCTCGACGCGAAGCGCCGTACGATGGCGAAGACGAGCGCGGCATCGACGAGATCCATGACGACGGCAGGCAGCTTAACGAAGATTTTCAAGATGCCGTAGGTCGGGTCGCTGTGCACGAGCAGCCGGTACAGATGGCCGACGAACCACAAGACGTAGAAATAACCGGGCGGATAATCGGCGAACCCGGCCGTAGTGAAAAATTGGCTGAGCGGGTGATCGGCGAGCGTCAACGCCCACGATTCAAAGGTCGAGATGTCGTTGGTGAAGCCTTCGGCCCGGATGAAGAGCAACCGCACCAGCAGCGCGAGTAGCAACAAGAGTCCGAGGCGCAAGGGCAGCGAACGCTCCTCGGCGTTACGCAACGCGACGCGCTCCCTGCGCGAGAAAGTCGCGGATCGTGCCGCCCCGATCGATGCCGGCTTCGCGCGCGATCGCGTCGGCTTCCGCCAGCGCTCGATCGTGCGCTTCGTCGGCGGCGGCTCGCGCGCCAATCCGGTCGAGGGCTTCGCGCACCCCCTCGACGTCGCGTTCGTCGAGACGCGAGCCGCGTTCGTAGGCGGCTGCGACGATCTCGCGATCGGCGCCGGCCGGCGTTTCAAGCGCCCACACGACCGGGAAACTCCACTTACGGCGCGCTAGGTCGGCGCCGCTCGGCTTTCCGGTAACGTCGGTCGCGCCCCACGCGCCGAGGACGTCGTCGCGAATCTGAAACGCGCGACCGTACGCGCGTCCCAGCCGCGCGTAGGCCCGAGCCCGTTCCGGCGTGCAGCCGGCGGCGATCGCGCCGAGATGGCATGAGGCCGAAAAGAGCGCGCCGGTTTTCCCCGAGATCATCTCGAGGTATTGCTCCATCGTCACGCTCGCGAGTGATTCGAATTTGATGTCGGTCCCCTGGCCCTCGCACATCTGCAAATTCGCTTCGTGCAGCACCAACAGCATCCCGACGACGCGCTCGGGCGGGACCGTGCCGTGTAAGATCGTCAGATATGAGAGCGAGCAGAGTGCGTCGCCGACGTTAATCCCGTGTGGGATTCCGAACTGCGCCCAAATGGTCGTTTGGCCATGCCGCAAACGGTCGCCGTCCTCGATGTCGTCGTGCACGAGCGAATAGTTGTGTAAGATCTCGATGGCAATAGCGGGGTCGAGCGCCTCTTCGAGCTTCCCGCCTTCCTCGAGGGCCGTCCTCAGGAGCAGTTGCGGGCGCAACCGCTTCCCTTGTTTCGCGTGCCCGTATTGGTCGTAACCAAAATGATAGCGGATCATCTCGTAAATCGGCGATGATCCGCGATAGCGCTCGATCGTGCGCGCTAAATGCGCTTCCACGAGATTGACTAGCTCGACGGGTGAGAACCTCCGAAAGCCGGGTTCCCAAAGGCTTCCATGCGGGCTTCGACCTGATCGACCAGCCAGCCGGGCGTCGACGCACCCGACATCAGGCCGGCGACGCTCACGCCCTCGAACCACTGCGACTCGAGTTCGTCGGGTCCCTCGATGTGGTAGGCGCGCGCGCCTTGCGAGGTCGAGAGTTCGGCCAGATGCTTGGTATTGGCCGACGTCTTGCCGCCGACGACCACCATCACTTCGACTTCTTTGGCGAGTTGCGCCGCCTCGAACTGGCGGTTGTGGGTATCCGTGCAAATCGTGTTGACCGCTCGAACCTCGTAGTACTTCGAGGCGAGCTTTTGAACGATCTGGGTGAAGCCGGCGCCGGACCAGGTCGACTGCACCACGACGCCGACCCGGCTCGCGCGCGGCAGCTTGTCGATGTCTTCGGGCGTCTGAATGCACCACGCGCCCGGGACGTGCGATAACGTCCCCTTCACTTCGGGATGGTTGGGATCGCCGACGACGACGATCTTGTAGCCGTCGGCGCGCAATTTTTCGGCTTGCACGTGGATCTTCGTCACCATCGGACAGGTCGCATCGACGATACTGAGGCCCTTTTCTCCCGCTTTTTCAAACACCTCGACCGGCAGGCCGTGAGCGCGCACGAAGAGCGTCCCGAGATCGACCTCGTCGACGGAGGCCGCGTTGCGCAGCCCCTTCTCCTCGAATTGGGAGACCATCTGTGGGTTGTGAACGATGTGGCCGAGCGTCGTGACGGCGCCCCCGGCGGCGACGGTCTCTTCGGCCTTCTTGAGCGTGATGGCCACGCCGAAGCAGAAACCTTGGGTCTTGGCCTTCTTAATCTGCATCAGACAGCTTCTGCGGTTTCCCGCAACGCGACGATGTGCTTCATGATCTCAGCCGTCCACTTCGCCAAGTCTTCGCGGCTCGCTTTTTCACCCGGCCGCACGAACGAGAGGGGCTCCCCATACGCCACCCGGATGCGCCCGAAGCGCCGAACGTCCAGGGTGCCTGCGACATAAGCCGGAACGACCGGCGCCTTTGAGAGGTAGTGCAGGAGCGCGATCCCGGATTGCGGCGCGTGGGTGCCGTGCGGATTCCGCGTCCCCTCGGGGAAGATCCCGATCGCGGCCCCGCTCGCGAGCACTTCGACCGAGCGCTTGATCGCTGCCACGTCTCCCCGCGAGCGATCGACCGGGTAGGCCTTGCACCAGCGGATGAGCGTCCCGAGGACCGGGATCGCGAAGAGCTGTTGCTTGGCCATATAGTGCACGGGGCGCTTGAGCGCGACCCCGAGCGCCGGCGGATCGAAATACGAGACGTGGTTGGAGGCGACGATCAACGGGCCACTTGCCGGGACGTGCTCGACGCCGACGGCGGCGAAGCGCCAGCCGATCCGTAGGATCGCCCAGCACAAGAACTTCGCGAAGTTATAGAAGTTCATCGTTTCGGCACGGCTGCGTCCGCCGCCGCCGCGATGCGATCGACGACGTCGTCGACCGAAAGGTCGGTCGAGTCGATCGCTATCGAGCCGGGCGCAGGCTGCAACGGCGAGGCGGCGCGATGGATGTCGAGATGATCGCGTTCTTCCATCTGTGCGCGGAGCTCGACCCGGTCGACGGAGGTCCCCTGTTGCGCGAGTTCGGCCAGACGGCGTGCGACGCGCGCCTCGAGCGAGGCAGTCAGGAAAATCTTCACCGGCGCATCCGGCATGACGACCGTGCCGATGTCGCGGCCGGCCATCACGACCGGCCCCTCTCGGGCGATCGCCCGCTGGCGGTCGACCATGATCTCGCGGACGCCGGGATAGGCCGCGACGACCGAGACGATCGTGCTCACCTCGTTGCGGTAGAGTTCGGCTCCGACTTCTCGCTCGCCGATTCGGATGCGAAATCCGTCGGGCGAACGCTCGTCGAGGACGACGCCGATCGGTTTGGCGCGCGCGAGCCTGAGAATCGCCGCCTCGTCGTCGACGGGGACGCCCAGTTCCAACGCGGCGAGCGCGAGGGCCCGATACATCGCGCCGGTATCCAAATGAAGGATCCCGAGCCGACGTGAAAGCGCGCGAGCGACGGTCGTCTTCCCGCTACCGGCCGGTCCGTCGATCGCGACGTGCGCGAAGGCAGCCATCCGGGCCCGACCGTTCCCAGGCCGAGCGGCGCCGCCCTTCTAAGAGGAGCACGATGGCCAAGACGCGGTCGGTCTTCTTTTGCTCGGCGTGCGGCCATGAATCGACTCGCTGGCTGGGCCGTTGCCCGGGCTGCGATGCGTGGAACACCTTCGCCGAGGCGCCGGCCCAAGCCAAGCCGTCACGCACCGGCAACGGCGGTCGCGCTCGCGGCGCGGTGCCGGCCGCGCCGATCCGGCTCGGCGATGTTCCGAGCGGGCGCGTCGCCCGGATTCCGAGCGGGATGCCGGAGTTCGACGTCCTCCTCGGCGGCGGCATCGTCCCCGGTAGCCTCGTGCTGGTCGGCGGACCGCCCGGCGCGGGGAAGTCGACGCTGCTCCTGCAGATCGCGGCGACGCTCGCCGCGCAAGGGGGTCCGGTCGTATACGTCTGTGGCGAAGAGTCCGCCGCGCAAACGAAGCTGCGCGCCGAACGCCTGGCGGCCGGGGACGATCTCCTCTTGCTGGCCGAGACCGATCTGCACGCAATCCTCGAGGTACTCGAAACGATCGAACCGCGCGCGCTCGTGGTGGACTCGATTCAGACGATGGCGCTCCCGCAGGTCGAGTCGTTCGCGGGCAGCGTCTCGCAGGTGCGCGATTGCGCGACCGCGCTCATGGCGTTCGCCAAACGCACGAACTGCGCGACCTTCGTCGTCGGGCACGTGACCAAGGATGGGTCGATCGCCGGGCCGCGGCTCTTGGAACATCTGGTCGACACGGTGCTGTATTTCGAAGGCGACAGCGGCGCCGACCATCGCATCCTGCGCGCGCACAAGAATCGCTTCGGCAGCGTCGACGAGATCTGCGTCTTCAGGATGGACGAGCGCGGCCTGCACGAAGTCCGCAATCCGTCGCAATTGTTCTTGGGCCGAACGAGCGCCGGCGAGCGTCCCAGCGGTTCGTGCGTCGTCGCCGGGTTCGTCGGCTCGCGTCCGGTGCTGGTCGAGATTCAAGCGCTCGTCGGAGAAACCGCGTACGGGACGCCGCAGCGCTTGGCGGCTAACGTCGATCGGGCGCGTCTGGCGATGATTTTGGCGGTCCTCGAGCGCCGCGCCGGGATGGGCATCGGCTCGCACGACGTCTACGCTTCGGTTGCAGGTGGTTTGCGCATCGACGAACCGGCCGCCGACCTCGGGATCGCGCTCGCAATCGCCTCGGCTTTTCGCGCCCGAACGCTGCCGGCCGGGACGGCGGCCTTCGGCGAACTCGGACTGTCGGGCGAGGTGCGCGGCGTCGCGCAGCGCTCGCGCCGCATCGCCGAGGCGCGCAAACTCGGCTTCCGGGCGATCGTCGCGCCGCCCGGCCCGCAAGCGACGATCGACGACGGCGTGATCGTCGTGCGCGAAATCAACGCCGCGATCGCGGCGGTGCTGAGCTGAATTCGGAACCGACGAGCTGGCGCACGATTATCGCCGCGGCGGCCCGCACCGACGCCGATTGCACTGTCAGGACTTCAGGTTTGTCGACCGGTTCGAGCCCGTCAATGTTCCAAAGCCCGAACGACTTCCAGTCGGGGTTGTAATAGCACCACCACGCCGCACCCGCGAATTTGCGTAACTCGTAGATCTTGCGAGCCCAGCCACGCGTTCGCTTTCGATCGCGCGTGACGACCTCCGTCGGCTTGCGAATTCCGATCATCCGCAGCGCATCGATGTCGTCTAAATCGAAAATCGCGAGATCGTTGGCAGCTTCAAAGGCCTGTAGCACGAACGGACTTCCACTCGCATGGATGAAATCTACGTTCTTCCAGATCGGTAGGCGCCCAAAAGTCTCGGCGATTGCGCCTTCGGGATGACTGGAAACGTAGAGTTCGCTATAGAGGTCGGGGTTGGCGATCCGACCGGGTGTGCTTGCCGCGCGAAAAAGAGCGCCGCCCCTTTCGGTCGAGGCGGCGTTCGAGTCGTACGGGAAGACGCGATAGAACCTCAGGCGTATGCTCCGGCATCAATGCCATCGAGGGCTTCGATAAGGGGAGCGACCCCGCGAATGGCAAGGACGTCAATCGGCCGGCTACCGTCCAGGAACGGCTCTTGGCCAACGAGCCACTGCATTGCAGTCTCGGGCTTGAAAACCTGAAGCGCTCGACTCAGGACGTGGGAGAGATCGATGACGCGTCTTGCCATTTCCGGACTCAATCGACGATGGCCGCTCATCCAATTTCCAACGGTACCCGGCTTGACGTCGAGGAGCCGCGATAGGGGCCGTGGGCCGAATGCCGCAACCAGACGATCGAGCAGCGGTTTGACGTCGCTCAGCGCCTCGGGGTGTTCGGGCGGTGAGATTTCTTGAAGTGCCAGAGTCCAAGCCATAGGAGGATGATAGCAGTCACCATCGGAAAACGCAAATCGTTTTCCAGATTGAACAAGGCAAGCAAGCTGCGAGATGGGCTTCAGCCGCCGGCTGCCGCCCGAAAAATCGCCAGATGACCGAGATTTGGCGCTTCAATGTCGCCGTCACGGATGACGATTGGTTTCGACAACTCTCAGGCCGGGGCGATCTCGATGAAGTCAACTTCTGGCAACCCAGTCCCAGCGGCGTCGCCGATCCCTCAGGAACGCCCTGGCTTTTCAAGCTGCACTCGCCGCGAAATTACATTGTAGGCGGCGGGTTTTTCACGTACTATGCGTCGCTGCCCATCGGCGTTGCTTGGGACACATTTGACGTAAGGAATGGCGCACAATCATTTGAAGAGATGCTAGCTCGCGTCAGCCGCTACAGGAAGATCGCGCCCAGGGACGTCGATGAGGTCGGATGCGTCATTTTGGGCCAGCCCTTCTTCTTTCGGGAATCCGATTGGATTCCGGTGCCTGAAGATTGGAAGCCTAATATTGTGAAAGGCCGACATTATGCGCTTTCCGACCCTGTCGGGCTCGCGCTGTGGCGGCAAGTCAGCCTGCGCCTCGAACGCGTGCCAGTAACCGCCAGTCCCATCTTGCGGGATGAACGGTCCCCTGCATTGGGTAAGCCCTTGATCATCATTCCTCGGCTCGGGCAAGGATCGTTTCGAGCGGCCGTTCTTGACGCATATTCGCGCCGCTGCGCCATTACGGGCGAACGCACGTTGCCGGCGCTCGAGGCGGCTCACATCAAACCGTTTTCCATTGTGAAGGAGCACAGCGTCGACAATGGGTTATCGCTTCGGTCTGACCTCCATCATCTGTACGATCAAGGTTACGTTTCGGTGCGCCCCGACCACACCTTCGCGGTGAGTAGGCAGATCCGGGAAGAGTTCGAAAACGGCCGCGATTATTACGCCATGAATGGCGCCCGATTGCGGTTGCCGGAGAACCAATCAAACCATCCCAAACTCGAGGCGCTCGAATGGCATTACTCGGAACGATTTCGCGGATGAAACTCTTCGAATGCGTACCGAACGTCTCCGAGGGCCGAGATGAGGCGACCTTGAGCGCGTGCGTCGCTGCGATCGAAGGTGCGGGCGCGAAGCTCGCCGACCGCGAGAGCGATCCGGTCCATCACCGCAGCGTCTTCACGTTCTTCGGCGATCGCGACACGGTCGTCAACGCAGCTGTCGCGCTGGCGCGAGTGACGACCGAGCGCATCGACCTGCGAACGCACCGCGGCGCGCATCCGCGCATCGGCGCTGTGGATGTCGTGCCGTTCGTGCCGGTGTCCGGAGTGACGATGGACGAGTGCGTCGCGCTCGCCCGCCGGTTGGCCGAACGCATCGGCAGCGAGCTTTCGGTTCCTGTCTACCTCTACGAATTCGCCGCAACCGCGCCGCATCGTCGCAATCTCGCGGACATTCGCGAGGGTGAGTACGAAGCGCTCTCCAGGAGAATCAAGGACAAACAATGGAAGCCGGATTTCGGTCCAGCGACGTTCGTGGCGCGATCGGGCGCGACGGTCGTCGGCGCGCGCAAGTTTCTCGTCGCGTACAACGTGAACCTCAACACGCTCGACAAGCGACTGGCGAATCGCGTGGCCTTCGACATTCGCGAGCGCGGCCGCATGAAACGCGACGCCGATGGAAATCCGGTTCTCGACAAGAAGGGCGAAGCGGTATGGGAACCGGGACTGCTGAAATCAGTGAAGGCGGTGGGCTGGGTGATTCCGGAGTATGGCTGCGCCCAGGTCTCGATCAATCTGACGGACCTCGATGTGACGCCGCTGCATCTCGCATTCGACACGTGCGAGGAGCGCGCACGCGAACGCGGACTGCGCGTGACCGGATCGGAGATCGTTGGACTTGTTCCCCTTTCCGTTCTGCTCGACGCAGGACGACACTATCTTCGACGCATGGGGCGTCCGACCGGCGTTCCGGCATCGGTCCTCGTACAGACGGCGATGCGGACGCTCGGACTCTCCGACGTGAAACCTTTTGATCCCCAGGAGCGCGTCATCGAATATCGACTGGCCTCTCACTCGTCGCGGCTCGCATCGATGACGGTGCGCGACTTCATCGATGAATTGTCGAGCGACTCGCCGGCGCCCGGCGGCGGCTCGGTGTCCGCTCTCGCCGCGGCCATGGCTGCGGCGCTGGCGGCGATGGTCGCAGCCATCTCTCACGGGAAAAAGGGATTCGAGCAGAAGCAGGCGGATCTCGATGGCATCGCCACGCGTGCGCAGGAGCTGAAGGATCAATTCGTTTCCGCGATCGATGCCGACACCGCCGCGTTCGATCGGCTGCTCGAAGCGATGCGGCTTCCCGCCACGGATGCGACGCGCGAGTCCGCGCTCGCGGACGCAACGATTGGAGCGACGGAAGTGCCACTCAGTGTTCTCGAGAAATGTCCGGAAGCGGTCGAGTTGTGCCGCGAAGTGGCGCGCATCGGCTTTCAGGCATCGCTCTCTGACGCCGGAGTCGGCGCGCAGATGGCGCGCGCGGCGGCGGCCGGCGCATATCAGAACGTCTGCATCAATTTGGCTGGCCTCACCGACAAGCGAAGAGCGGCGCTACTGGCACGGGCGGACGCAGCCTGGAAGCGCGCTTTGGAACTTCATGTAGCAGCGGAACGCGAGATCCTCGTGAAGCTGCGATCTTCGGTATCTAGTTCATCCCGAGCGTAGCGAGGGATCATCGGAGCCACAGCGTCGTGCGAAGTTGGTACGTCTACATCATGAGCAACAACGCCCACACTGTGTATGTC
>DHWK01000094.1:0-135 GCA_002413145.1 bacterium UBP12_UBA5184
GCTGGCGCTCGTCGGCGTCGCCGGCCTGATGGTATTTCTGCTCCACGTCGTGCGCGCCGGCGCGTACGGCTACGAACGCGACGAACTCTATTTCATGTGGTGCGCGCAGCACTTGGCCTGGGGTTACGTCGATCA
>DHWK01000094.1:414-749 GCA_002413145.1 bacterium UBP12_UBA5184
CTCGGCGGCGGTCTCTTCGCTCAAGCGATCGCGATGCTGGCCGTCGGTTTGGCGCCGTTCTACCTGGCCGTCGGCAGCATGTTGACGATGAACGCCTTCGAGCCGCTCCTGTGGATGTCGGCGACGTACCTCTTCTTCAAGGCCGAAGACGACGACCGCTTCGGACACTGGATCGGACTCGGGTTGGTCGTGGGTCTCGGCCTTCTGAACAAGTACTCGATGTTTTTCTTCATGGCCAGCGCTTGCCTCGCGATCGCCTTGACGCCGCAGCGGCGCGCCTTTCGGCGTCCGGGCTTTTGGCTCGCGCTTGGGATCGCGCTCGTCCTGGTTGCGCG
>DHWK01000094.1:851-1151 GCA_002413145.1 bacterium UBP12_UBA5184
GCGCTCGTCCTGGTTGCGCCGAGCCTCTGGTGGCAGACGGCGCACGGCTGGCCCCAACTCGAGGTTCTGCGCAACGCCGCGGCCGCGAAGAACGTCGTCCCCAGTCCGCTCGGATTCCTCGTGCAGCAGATCATGATGATGAATCCGTTCTCGGCGCCGTTGTGGATCGCCGGACTCGGGTTTCTGTTGTTTTCGCGCGACGGCGCGCGACTGCGCTGGTTCGGTTACACCTATCTCATCCTTTTCGCGCTCTACCTCGCGCTGCAAGCGAAGGTGTACTACCTCGCGCCGATCTATCCG
>DHWK01000094.1:1207-2126 GCA_002413145.1 bacterium UBP12_UBA5184
GCTCGGCGCCGGCGGCGCCGTCGTCGAGCGTGCGCTGGTTCGGCGCAGGGCACTCGCCGCCGCGTACGCGAGCGTGCTGGTCCTCTCCGGCCTCGCGATCGCACCGGAGGCATTCCCGCTCTTGCCGCTGCGGACGTTCATCGCGTACCAGCACATCTTCGACGTGCGCGGGCTCAAGATGGAGAAGCACCCCGAGGGGATCGTCCCGCAACAATTTGCCGACGAGCTTGGATGGGAGACGCTCACCGCGACGATGGCACGGGCCTACGACGCGCTGCCGCCGGCCGAGCGCACGAAAACGGCGCTGCTGACGCACGACTACGGGCAAGCGGCGGCGCTCGATCATTACGGCCCCGCCTTTCACTTGCCGCCGGCTCTGAGCGGACACAATACCTATTTTCTGTACGGGACGCAGGGCTACTCGGGTGACGTCGTGCTGGCGGTCGGTCTCGACGAAGCCCTGCTGCGCACCGAATGGCGCAGCGTGAAACCGGTCGCCCTCTTCCACGACGACTTCGTCTTGCCGGACGAAAACAATCTGCCGATTTACCTGTGCACCGGCCGGATCGGCGATTTTGCCGCGTGGTGGCCGCGCACGAAGCGCTACATCTAGGGTCCCGCCCGCGGATGCGAAAAGACCCGACGATCGGGGGGCTGACGATGAGACGAGGGTTCGGTCGAGCCGGCTTTGCGGCCGTCGCGTTCGCGTCGGCGCTGGGGACGTTGGGGCGGCTCCCGGCCGGAGCCGATCCACCCGTTCCGGCGCCGAGGGCGACGACGTACGGCGACAGCGTCATCGAACCCTTACGCGAGATCGGGCACGTGAAGGCCCGCACCCCATTCTGCAAAGCCTTGTTCTCCCGCTCGTCGCTCGCCATCACGACCGCGCTCGATACACATCTCCGAGCCCACGAGACGG
>DHWK01000094.1:2259-2542 GCA_002413145.1 bacterium UBP12_UBA5184
GGACGCTGCTCGACACGCTCGACCACTTCCACGCCGCCAAACTCGGTGACGAACTCAACAAGCACAAGTCGGTCAAGCAACTCACGAAAGATCTCAATCGCCTCGCGGACCTTTCGCTCGCGGGCCGGACCGAACTCGACGAGTTGAAGAGCCTCGATACCGATCCGGAGCGGCACGAAGCCGTCGTCGGTTTCGTCAACGCGCTCAACGGCGCCAAGGGTCGGCAGATGGATATGGCGCGCAAGCTGTCGCGGACGCTCGGCATCGTCGCAGAACAGCCCGT
>DHWK01000094.1:2701-2975 GCA_002413145.1 bacterium UBP12_UBA5184
AACGACCCCGGCGTTGGCCCGACGAGCGCCTTTGCGGCGCGCGGCGCGAGCTCGCCGACGACGATGGCGACCGGCAATATCCTCGACACGCAGGAGTACGCGCAGGCGCTGGAACTTCGCAAGAATCTCTTCGACGCGATGCCGGGGGATGAGATGGTCGGACGCGACTTGCGCCGCGCCGGCGAAAACGGGAAACGCGCCGTCGCGATGGGCGGCTGTGGACTATGATGCAGCGCGTTCTGGCGTGCGCGGCGCTCGCCGTCACGCTTGTGCT
>DHWK01000094.1:3143-7113 GCA_002413145.1 bacterium UBP12_UBA5184
TGGATCAAAGACAGCAAGAACAAAGGCGAGATCGTTTTTCTGATGGATCTCGCCGGCAAGGCCGACGCCAACCTCGCTCGGGACGTCACGAAAGACATCGCCGTCAAAGGCTATCCCAACGACGTCGGCGTGGTCAGGAAGAAGTCGCACATCAAGATTTGCGGCAATCACGACGCCGAGTACGTGCAGGCGGCGTCAAAGAAGAACGGACAGCGTCTCGAGACGGATGCCGTCGTTACCAATTGGGACAAGGATCTGTACATCGCTCTCTACTCGCGTCCCGCAAACGTCGGCGCCGACCCCGCCGGCCTGGCCGCGATTCGCTCGGTCTGTCTGAAGAAGTAGCCTCCTTCAAAAACGAGCCGCGGGCGTTGGCGCGCGGCTCGGCGAAGGCCTGGTGTGTGGAGAGAGTCCACGACGTGCTCGTCGTCGGCGGCGGAAATGCGGGTTGCGCGGCGGCGCTGGCAGCGGCGCGGAACGGCGCGCGCGTTCTGTTGGTCGAACGTTACGGATTTCTGGGAGGGACCGCGACCGCCGCGATGGTCGGTCCCTGGATGACCTTCCATTCCGGCGCCGACCGCATCGTCGGCGGGATCGCGCAAGAGATCGTGGAGCGGCTGAGCGCGCGCGGCGGGTCGCCCGGCCATTTGCGTGACGCCTCGGACTACGTTGCGACGATCACGCCCTTCGATCCCGAGCTGCACAAGGCGCTGCTGTTCGAGATGATGCGCGAAGCGAGCGTCGATCTGCTGCTGCACGCGTATTTTCTCGATGCCCTCTGCGATGCGGCCCACGTCGTCGGCGCGCGCTTCGCAACGGTCGCCGGGACGCGCGAACAACGCGCCCGGGTTACGATCGACGCCACCGCCGACGCCTACGTCGCGGCGAGCGCGGGCGTCGAGGTGCAGCAGGGAGACGAGCGGGGCCGCGTTCAGCCCGCAACCTTGATCTTCCGGCTCTCGCACGTCGATCTCGCCGAGACCGCGCGCTACGTCAGGGAGCATCCGGACCAGATGCGCACGAGTCTTCCAATCGCCGAGCGGACGCCCGAACGGATGACGGCCGTCGCCGGCCTCTACGAACTGTGGAAACGAGCGCGAGCGAGCGGCGCGGTCAGCGTCCAGCGCGAGCTCGTCTCGTTCTTCGCGACGCCGTATCCCGACGAAGTGACCGTCAACATGACGCGCGTCGTCGACATCGACCCGCTCGACCCCGACGATCTGACGCGTGCGGAGGTCGAAGCCCGCTCCCAAGCGATGGAACTCTTCGCGTTCTTCAAAAGCGACGTGCCGGGTTTCGCAGACTGCCGGCTGGCGGCGACGGCGACGCAGGTCGGCATCAGAGAGTCGCGCCGCATCGTCGGCGCGTACACGCTGACGCGCGAAGACGTCTTGGGCGCGCGCCGGTTCGAGGACGCCGTCGCGCGCAGCGCCTATCCGATCGACATCCACAATCCGTCGGGGAGCGGGACGACGACCCATCGCCTTCCGCCGGGCGCCAGCTACGAGATTCCCTATCGCTGTCTCGTCCCGGCGACGGTCGACGGGTTGCTCGTCGCCGGGCGCTGCATCTCGACGACGCACGAGGCCCTCGCATCGACGCGCCTGACGCCGACGGTGATGACGCTCGGTCAAGCGGCCGGCACGGCGGCGGCGATCGCGGTTGCGCGAAACATCGAGCCGCGCCGCGTCGACGCGCACGAATTGCGCGCTCGTCTGACGCGCGACGGCGTCGATTTGCGGCGCGCATCCTGATGCTCGAAGCTGCGTTGCGCGAAGCGGCCGGCAGCGGCGTCGCGCTGCGCTTTTGCGACCTCGGCGCGTGGCGCGAACGGCCGCTCTTGGCCGAATACGAGCCCGCCTCACGCAGCATCGTCGTCAACGAGCGTGTCGTCGCCGGCTTGCGTGCGCTGCAAGGTGACGCTTTCGCGGCGCGCTTCGCCGCGTTCGCCATTTGGCACGAACTCTATCATGCTTCGGGTGGCGCGGGCGGCGAACGGGCCGCGCACGCGTACGCCGCCGCGAAGACGGGCCTCGACGTCGGCCTTTTCGAACGCGCCGCCCGCAACGTGCCGGCATGAAGTACTGCGCGGGGATCGACGGCGGCCAAAGTTCGACCGAGTGCGCGATCGGCGACGAATGGGGCGTCATCCTCGCGCGCGCGTCGGGGCCCGCGGCCGACTTGGTCGGCGAACCGCGCGATTCGCCGCGCCAGGCGGCCGCGCTCGAGAGCGTGCTCGCCGTCGCACTCGGCCGCGCGAAACTCCCGGATTCGACCTCGTTCGCCGCGGTGGTCGCCGGCTTGAGCGGCTACGACGGCGGCGAGTCGCCTCTGCCGGCGCCGGCCTTCGAACGTTTTCGTGCGCTCCACGACAGCGAGATCGCGCACGCCGGCGCGTTCGACGGCGCCCCCGGGATCGTTCTCATCGCGGGGACGGGGAGCGTCGCACTCGGAATCGACGGCGAGGGGAAGCGCGCTCGGGCCGGCGGCTGGGGCCATCTCTTCGGCGATGAAGGCAGCGCGTTTTGGATCGCCCGCGAAGCGCTCGGCACGGCGATGCGCGACGAAGACGCGGGTGCGCCGTCCGCCTTCGTTGCGCCCGCGCTGGAATTTTTCAACCGCACGTCGTTGCGCGCGCTGCAGCACGCCGTCGCACACGGCGAGATCGAACGGAGCAGGGTTGCGGCCTTCGCCGAAGTCGTCCTGCAGGCCGCGCGCGACGGCGAACGCGGCGCGCTCGAACTGCGGCGGCGCGCCGCCGACGCGCTGGCCAAACTCGCCCACGTCGTCCAAGGTCGGCTCGCCTCGGCGCGCGCATTGCCGATCGCACCGCTCGGGGGCCTCTTCGCCGACCAGGAATTTCACGAACATTGGAAATGGGCGATGCGGGCGCACGAACGTTCTGCGGCGATCGTGAAGCCGAAACACGATCCGGTCGTCGGGGCGCTACGGCTCGCCTATCGCGAGGCGGATCTCGACGTCGTTTCGCTGGTCGAAGCGCGCGCGTGACCGTTCTCGAGCGCTTGCGCGGACGTCTCATCGTCTCGGTTCAAGCCGAAGAAGGATCGTCGCTGGGAGATGCGACGACGATCGCGCTCCTGGCGCGTTGCGCCGTCCAAAACGGCGCCGCTGCGGTGCGGATCGAGGGAATCGAACGGGTCGGCGCCGTGCGCGCGGCGACCGACGCGCCGATCGTCGGTCTTCTGAAAGCGACGCGTTCGGCCGAGGTTCCGTACATCACGACAACCGTCGAAGCCGTCGCCGCGCTAGCGGCGGCGGGCGCCGACCTCATCGCCTTCGACGCGACCGCTCGGGCACGCAGCGGAGACGCGACCGTCGCCGATTTGATCGACGCTGCACACCGCCACGGGCGGCTTGCGTTTGCCGATTGCGCGACGGCCGACGACGCTCGGCGCGCCGCCGAGGCCGGCACCGATCTGGTCGCGACGACACTCGCGGGTTATACGGTCGAAACGGCAGCGTGCGAATTGCCGGCGCTCGGACTTCTGCGTGCGCTGGCGGCGTTCCATCCCTTCGCCGTCTGCGAAGGCGGGATCGGAACGCCCGAACAGGCCCGCGCTGCCTTCGCAGCGGGTGCGCGGGCCGTCGTCGTCGGCACCGCGATCACCAACGTCGACGCATTGACGCGCCGCTTCGCCGCCGCCTGCCCTTAAGTTGTGGCGAGCCGTCGTTCGCGGGCGTGCGAGGCCAGTCTCAGGGCGCCGAGCGCCGCACAGACGGCGAGTCCGGCGAAGACCTCATATGCGAGTCGATAGCCGGCGATCGAGGCGATGTCGGCGCCGATGAGGCCGCCGGCCAGCGAGCCTCCCGCGATCATCCCGACGATCAAGAAGATGCTGAGCAAGCCGACGGCGGTCGCTCGCCGCTCGGCCGGAACCTCGTTGCTGATGATGTAGCGCGTCGGCGCGCCGAGGAGTGCACCGAAACCGAGTCCGGCGATGGCGATCGC
>DHWK01000130.1:0-3460 GCA_002413145.1 bacterium UBP12_UBA5184
CTCTTCCTCCGGCGCATCCCGCACGGCCGGTTCATCAGCGGGACCTGGCGCTATCTTTTGTCAAACGCCCGCCCGCCGCGCCCTCTGCCGCGGCGACCGCCGCTTTTCGTCTAGCGCAAAGGCGCGGGCCGAAGGCGCTATGCCCCGTCGGCCGAGAAAGAGGGGGGATGCTCGAATCTCGCTGCGAGCCGCGCGCCGGGCCGTCGACAGAGACGCGTTTACTCGCCGTCGACGGCGGCCTTGCCCACGCGCGCTTCGACCGGCTCGCGACGGAGGAGCCGCTCGAGATCCGATTACGCGCCGCAAATGAGGTTCGCACGGTCGCGATCACGATGCGAACGCCCGGAGCGGACTTCGAATTGGCGGCCGGCTTCCTTTATGGTGAGGGAATCGTCGAGCGCGCGGCCGACATCCGGGGGATTTCTTATTGTGTCGACGTCCCGGCCGAACAGCAATACAACACCGTGAACGTCGACCTCGTCGCCCGATCGTTGCCCGCCCTCGACGTCCTCGAACGCCACTTCGTCATGACCAGCGCCTGCGGTGTCTGCGGAAAGGCAAATCTCGAGGCCCTGCGCGCCCGCGGCATAGACGCGATCGCTTCGGATGCGACCGTCGCGGCCTCGACCCTGCTGGCGCTGCCGGCGCGGCTCCGTGCCGCCCAGGGGATCTTCGAGCGCACCGGCGGCCTTCACGCGGCGGCGTTGTTCGATCTCGCGGGAAATCTTCTCGCGCTGCGCGAGGACGTCGGACGGCACAACGCGATGGACAAACTCGTCGGCTGGGCATTTTTGCAGCGGCAACTCCCGTTCGCCGACCGGATCGTCATGGTCAGCGGCCGCTCGAGCTACGAATTAGTGCAGAAAGCCGCCTCGGCGCGCATCCCGGTCATGTGCTCGGTCTCGGCCCCCTCGAGCCTCGCGGTCGACGTCGCTCGCGCGTTCGGCGTAACGCTGGTGGGTTTTTTGCACGACTCGCGTTTCAACGTCTACGCGAACGAGCGCCGCATCCGGCTCGAGGTCCCGGCGCCGTGAGGCCGCGGGGTTCCGGCCGCTCGAGCGTCGCCTTCGAGGAGGCCCAACGCCGGATCGTCGAGAGTTGCACGCCGCTCGGCACCGAGCGGGTCGCGCTGCGCGACGCCGCCGGAAGAATCGCGGCCGCGACGCTCGAGGCGCGTGAAGATCTCGTCCCGTTCGCGCGTTCGGCGATGGACGGATTCGCGGTCTGCGCCGCCGACATGATCGACCTGCCGCGCGAGTTCCCCGTTCGCGCGCGAGTGTACGCCGAATTGGGGAGCGCCGAGCACACGCCCCAGACGGCGACGGCGATCGCGACCGGCGCACCGATCCCGCGCGGCGCCGACACCGTGCTACCGATCGAAGACGTCGAGACCTCCGACGGCGTGGTGCGCGTCTTGCGTCCCGTCGAGGTTGGGAGTTGCATCTTCCCGCCCGGCGAGGACGCGCGAGCCGGCGACGTGCTGATCGAATTAGGAGTCGTGCTGCGACCTTCCGCACTCGGCCTCTTGGCTTCGGCCGGCCACGCCGAAGTCGAGGTCTACCGCAAGCCCCGCGTCGTCGTCGTCTGCACCGGGGACGAACTCGTCCAAATCGACGCGCCGCCGGGTTACGGACAAATCCGTAATAGCAACGCGTTCGCCGCCGCCGCCGCCGCCGAAGGCCTGGGCGCACGGGTCATAACGACCACGACCGTCCGCGATGAACGAGCGGCGCTACGGCGTGCCCTCGCCGACGCGCTCGAATCTGCCGACCTCGTCGTGACGACCGGCGGCGCGTCGGTCGGCGAGCGCGATTTCGTGAAGCCGCTCTTCGAAGAACTCGGCGTCGAGTTCCTGTTCGATACCGTCGCGCTGCGCCCGGCGAAACCGAGCGCATTCGGCAGACGTGCCGGCGCGGCAGGCGCCGCACCGGTGCACGTCGCCGTCCTGCCGGGGAATCCGTCGTCGGCGTTCATCGCGTTGCAAGAATTCGTCCGCCCCGCACTGTTCGCACTCGGCGGACGGCGCGACCCGCTGCCCTCGACCCATCCCGCCCGACTCGACGGCCGGATCCGTGCCAAAGCGAACTCAGCCTTCGCTTGCTACGCGCAGGTTCGCTTGCGCGAGGGCTGCCTGATCGCGCGGCCGCTCGACAACCAATGCTCGGCGCTGACGCGTACCGCGAGCGAAGCCGATGGCTTCATCCTAATGCAGCCCGGAACCGAAACGTTGGGAAGCGGCGCGACCGTCAGGGTCGACGTCTTCGATTGGACCAATGTCGGCGCGTCTCAGTGAACTTTTTCGGTCACCGGACTCGATAACCTGACCCTCGCCGCTGAGACGGCGCAACAGCACCGCATCTTTTTCGCGCGACCTCAGACGCTCACTTCCCGCAGGTGACCCGTCTCGACTTCATAGACGAAGCCGCGCACGCGGTCGCGATGGGCCAGAAACGGGTGCTCGCGGACGCGCGCGATCGCGCCGCGCACCGCCTCATCGAGGTCGCTAAAGGCGCCGAACGCATACGGCGGCGCGTGGCCCGCCTCGGCGGCAATCTCGGCGCGCAGAGCCGCCTCGTCCGTGCCGTGCATCCCGCAATCGGTGTGGTGCATGAGGATCACCTCACGCGTTCCGAGGAGCCGCTGCGAGAGGACGAGCGAACGCAACACGTCCTCGGTGACGAGGCCGCCCGCGTTGCGCAGGATGTGCGCTTCGCCCGAATCGAGCCCGAAGATTCGCGAGCTATCGATGCGCGAGTCCATACAGGTGACGATCGCGACCCCTCTGGCGGGGACGCCCGCGCCGGATTCCCCGAAATCGGCTTCGTGTGCGACGGCATTGCCGACGAGTTCGTCGATTGCGGAACTCACGAGGCGCGTACCTTCGGCAACAAAGGAAGGTCGGTCCTCGGTCGTACACTAGGTCGGGTCGTGACATCGCTCAGTACGCCGGCCGGCCCGAGGGGATCGGACGGCCCATGAATTCGGCCCTCGCTCGGTCGGAAGGTATCTCGCGCTCGCCTGCGACCGGCTGGCGCGGGGGTGCGGCCGATTATTTCGACCTCACCAAACCCCGTATCATCACGCTCTTGCTGGTCACGACGCTCGCGGCGATGATCATGGCGGCGCGAGGTTTGCCGCCGCTTGGGCTAACGGTGCTGACCCTGCTCGCCGGAGCGTTCGCCGCCGGCTCGGCGGGTGCGTTCAACTGCGTGATCGATCGCGACATCGATCGCGTCATGCGCCGCACCATGATGCGGCCACTCGCCGCCGGCCGCCTCCGGCCCGCGCACGCGCTGCTCTTCGCGAGCGCCCTCGGGGCGGCATCCTTCGCGATCTTCTATCTTCTGGTCAATCCGCTCGCGGCTTGGCTTTCGCTCGCCGGCAATGCGTTTTACGTCCTCGTCTACACCCTATGGTTGAAGCGCCGCACCACGCTCAACATCGTGATCGGCGGCGCGGC
>DHWK01000130.1:3714-4283 GCA_002413145.1 bacterium UBP12_UBA5184
CATGGTCGCGATGTCGCTGGCCCTCGCGCCGCTACACGTGATGAGCGTTTGGTACTGCCTCCCCGCAGCGCTCCTCGGGGCGATCTTCCTCGTCGATGCGCTGCGCCTGTTCGGCGGCCCGACCAAGACGCATGCGCGCGTGCTGTTCAAGTTCTCGATCCTGTACCTCGCATTGATGTGTCTCGTCATGGTTTTCGACCGCGTCGTGACCTAGCGATGGTCGCGCGCGCCGCGCGAGGAGCGCCCTCACGTGCGCCGAACCCCGGGGCTTCGTGAAAGCATTCCGCGCGGCGACGGTCATCGGAGCGGTGCTGGCATACGCGCTCGCGACGCTCGGAAGTTGGACGCGCATCAACGCCGCCGGTATGACCTGTCCCGATTGGCCACTGTGTCGCGGAGCGGTCGTCCCCGTCTTGCAGGGCGCCGTCGTGCTCGAGTGGCTGCACCGCGCGCTCGCGCTGGTCGTCTCGCTCGTCGTGATCGCCGTTATCGTCACCGGTCTGCCGCTGCGAAAGCGCATCCCGGGTCTGGGGCCGATGCTGCTCGCACTCGGCGTCGCGATCGTCGTA
>DHWK01000130.1:4381-6574 GCA_002413145.1 bacterium UBP12_UBA5184
GCGTCGCGATCGTCGTACAGGTTTTGCTCGGCGGCGTCACGATCTTCGCTGCCAACAGCCCGCCCTCGGTCACGCTGCACTGGGGAGCGGCCATGCTGCTTCTGGCGACGCTCACCTCGCTCGCCGTCATCGCGTTCGCGAACGCAGACGGTGCCGCGCCGTTCGGCGTGCGTCCGGGGACGTGGTCTCTCCTGATCGCGAGCGCGTGCGCATTCGCGGCGATGTGCGCCGGTGCCTACGTCAGTTCGAGCGGCGCCGGCCTCGCTTGCGCCGGCTTCCCCGCTTGCGGGGAGACGTTTTTCGGACAGAATGGAGCGCAGGCGTTGCAGATGACGCATCGCCTGCTCGCCGGCGGATTCTTCCTGTTCGCGCTCGTCGCGGCGGCGACTCTGCCGCCGTCGGCGCGCCGCGCGACGCTCGCGTTGCGCCTCGGCCTCGGACTGCTGACGCTTCAGATCGTGTTTGGGATCCTCAACGTGCTCCTCTCGTTGCCGCCGCTGCTGCGCGAAGCGCACGCGGCGAACGCGGGCGCGACGTTTCTCGCCTTCATCGTCGCCACGGTGCTGGCGTCGCTCGAGCGCTCGCCGGCGCGCGATCAGGCCTCGACGGTCAGCCTCATGGCGCCCCGCACGAGAGGCAAGACGTGCTAGTTCCGCCGGCAAGCGCGGACGCGTCGCAAAAACCGAGCGTCCAGATGGCGTTCGCGTGCGAAAACGTCTCGAGCGAGTCGGGAGGTCCGGTTTCGTTCCAAAATGTCATGGACGGCATCGCGGCGCCGGATTTTCCGGCACCGACCGGCCGCTGGTTCGCCATATTTTGCTTCTTCAGCCAGGTCGAGCAGACCGTCAAGAATTGTCGCATCATCGTTACCGACGAAAGGGGCGAAGTCATCGCGCAAACGGCGCTAAAAGACATGAGCTTCACCGCGAAAAATCAAATCACACGCAGCGCGGTGGCTTTCCATGGCTTTGCTTGGCCATACCCGGGCCGCTACCTCATCGCGTTCATGGCGAATCGAGATGACGTGCTGGCATCCTTTCCGATGTGGGTGCAACATGCCCCAGGGCCGCCTGAGGCATCGGCCGGAGAATCGGCTCCCCAGTCGTCGACATAAGCCGAGCACGATCGGCCCGCACCCGCACCCGTTTGCTCGCCCAGGGACGGCGGCCGCTAGGAATCGTCGTTCAGCATAGCCTAAACGCAGGGCAATCGAAGCGGGCCGAAACTCCGGAGGCAAATTGTATTATGCCGCTCACCGAATTCGAATCTAAAGAAGCCCTGCGCGCTGCGACCGATTGGCTGATGGTATCGGATCTCCCCGGTAGCGCCGCCGCGCGCGAGGGCATCGCGACCGTGATCCCGCTCGTCATGATGGGGGAAATCGAACCCCGAGACCTCGACGAATTGGCGTCGATGGTCGAAGAAAACGGGCTGCCGATGCGTGACCCGCAGGTGTCGGACGAAACGCACCGCGCGCAACTACGAGAAGCGGTCGCGGGCGCCTTCGCCCATGTGAAATCGATTTCTGGAGATGCTGCGCGCTGAGACGGCGCCGCTGTATGTTTCGCTAGGCGTACTCCTAGACGCCCAGGACGAATACTTTACTGCCGCAGACCGTGCATTTTCCCTCAAGCGCCGGCTGCCCGCACCGTTCGATTTCTTTGGTATCGCTCAGCTCACGCTTTGCTTTGCACGTAACGCAATAGCCCACAGGTGGTTGCATCGGTTCTCTCTCCGATCGACGACAGCGTTCGCGCGATTTCGTGGATGACCCGTTAGCGGCCTGCGCTGGAGGACGCGCGCGGACGAGCGCAGGGTTTTAGGCATCGATAAGTAAGCGGAGCGCATGGAGGATGCACAAAAAGCGGCTCGTCCAACGACGGCAACGCTGACCCCGGGCGCGGCTGATGCTCTCGACTCAATCAACCTAATTTTGCGAGAGATCGGGTATCGCGTCAAAACCGCGGCCCTCATCGAAGCGGCCCTCGTCGAACTCAATGTTCTGATGGCGCAGCCCGGCAAAGCCGTTGAGATCGTTCGACTCCGCGTCCCGCCGCACTCGGTCGTCTTTCCGCCCTGACGAGAGCCGAGCCGCCGGCTTCTTAACTCGGAGCGCTTGCCGCTAGTTCGGCAAGGGTGTCCGCGCATGCAAGAAAGATCACGATGCGTGGGTACTTACGCAGCATATAATCC
>DHWK01000028.1:0-170 GCA_002413145.1 bacterium UBP12_UBA5184
TAGCCGTACTCGAAGCCGAGACAAGCGTACTCAGACAGCGGGCTGTTGTAGACTTCGAACGAAGCGCGCGCGTCGCTGAGGTGCTGGATCGGTGCGAAGCGCGACCCAGTCTTGGGATCGTGATAGACCAGGTGCCGGTGGCTGAAGGTTCCGCGCTCGGTGTCCTGGCC
>DHWK01000028.1:340-753 GCA_002413145.1 bacterium UBP12_UBA5184
AGCAGCGACGCGAACGCGAGCGATTCGGCCAGACCCCAATCGGCTTCGCCTTCTTTCACCAGCGCTTCGCGGCGGCGTTCGAGTTGCCGCACGAGCTTTGGATGGACGGTAAACCCCGGGGGCACGACGACCAGCTCGTCGTTCCAGGCCAAGAGTTTCTCTTTGGGGACTGCGGTCTCGAGCCGTGCCTCCGCGCCGCCGGCGACGGCGTGGAGCGCCGGGACGCTCTCGTCGCGCCACGTACCGCTCTTGACGCCGGCGAGCGCATCGGTGACGCGCGCCGTCGCCGCAGCGAGCGACGCGTTCACGTCATCGACGCTGACGATCCCCTTCGCGATCAAGTTCTGCGCGTATAACTCGCGAACGGTCGGGTGCGACTTGATCCGCTCGTACATCTCGGGCTGGGTGTACGC
>DHWK01000028.1:835-6795 GCA_002413145.1 bacterium UBP12_UBA5184
CCTCGTCCTGTTCGTTGTGGCCGAAGCGCCGGTAGCCGATCACGTCGATGATTGCGTCGTGACCGAAGCGGCGTCGGAAGTCGATGGCCAGGTGAACGGCGGCGAGGCAGGCCTCGACGTCGTCGGCGTTGACGTGCACGATTGGGACGTCGAAGCCTTTGGCGAGGTCGGAGGCGTAGCGCGTCGAGCGGCCGTCGCGCGGGTCGGTGGTGAAGCCGACTTGGTTGTTGGCGATCAGGTGCAGCGTTCCGCCGGTGGCGTAGCCCGCGAGACCTTGCAGGTTGAGGACTTCGGCGACGACGCCTTGTGCGCTGAAAGCGGCGTCGCCGTGCACCAAGATCGGCACCGCTCGGCCGATTTCGAGCGTCGCCTCGGGCGTATTATGATTGGTCTGCAGCGCGCGCGTCCGGCCCTCGACGACGGCGTCGACCGCTTCGAGATGCGATGGGTTGGAGGCAAGTTCGACCGCGATCTTGCGCTTGTCGAGCGTGTAATACGTCCCGCTCGAACCGTGATGGTACTTCACGTCGCCGCCGACGTCTTCGTCGTCGGCGCCCTCGCCGCGCGCGTCGGCGGCTTCGAACTCGGCGAGCAATTCCTCATACGGCCGGTTGACGACGTGCGCGATGGTCGAAAGACGGCCGCGGTGCGCCATTCCGATGACCGTCGTCCCGACACCGTCGGCGGCAAGTTCGGTCGCGATCTCTTCCATCATCGGGACGGTCACGTCGAGTCCCTCGATCGAGAACGTCTTCTGTCCGATGTACGTCTTGCGCAAGAAGCGCTCGAAGGTTTCGACTTTGGTCAGCCGCGCCAGCACGTTGCGCGCGCGCTCCGGCGAGAGCGGAACGAAGTGGGTTCCCGACTCGATATAATCGCGCAACCACTCGCGCTGCTCGATGTTGGCGATGTGTTCGATCTCGTAGGCGATCGTCGAACTGTACGTGCGGCGCAGCTCGTCGACGATGTCGGCCAGCGTGCTGCCCCTCAGTTTCGTGCGCAGCACCGAAGCGGGGATCGCCGACATGATCGAAGGCGTCAACCCGTAACTGCGGACGTCGAGCGCCGGATCGCCGGTTGCTTGAGTTCCGAGCGGATCGAGCGTCGCGGCGAGATGGCCGTGACGACGATAGGCGGAGACGATCGCCATCCCCGCCGCGACCGCGCGCAACAGTTCGTCGGAGTACGGCTCGAGTTCGCGCGGCGCCGACGGCGCTTGTTCGGTGACGGCGACCGGCGCTTGCGCGACCCGCTTGGTTTCGAGCGAGCGGCCCGGAGCGAGCCCGAGCCCCGCAAAGATCTTCTCGTAAAAGCCCTCGCCGCCGCGCAGCAATTCGTCGACCCGTTTGAGAAATTCACCCGACTGTGCGCCTTGGATCACGCGATGATCGTAGGTGCTCGTCAGCGTCATGATCTTTTGCACGCCGAGCGCTTTGAGCGACGCCTCGTTCGCATCGCGGAAGCCCGGCGGGTAGCCGATCGCGCCGGCTGCGACGATGGCGCCTTGGCCCGGCATCAAGCGTGGCACCGAGGCGACGGTCCCGATGCCGCCGGGATTGGTCAGCGTGAAACTCGCGCCGATCAGATCGTCGGCGCCGAGCTTGTTGTCGCGCGCCCTCGCGACCAGCTCTTCGTAACGCGCGCGAAACGCCGCGAAGTCGAGCGCCGCGGCGTTCTTGATGACCGGGACGATCAGGAAGCGCGAGCCGTCCTTGCGTTGCGCATCGACGGCGAGGCCGAGATGGATGCCGTTCTCGACGCGCTGCGGCGCCGCGCCGGCCCTTCGAAACGATGCGACGATCGCCGGATCGGCTTCGGCGGCTCGGACCAGCGCGTAGGCGATCAGGTGCGTAAATGAAATCTTCTGGTCGCGGCCGGCGGCATCGAGCGCGGCGTTCAGTTCGGCGCGCTTGGCGTCCAGCGTGCCGACCTGCAGCGTTCGAAAGCTCGTCGCCGTCGGAATCGCCAGGCTCTGCTCCATGTAGCCGACGAGCGAGGCCGCGGGGCCCTTTAGCGGCGAGAGCTTCGCGTCGGCCGGGGCCGGCGGGGCGGGCGGCGACGGCGCCGCCGCAGGCGTCGCGCCGTTGCTCGCCGGGCGCGCCGTATCCCCGGCGGCTCGCACGACGTCGGAGAGCAGAATCAATCCATCGGGTCCGGTGCCCCGGACCCCGCTGAGGTCGAGGCCGGCGCGCCGGGCGAGGCGTTTGGCCCGCTGTGAGGCGACCTCGCTGGGCTGGCCGTTCGCCGCCTGCGCCGCACTGACGGTCGGCGGGGCGCCGCCGCCGTCCTTGACGCCGGCGGGTTTGACGGCCGAGGTATCGATCTCGGCGAGGTCGGAGCCGATTGCTACGGTCGCGCCTTCCGCCGCAAGGATCGACTTGACGACGCCGGCGGCCGGCGCCGGCACCTCAACGTCGACCTTATCGGTCGTGACGTCGACGAGCGGCTCGCCGGCGTCGATCCATTGCCCCAGCTTGACGCGCCATTCGACGATCGAACCCTCGGTGACCGACTCCCCCATCTCGGGAAGCGTCACGCGGACGATGGTCTCAGGCACCAGACGTCTCGGCGGAAGGCATGCTGTGATTCATTCTAACGCCTGCCCCCGAACCCGTCTGCTCTCTAGGTCGCGCCCCAAAAGGAAAGCGGGCCCCGGTCGCCCAGAGCCCGATAGCTTTGTTCTCAGGGGCCGGCTGCCGCTACTTCCCGATGTTGCCGCAGGACGTGTAGACGCCGATCTCCGCGCCTGACTTGTGGACGTTGACCGCGAGGCCCTGACCGACCAGTTTGTCGATGGGGATGTTGAGAATCGTCGTCGAGATGCCATCGTCGACGTTCTTGAGCGGATACATGGGCTTCGGGTTCAGCGTCGCGCAAGGCCCGACATGAAAGTGGACCGGCTGAATCGCGCCGGTCGGCGCGTTTGCGATGGCGACCATGACGCGCGTCTTGTCGCCGAGCGGCGTAAGGATGACGGCGCCGTTTTCGCCCGACCCGTTTTGGGCAGTGAGGGCAAACACTTGCGACCCGGCGGCGTTGGCCGGCGGAGCGAGCAGCGCGACGGCCGCGACAATGGACGCCAGAATCAAGAGTCGTTTCATCCGCACGGTCCTTTCAATCGGAGGAAAGCGAGAAACAGACCTTTCGGCTCCGAGCGCGGAACCTCTTTTCGCGGTTCAAGCGGCCTGAAAAATCGAGCCGGTTCCGCAAAAAAGAGAGAAGCCAATCGGCGTTTAACAATCTTTCGGCACGCTCTGTGCGTTATATCGACGCATCCCTCGCAGGGAGCATCTTTGAGGAGATCGATTGTCGTGAAGAGGCTCGCGCTCACGTGCGTGGCGACCGTGCTCGCCGCTGCGGTCTGCACGCTCCTGCCCGCGCCGCAGGGCGCCGGCGCCGCCGATTCGGCGGCCGCGACCGGCGCGCCGGTCGTCGTGCACGCCAAAGACTTCGCCTACAAGCCGCTCGAGCTGGCGATTGGGGTCGGGACGACGGTGACGTTCGTCAACGACGACGACAGCGCGCACACCGTGACGGCCGGGGCGCTTGGTGACGACAAGAAGCCGCTCTTCGATTCGGGCAACATGGACAAGGGCCAGAAGTGGACGTTCACGTTCAAGAAGTCTGGGACGTATCAGTACCTGTGCACGTACCACGCTTTCATGAAAGCGAAGATCGTGGTGACGCCGCCGGCCTCGTCCTAACGCGCTAGCTGGGCGCTAGTGTGACACTAGGTCGAAAACGTTCCGAGCGTACCGCCGCTCTGCAACGGTGGACAGGACGTTCCATTGCCGGTATTCCCCGTGAAGTTCACGCTGTACGAGCTGTTTGCAAACAGCGTCGGAATCGAGGCCGCTTGCGCCGTCGCACCAGGTTGGGGCGTCGCGGCCCCGCTCGGCAAGGGTGAGGGCGCGGGGCCAAACGAACCCGCTGCGACGGTCGAGCCGGCGGTCGTCAAGGTAACGCTGCCACCCAGTGGTCCTACATTCGAAAGGATGACGACGCCGACGTTGATCGGGACCGCCGCCGCGCCGGGCTTCGGATACAACAACGTCGGCGGAGCTTGCAGGATTGCGGGACAGGGCGTTGGGCCGAAGGTGGAGTCGTTGCTGCACGCGGTCGAAAGCGCGATTGCGAGCGACGCCAGTGCGGTTGAAAATATTCGCAAGAAAAACATCCACGAATCGGGATTGGTGCCCAGGAAGGGACTCGAACCCCCACGGCCTTGCGGCCACTGGTACCTGAAACCAGCGCGTCTACCAATTCCGCCACCAGGGCAAGGGCGCCGATTTTCGCCGAGCTCGCGCGCGTCCCTGGCTCAGCGCACGTAGGCCGCGCGTCGCCGTCAAGCGTCGCGCCCGAAGCGTCGGTTCCGTCCCAAACCGTTACCGAACGTAAGAGGCGCCGTTTACGTCGATCGTCGTCCCGGTCGCGTAATCGGCTTCACCGGAGGCGAGGAACGTGACGATTCGCGCGACGTCGTCGGGCGCCCCGATGCGGCCCGACGGAATCTCGGCTTCGACGGCGGCGCGAGCACGTTCGAGTTCGCCCTGCGCCATCTCGGTCTCGATGAATCCCGGCGCGACCGCGAACGCGACGATGCCGTCTTTCGCGCAGCCGCGCGCGATCGATTTCGTGAGATTGACCAGCGCCGCTTTGCTCGCGCCGTAGTCGGCCAGGCTCAGCTCTCCGCGATGGGCCGCACGCGACGCGACGTTGACGATCCGCCCCCGCGCGCCCCGCGCATCCGCCGCTTGGCGCCGCATCGCGCGCAGCGCAAGCCAGACGAGGTTCGCCGCCCCAAAGAGGTTGATCGCGAAGGTGCGCTCCCAACCGGCGCGCCAGCGCGCGTAGCCGTCGACGTCGAACCGATTCTCTTCGAAGATCGCGGCATTGTTGACCAAGACGTCGAGCGAGCCAAAGCGCCGAACGCACTCATCGACGAGTTCCGGTAACGCCTGGGCCTCGGCAAGATCGCACTGCTCGCACGCGACGCGCTCGCCGAGTTCGCCCGCCAGTCGCTCGGCGCGTTCGCGTCGAGTCGCGTAGGTGAAGAAGACGGAGTGCCCGGCGGAATGTAGGGCCCGGACGATTGCCTCGCCGATGCCTCGCGATCCTCCGGTAACCAAAGCCGTCATGTCGTTAGCTTAACACGCGCGATGGCGCGCCGCACCGGCCTGGGCCGAGGTCACCAGCGCCGGAATTCCGTATCGCATTCCGCGAGCGTTCACGCCCGCTGCACCAGGGCGATGCCGCCCGCTATTGCGACCAGACCGACGAGATCCGAAACGCCGACCGCCTCGTGCAGAAGCAGCGCCGCGAGCGCGAGGCCGAAGACCGGCGTTAAATAGTAGTAGGCGCTCACGCGGCTCGCTTCGCCGTGACGCAACAGCCAGAACCAGAGCAGCGACGCGCCGACGCTGAGGATCGCGACGAGATAGGCGAACGAGATTTCGAGTTCGCCCGTGATCCTCACGTGCGGCACGCCGTAGAGCAGGTACGCAACCGGAATCAGCACGAGCCCGGCGGCGCACATCTGAATCGCGTTGATTGCAAGCAAACTCTGATCGAGCGCCAAGCGTTTGAAGAGGATCGTCGAGACGACGCTCGAGAGCACACCCAAGAGTGCGAGCATTGCGTCGAATGGCTGCGCCGACGGCGTACCGTGACGCGCGACGATCACGAACACGACGCCGCCGAAACCGAGGATCAGGCCGAGCGCCTTGAAGCGTGTCAGCGGCTCGCGTAAGAAATACGGAGCGAGCAGCCCCAGCACCAGCGGGTTGGTGCTGGCAACGAGCGCCGCCATCCCTGCCGAGAGCCGCTCCAGCGCGGTGTAGGTCAGCCCGAGATAGAACGCGTTGGCGAAGATTCCGAGCGCGCCCGCGGCGAGCCAGCCGCGCCAATTCTTCGGGAGCGGTTTGCGTAGCGCCAGCGCCAGGATCGTTAGTATGAGCCCA
>DHWK01000028.1:6878-15217 GCA_002413145.1 bacterium UBP12_UBA5184
CCGCAGCGAGGAATCGGGCGGCGAGAAACCAGAGCGGCGGCGTTTCGACGGCCGCGATCTTGCTCGGGACGTAGGCCGAGGCCCAAAGGAAGATATAGAATACGGCAATCGCCGCGGCGACCGGCCCGGGAGCGCCCTTCACACCCGGCCCAACCCCGCGCGCATCTGGACCGGTTGCGGCGCGAATCTCGATGCTCGATCGCATCATCAGTAACGAGCGCGCGAGCCAGGCCAGGAGGCGTCAGGCTCGCGGGGCAAGACGCCCGCGATGGACGACCGGTATTTTGAAGACTGGAAGGTCGGCGAACGTCTCGAAACCGGCGCGCGGACGCTCAGTGAAGCCGAAATCGTCCGCTTCGCGCGCGAGTACGATCCGCAACCCTTTCATCTCGATCCGGAGGCGGCGAAACGCTCGCCGTTCGGGCGGCTGGTCGCGAGCGGCTGGCAGACGACCGCGCTTACGATGCGTCTGATCGTCGAGAGCGGGATCTTCGGGAGGCGGGGCGGGATCGGGCTCGGCGTCGACGAGCTGCGCTGGCTCAAACCCGTCTACCCCGGCGACACGCTGCGCGTCGTCTCCGAGGTCGAGAGCATGCGCGCGAGTCCCGAGAAACCGAGCGGCATCTGCCGCTTCAGGCTCATGACCTTGAACCAAGACGACGTCCTCGTCATGACGCACGTCGCGATCGTGCTCGTCCCGCGGCGTCCGGCGGGAAGCGGCGCATGATCGCGCTCGCGACGTCGAATGGAAAGAGCCATCCGGAGAGCGATTCCACCTTGCGCCGGCAAGGTGCGGTGCTGGTGACGGGGGCCTCGAGCGGCATCGGGTACGCGACCGCGCTTCGCCTCGCGCGGAACGGCACGATCGTGTTCGCGGGAATCCGCCGTCAGATCGACGGCGAGTCGCTCTTGCGCGAGGGCGCCGGGAACATCAAGCCGATGCTGCTCGACGTCGCCGACGCGACGTCGCTGTTACGCGCGCGAGCGAAGATCGACGGTTCGCGCGAGTACCGGCTCGACGGGCTCGTCAACAACGCGGGAACCGCCCTCGCCGGTCCGCTCGAACTGCTCCCGATTGCGGAGATACGCAAGCAGTTCGAGGTCAACTTCTTCGGCGCGCTGGCGACGATTCAGACGTTCTTGCCGCTGTTGCGTGAGAGCCGGGGGCGCATCGTGAACGTCTCGTCGATCAGCGGAAAACTCGCGGCGCCGTTGATCGGCGCGTACGCTGCCTCGAAATTCGCCCTCGAAGCGGCGAGCGACGCGCTGCGCGTGGAGTTGCGTCCCTTCGGCATCTCGGTTTCGGTCATCGAGCCGGGCTCCGTTGGGACCCCGCTCTGGCGCCGCTCCACGGCTGCCAGCCTCAAGCTTCTCGACGAAGCGCCGCTCGAGCGCCGCGCCGGCTACGATGCGACGATTCGGCTGATGATGCGGCGCGCGCAGCAACACGACTTGCGCGGCGTCGGGCCCGAGCGCGTCGCGCGCGCGATCGAGCGCGCGCTGACCGCGCACCGTCCGCAGGCGCGATACCTGGTCGGCATCGATGCGCGGCTGCGCTTGTTGCTGGCTCGGCTGCCCGAGCCGCTGCGCGACTTCGTCATTACGGCGGCGCTCGGCGGAGCGATGCGCCGTTCGGACCCCGTCGCCGGCGCTCGGGGGTGGTAAGAAAACTAGCGCCGATCCTCGGGATCACGTTCGTCGACATCCTCGGCTTCTCGATCCTCATTCCGATCTTGCCGTTCTATGTGACGCATTTTCACGCGTCGTATACGATGGTCGGCGTCCTGTTCGCAACCTTCGCTTTCTGCTCTTTCGTCGCGGCGCCGCTCTGGGGCAACGTCAGCGACCGCATCGGTCGTAAGACGGTGCTGATCATCAGTCAGATCGGAGCGACCATCGGCTGGGCGATGCTCGCTTTTGCGCCATCCCTCCTTTGGGTTTTCGCAGCGCGAGTCGTCGAGGGGATTTCCGGCGGCAACATCAGCGTGACGCAAGCCTACGTCGCCGACCGGGTCGAACCGGAGCAGCGTTCGCGCGCCTTCGCGTACGTCGGCGCCGCTTTCAGCGCCGGCTTCGTCTTTGGACCCTTGCTGGGCGGCGTGCTGCTGCAGTACGGCTATACCGCGCCCTTCCTGCTCGCGACCGGACTGCAAGTCGTCACGCTGGTGATGACGATCTTCTGGCTTCCCGAGGATGTGGCAGATAAAGCCGAAGCCGGACCGGCGGCGACTTTCGGGGACATCTTTCGCTTTCTGCGCGATCCGCGAGTCTCGCCGATTCTCGTGCAGAAGTTAGCGTATTCCCTAGCACTGTACGGCTGGTTCGCGGTCTACGCGCTGGTCCTCAAGGCGCTGCTCGGTTTCGGACCGTCGCAGACGAGTTTCTTTTTCGCCGCCTTCGGCGTGCTCAGCGTGTTCTTTCAACTCGGCGTCGTCGGGAAAATATCGGATCGGCTCGGCCCCAAGACGCCGCGACGAGAAGCCGACCCACAACTCGGTCACCGCAAGACGTCGAACGTCGGTTTCCTCGCGGCCTGCGCGTTTTTCGTCATCGTGCCGTTCTGCCGCAACGTTCCGACGCTCGCGCTGGTGATGCCGATTTTCTCGTTCGCGCTCTCGATCAGCAACGCGATGCTTCCGGCGCTGTTGACGGACGCGGCGCCCGAGCGCGTGCGCGGTACGGTCTTGGGCGTCGGCTCGTCGCTCGAATCGATCTCGGGCGTGCTGATGCCGCCGCTGACGACGACGGTCCTGGCGATCTACGGCCCGGCTTGGACGGCCGCGATCCCGGCATTCTTCTGTTTCATCGCGCTGGCGCTCGGCATCGCGGCGCAGCGCCGTGAGGCCGCTCTTCCGAGCGGAGCCGGCGGGGTAGCCGCCGGCGACCGATAGGGAGCGGGCCAGGGCCGGGACGGTCGAGCCTCCGAAAGAAGCGGGGTGAACGTCCTCGATCGTTTGGAGACGACGCTGCGCGTCCGTGGCGGACACACCCTCGAGGGCAGCGTCGAGACGCACGGCTCGAAAAATGCGGCACTGCCGATCATGGCGGCGGCGCTGCTGGCGAAGACCCCCGTGACCTTGCACCGCGTCCCGCGCATCACCGACGTCTCGGTGATGTGGTCGCTGCTCGAGGCGCTCGGCGCCCGCCTGCACTCGGAGGGGCCGAACACGATCGTCATCGACGCCTCGAACGTCGCCTCGAACCGGGCGCCCTACACCCTGGTGCGCAAGCTCGCCGCGTCCTTCGATCTCGTCGGACCGCTGCTCGCCCGCTTCGGACGGGCCGAGGTGCCGCTGCCGGGCGGCTGCATCCTCGGAACCCGCGCCACCGACATGCACGAGCAAGCCTTCCGTGCGCTGGGAGCGACCGTCTCGAACGCGCACGGCTACCTCATCGCGGTTGCCAAGCGCGGCAAGTTGCGCGGCGGCACGATCGATTTCCGCATGCCCAGCATCGGCGCCACCAAGAACGCGATGCTTACGGCCGTCATGACGACCGGAACGACGACGATTAAGAACGCGGCGATGGAGCCCGAGGTGATCGACCTCGCCAAATTCCTCAACTTGATGGGCGCGAAGATCGCCGGACACGGAGGCGACACGATCGTCGTCGAGGGCGTCCCCGAGCTGCACGGCGTCGAATATGAGATCATCCCGGATCGCATCGTCGCGGGGACCCTGCTCGTGGCGGGCGCGACGACGCGCGGCGACGTGACCGTTACGCGCTGCGCCCCCGAGCATCTCGACGCCGTCGTGCTGAAACTCAGTGAGTGCGGCGTGAAAGTTTCGACCGGCAACGACTGGATTCGCGTCCAAGCCAACCGCATCGCGGGCGGCACCGATATCTTGACCGCACCGTATCCGGGTTTCCCGACCGATCTTCAGCCGCCGGTGCTCAGTTTCTTCTGCACGTGTCCGGGGACAAGCGTCATCGAGGAGACGATCTTCAACGCGCGCTTCTCCTACGTCAACGAACTTACGCGCATGGGCGCCGACGTCCGCGTCGAAAACAACAAAGCGCTCATCAAAGGAAGCGCGCTCTCCGGCGCGCCGGTCGAAGCGCCCGACATCCGCGCCGGAGCGGCGCTCGTGATCGCCGGGCTCGCCGCGCAAGGCGAGACCGAGATCATCGGCCTCGAATACATCGACCGCGGCTACGAGCGGATCGAGGATTTGCTCTCGACGCTCGGCGGCCAGGTTCAACGCGCGAGCGGCATCGCGCCGCTGCTCGAACCGCTCGGGACGTTCGAGACCGCGGCGAACCCGGCGGTGGGTTAGGCCCGCCGCGGGCCGCTCTCGAAGGTAGTCGCCAGCCGACGCCCTACTATACGAAGCTCATGGATATCGGAATCGACCTCGGGACCGCCAACGTGCTGGTCTACGTTCGCGGAAAAGGGATCGTCTTGCGCGAGCCGTCGGTGGTCGCGAAGGACGTCCGCACCAACAAGACGCTGGCCGTCGGCGAAGAGGCGCGCCAGATGCTGGGCCGCACGCCCAGCAACATTCAGGCGATCCGCCCCCTGCGCGACGGCGTGATCGCGGACTTCGAAGTCACCGAAGCGATGCTGCACTACTTCATCAAGAAGGTGACGCGCGACCGTTCGTTCTTCGAAATGCTCTTCCAACCGAAACCCTCGGTCGTCATCTGCGTCCCGGCCGAGATCACCTCGGTCGAGGAGCGCGCGGTGCGCGACGCCGCCAAACTCGCCGGCGCGCGCAGCGTCGAAATCATCGAAGAGCCGATGGCCGCCGCGATCGGCGCCGGCTTGCCGATCGACGGACCGTCGGGAAACATGGTGGTCGACATCGGCGGGGGCACGACCGACGTGGCGGTGATCTCGCTCGGCGGCATCGTCGTCTCGCAGTCCATCCGCGTCGCGGGCAACAAACTCGACGAAGCGCTCATCCGCCACATCCGGCGCGTCTATAATCTCATGATCGGCGAGCGCACCGCCGAGGAAATCAAGATTACGCTCGGCTCGGCGTACCGGCTGGAACAGGAGATGGTCATGGAGATTCGTGGCCGCGATCTCATCAATGGTTTGCCCAAGACCGTGAAGATCACGAGCGAAGAGGTCCGCGAAGCGTTGGCCGAACCGTTGCAGTCGATCATCGAAGCGGTGAAATCCGTGCTGGAGAAAACGCCGCCCGAACTCGCCGCAGACATCATCGACCGCGGCATCATCTTGACCGGCGGCGGCGCGCTCCTGCGCGGCCTCGATACGCTGCTGGGCGAGATCACCGGCATCCCGGTCATCGTCGCCGACGATCCTCTGTCTTGCGTAGCCATCGGAACGGGAATGCGAGTAAGAGCGTAGTATAGCTCGCACTTTAATGCGGAGAGTCGGGCCGGAACAACTCGACGAAGCTTGCGCGGTGGTGAGAGACGGCGGGGTGATCGTCTTCCCGACCGATACGGTGTACGGGCTCGGCTGCGATCCGACGTGCCGGCCCGCAATCGCCCGCATCTACGCTCTCAAGGGGCGGTCGCACGAAAAGCCGCTGGCGCTCTACTTCGCCCACGTCGACGACCTGATGCCATACGTCCTCGCCGACGAACGCGCCGTCGCGCTGGCGCGGCGTTTCCTGCCAGGCCCGCTGACGCTCGTCGTCGCGCGTCCCGCCGCCGTCGATCCGTATCTCGTCGACGGTTTGCCGACGCTCGGCTTGCGCGTCCCCGCGCACGCCCTGTGTGAAGCGTTGCTCGAGCAGGCGGGACCGCTCGCCGCGACCAGCGCAAATCAGACCGGCGCGGAACCTTACACGGGGCGCGAAGCGTTGCATCTCGTACCGGGCGCCGATCTCTTGCTCGACGATGGCCCGGCTCCGGTCGGCGTCGCATCGACGGTCGTCGACCTCTCCCAACCCGAACCTCGATTGCTGCGCGAAGGGACCCTTCCGTACTCGGCGATTCTCCAGGCGCTCGGGATGTGACGGGCCCGCCTCGGCAGCCCGGCGAAAATCGCTATATATAGATGAAGATACGCTTCCCAAACCACTCGCTCGCTCTTCTGCTCGTCGCGGCCGCGGCGGCGCTGGGAGTACCAAGCGATGCCGCACCGGTCTCGGCCGGAGCCAAACCAGCGCCGCGCGGCACGACCGCTCCGCGACGCGTCGCTAGGCCCCAGCCGCCGCCCCCGAGTTCCCAGGGCTCGTCGGCGCAAAACATGATGACCAATTTTTCAGGCTTCGATCATATCCAGTTTCAGCATCTCAACTATAACTTCACCAGCGGCGAATACGCGATCCCCGATCGCTTCACCGCGACGCGCAGCGGTACCGACATCACCGCCGACAACGCGAACGGCAACTCGAAGCGAAAGGTCATGCACGCCGTGGGGCACGTGATCGTGCACCAGAACGGGCCGCTCAAATCCGGCGGCGACGTCACCAAGGTGACGCAAGAACCGTCGACCCTCACCTGCGATAAACTCGACGCCGACGGTGCGAGTAAGGTTTACGTCGCGACCGGCAACGTTCACTTTACGCAGGCCGGTCGAGAGGGCTCCTCCAATGCCGCGACCCTGAACGACGCAACGCACCTGCTGCACATGGAAGGCAACGTGCACCTGCGCGACAAGGAGCAGTACCTGGACGCCGACGTTGTCGACTACAATACCGAAACGGGCGAGTCGCAGATCAGCGGAAAGCCCGCGCTCATTCGCCTTCCGATCGAGACGCCGGCGCCCGGTCCACCGAAGACGCCGGCTCCGAAAAAACGTCGCATCCTCTAGGTTCCCCGACGTGAGCGCGAAGCGGAGCGGCGAGCGCGTCGGACTCTTCGAAGGTGCAGCGCAGCCGGCGCCGCTGGCTGCGCGGATGCGCCCGACGACGCTCGACGAGTTCGTCGGGCAGGAGCAGATCGTCGGCGAGGGCCGGGCGCTGCGCCGCGCGATCGAGACCGACACGGTGCCCTCGCTCATCCTGTGGGGACCGCCCGGAACCGGCAAGACGACCCTCGCCGAAGTGATTGCGAGCGCGACCGGCGCCGACTTCGTCGGACTCTCGGCGGTCAGCGCGGGCGTCGCCGATCTGCGCGCGGTCGTCGCAAGAGCGCAAGACGCGCGCACCCTCGGCCGGCGAACGGTCTTGTTCGTCGACGAAATTCATCGTTTCAATAAGGCGCAGCAGGACGCGATCCTGCCCTACGTCGAGGACGGTACCGTGACGCTCATCGGCGCGACGACCGAAAACCCGTCGTTCGAGGTGAACTCGGCGTTGCTCTCGCGGACGCGCGTCTTCGTCCTTTACGCGCTCAGTGAAGAACGGATCGCACAGCTGGTGGAGCGGGCACTCGGCGACAAAGAGCGCGGCCTCGGCGCGGAGTCGATCGTCCTGGATGACGAGGCCCGTGCAGCGCTCGTTCGGCTCGCCAACGGCGACGCACGGGTCGCGCTCAGCACGCTCGAGTTCGCCGCCTCGGCGGCGCAGCCCGACCAAAGCGGCGTCAAGCGTATCGACGTCGCGCTCGTCTCCGACGCGCTGCAGCGGCGAATGGTCGCTTACGATAAGAAGGGTGAGAACCATTACGACGTCATCAGCGCCTTCATCAAATCGGTTCGCGGCAGCGACCCCGACGCGGCCGTCTATTGGCTCGCGCGGATGCTCGACGCCGGCGAAGACATCATGTTCATCGCGCGCCGTTTGGTGATCCTCGCCTCGGAAGACGTCGGGCTCGCAGATTCGCGCGGTTTGCAGGTCGCGCTCGCGGCGCAGCAAGCCTCCCACTTCGTCGGGATGCCCGAAGCGTTCTATCCCCTCGCGCACGCGACGCTCTATCTCGCGCTGGCGCCGAAGTCGGACTCGATCAAGCGTGCCGCAGCTGCCCTGACCGCGGATATCGAGGGGACGCGGGCCGATCCGGTGCCGCTCCACCCTGTCTCTTATACACATCTCCGAGCCCACGAGACGGNNATCTCGCGCTGGCGCCGAAGTCGAACAGCGTCGGGCGCGCCTATGGCGCCGCACTCGCCGACGTCGAGGGGACGCGCAACGACCCGGTTCCGCTGCATCTGCGCAACGCGCCGACCGGACTCATGCGCCAGCTCGGCTACGGACGCGATTACGTCTATTCACACGACGATTACGACGCCGAGCAATCGTTCTTACCGCCGAACGTCGCCGAGCATCGCTACTACGAGCCCGGCAAACACGGCGAAGAAGCGAAATGAACGGAGCGCGCCGACGCATCTACGCCGACCATGCCGCAACGACTCCGGCGAGGTCCGAGGTCGTCGCGGCGATGCTGCCGCACCTCGGCGCGCTCGGCTTCAACCCGAGCGCCGCGTACGCCGAGGGTCGCCGGGCGAAGGCCGCTCTCGATGAAGCGCGCGAACGCGT
>DHWK01000028.1:15373-17907 GCA_002413145.1 bacterium UBP12_UBA5184
ATTGCGCGCGCGGCGCCGTCACGTTATCACCAGCGCCATCGAACATCACGCCGTGCTGCACGCGGTCGAGCGTTTGCGGGAGGACGGCTTCGAGGTCACGATTCTGCCGGTCGACGAGAACGGTCGCGTCGACCCCGGCGCGTTCGCGGACGCGCTGCGCGACGAGACGGCGCTGGCCAGCATCATGCTCGCCAACAATGAGATCGGGACCATTCAACCCGTCGCCGAACTCGCGGCGCTGGCGCACGCGCGCGGTGCGCTCTTCCACACCGACGCCGTCCAAGCGGCCGGGCGTTTCGCGCTCGACGTGCGAACGCTCGGCATCGATCTGTTGACGCTTGCGTCGCACAAATTCTACGGGCCAAAAGGGGTCGGGATGCTCTACGTGCGCGACGGTACGCCGCTCGCGCCGCTCGTGCTCGGCGGCGGACAGGAAGCCGGCTTGCGCGCCGGCACCGAGAACATCGCCGGCATCGTGGGGTTCGCGACGGCGCTCGAACTCGCCGTCGCCGAGCTCGAAGCCGAAGAGCAACGCCTGCGCGCGCTCCAGCAGCGTTTCGAAGCCGGCATTCTCGCGTCGAACTCGCAGGCGCGCATCAACGGCGCCGGCGCAGCGCGGCTGCCCAGCATCTCGAGCGTCGCGTTCCCCGGCGCCGACGCGCAGACGCTGCTCGTTCGGCTCGACCTCGAGGGCGTCGCGGTATCGCTCGGAAGCGCCTGCGCCGCCGGCTCGAGCGAGCCGAGTCACGTTCTTGCGGCGCTCGGCGCGCCGGAGTGGGTCCGGCGCGGTACCGTCCGATTCTCATTCGGACGCCTGACCGGGCGGCAGGAGGTGGACGAACTCAATACGATGCTACCGAACACCGTCGCATCCGTCTGTGACGCCGTTTCGAATCAGGGAGCCGAACTATGACCGCTCAATCCTGGCCGATCGCGCTCTATCTCGGCGTGGGCCTCGGCGCATTCCTCGCCGGCCTGGGAATCTTCGTCGCTTGCTTGCGAGCGGGTATGCTTTTCACCCGATTGGGTAAGACCCTCGATGAGGTCGACCAACAGATCGGCGTCATCTCCATTCCTATCGCGTCGACCCTCACGCATGTCGGCGGCATCGCCGATACTGCCGATACGACGCTCGCTCGCTTGGCGGCGGTCGTCTCGCAACTCGAAAATGTAGCAACTGGAGCCTCAAAGACGGCCAATCTCATCGGATCGACCCTCGCGAGCGTTACCTCGAGGATGCGCAAGCCCCGCGAGGGAGGCGAGGAGGGCAATGGCTGAGCGCCCGGTCGATCTCGGCGACTTTCTGGCGGGCTTCATCGCAGGGGCGGTGGTCGGGGCCGCGGCGGCCTTGATCCTCTCCCCCCAAAGTGGCGACGACCTCCGGCACCTTCTGCGAGCGTCATCTCGAGAAGCTTCAAACCGAGCCAGTGACGCCGCCGCGGACCTGACCGATAGGGTCGGCGAGCGGCACGTTTAGAACACCCACCCGCCGCCCCTTGCTCTAGGAGATCTCTTGGACATCAAAGTCAACGTTCGCGAATCCGGGGACGCGTACGTCGTCGAACTCGGCGGCGAAATCGACGTCTATACGTCGCCCAAAGTCAAGGACGCAATAACCGAGTTAATCGACCAAGGCCACTACAACCTCGTCATCAATCTCGAAAAGGTTCGCTACATCGATTCCACCGGTCTCGGCGTGCTGATCGGTGGCCTCAAACGAGTCCGCGAGCACGGGGGAACCGTGAGCTTGGTCTGCACCAACCCACAGATACGGAAGATTTTCGACATCACCGGCTTGGTGAAGATCTTCGGCATCTACGACGACGAAACCGAAGCGCAGAAAGCATTAGTGTGACGAAGGTGACGGCCGAGGCGAAATCGCTGGGCACCGTCGACCTCCGCATACCGAGTAAAGCCGAATGGGTCGCAGTGGCGCGACTCACGGTCGCGGCGATCGCGAACCGCCTGCCGTTCACGGTGGAAGACATCGAAGATCTGAAACTCGCGATCGCCGAGGCGTGCACGTACGTTATCCAGGCGGGCGGCGAGCGGGAGCACATCGACATCACCTGCGACACCGGTTCCGACTTCCTGACCATTCGAGTGCGCGACCATGGCGCAATCCATCCCGAGTCGGCCCCGCGCCGGCCGAGCGGTGGGTCCGTCGAGGGCCTCGGCATCTTCCTGATCCAGGCTCTTATGGACGATGTGAAACACACGCCCGAAGGTGAATCGGGCGGCGAACTTGTCATGACCAAGCGCGTCGGCTCGTAACCAGACGCCGGTCGATGGAGTCGCCCTCGAACGAACGCGAAGAGCGCTGGGACCGCCGGCGGACGCGGGAAGCCTTCGCGCAGCTTGAGGCTGCGCGTAAGCAAAAATTGCCCGATGCCGAGAGGCTGCGCGACGCGCTCGTTGTCGCCCACCTCAATCTCGTGCGTTACCTCTCGGTCAAGTTCGCGAACCGCGGCGAAGCGCTAGAAGACCTCATTCAGGTCGGCACCGTCGGCTTGATCAAGGCGATCGATCGCTTC
>DHWK01000028.1:17980-18808 GCA_002413145.1 bacterium UBP12_UBA5184
CGATCGCTTCGACCTCGCCCGCGGCGTCGAATTCACGACCTACGCAACGCCGACCATCGTCGGCGAGATCAAACGTTATTTTCGCGACAAGGGCTGGGCCGTCAAAGTCCCGCGCCGCCTCCAGGAGTTGAACCTGAGCGTCAACCGAGCGCTCGAAAAGATGACGGTCGAATTGGGTCGTTCGCCCACCGTGCGCGAGCTCGCCGAAAAACTGGGCGCGACCCAAGAAGAGATTCTCGAAGCCCAAGAACTCGGGCAAGCCTATAATCTGCTCTCGCTCGACAGCGAAGTCGCCGGCGACGGCGACAAGAACACGCAGACGCTGGCCGACTACATTGGGCGGCACGACCCAGAGTTGGCCAATCTCGAGGACCGCGCGAACCTCGAAAAGGCGTTCGACGTCCTCTCCCGGCGCGAACGCATCATCCTGTTCCTGCGTTTCTACGAATCGGTTTCGCAAACCGAGATCGCCAAAAGGCTCAATGTTTCCCAGATGCATGTCTCCCGACTGCAGCAAAAGGCCCTGGAAAAATTGCGGGAAGCCCTACTCGAACGATAGGGTTCGCGCAACCCAAAGGCAGAATCTCGAGCCCATGCCGGCGCTACCGAGGGACCGCTTTCAGGTCGACCCCAACGCCTGTCTCTACGCGCTCTGCGGCCGACTCATGCATCGCTTCGGCGAACTCTTCGACGAAGCGCTTTCGCCGACGGGCCTGGTCACCCGCGACTTTCTCTTACTCAACACGATCTCCGATCTCGTGCCGTGCGACATCGAAGCGGTCGCACGCGTGACGAATCTCGATCCGGCTTCGGCTTTTGGAGGGCTCG
>DHWK01000028.1:18906-19232 GCA_002413145.1 bacterium UBP12_UBA5184
TCTCGTCGAAGCGAATCTGATCGCCTTCGAACGACGCGCGAGCGGCTCCGGCGGACGGCAAATCACGCTCACGAACGCCGGCCGGCTCGCGCTCTACGAAGCGTATCCGCGCTGGAGCCGTGTTCAGACCGCACTCGTCCGCTCGCTCGGCGACGACGTGCAGCGTCTGGCCGAGATCGAGTCGCGGCTGCTGCAACGGGGCGCGATCTGACCCGCGACCGATAGGCGTCGGGCGCGCCTGCCCGGAAAGAGAGCCGGCCGCCGTGCATAACATCTCAGTCGCCTTGCGCCACTAGCTGGCCTATGACCAGCCAAGAGCTACGCCA
>DHWK01000028.1:19423-19647 GCA_002413145.1 bacterium UBP12_UBA5184
CCAGCCAAGAGCTACGCCGCTCGTTCGTCGACTTTTTCGTCGCCAAGGGACACAAGAGCGTACCGCCGGCGACGCTGATCCCCGACGCGCTGTCGACGACCCTCTTCACCATCGCCGGGATGGAACAGTTCGTCCCAGCCTTTCTGGGCGACGTCCCGCCGCCCGCACCACGCGTCGTAACGGTGCAGCGCTGCCTGCGTGTCGCCGGCGCCAAGAGCGACATC
>DHWK01000028.1:19750-35271 GCA_002413145.1 bacterium UBP12_UBA5184
TCGCCGGCGCCAAGAGCGACATCGAAAACGTCGGACGCACGGGAAGACACGGAACTTTCCTTGAGATGCTCGGCAATTTTTCGTTCGGCGACTACGGCAAGCGTGAAGCGATCGTGTGGGCCTGGGAATACCTCACCGGAGCGCTCCGCCTTCCGGCCGAAAAACTGTTCGTTACGGTGCACGTCGATGACGACGAAGCGCACGAACTGTGGCAGCGCGAGATCGGGATGCCGAGCGCAAAGATCACCCGCTTCGACGCCGACAACTTTTGGACGATGGGCCCGACCGGCCCGTGCGGACCGTGTTCTGAGATCTTTTACGACGCGGGCCCCGAGTATGCGACGGGCGCGGCCGACGTCGGCCCCAATCTCGGCAACCGTTTCGTCGAAATCTGGAATCTGGTCTTTCAACAGTTCAATCGCACCGCCGACGGAAAACTCCACGATCTGCCGCGCAAAGGGATCGATACCGGCGCCGGTCTGGAACGCACGCTTGCGGCCGCAAATGGAACGTTCTCGATGTACGAGACCGATCTGTTCGCCGATTTGGTCGCCGCGCAGCCGGCGCTCGGACGTTCTTCGCTCGCACCGGCCGAGCAGCAGGTCCGCAGGCTGATCGTCGCCGATCACGCGCGCGCCGTCACGTTTCTGGTCTTCGACGGCGTCTTTCCCTCGAACACCGATCGCGGCTACGTTCTGCGCTTCCTCGCGCGGCGTGCGATTCGCAACGGCAAACTGCTCGGCTATCCCAATGGCTTTCTGACGGCGCTCGTCCCGCACGTCGTCAAATCCCTGGCGCCGGGCTATCCCGAACTGCGGGGCGCCGTCGCACGCATCAAACAGGTGCTGGGCGCCGAGGAACTCGCTTTCGAACGAACCCTCGAACGCGGCAACGAGATGCTGGCGGCGCTCCTCGACTCAGCGAAGCGAAGCGGGACGAACCTGGACGGAGAGGCTGTCTTCAGGCTGCACGACACCTACGGCTTTCCTTCCGAGCTGACGCGCGAGATTGCCGCCGAAGCCGGTATCGAGGTCGATTTGGGCGGCTTCGAGAGCGCGATGGACGTGCAGCGCGAACGCGCGCGCGCCGACTCTGCGAAGAAGCGCGCGGTCGTCGCGGCGACCGACTCGCCGGCGCTCGTCTCGGAGTACACCGGCTACGAGGGACTCGAAACCGACGGCACGGTCCTCTCGATCGTGCGCGCCGGATTGGCGGTCGAGGAGATCGTCGACGGCGACGAAGCGCACGTCGTCCTCGATCGAACGTCGTTCTACGCCGAGAAGGGCGGACAGATCGGCGACCGTGGCGTCATCACGACCGCCGACGGTGCGCTCTTCTTGGTCCTCGACACCCAGTTGCTCGGTGAAGCGATCTCGCACCGCGGGATCATGCGCGGCGGCGCGATGCTGCCGGGCGACGTCGTGCACGCCGCCGTCGATCCGCTGTGGCGCCAAGAGATCCGCCGCCATCACACCAGCGCCCATCTCTTGCAGCGTGCGCTGAAGGACGTCCTCGGCGACGACGTCGTCCAAGCCGGCTCCTGGGTCGGAATCGACCGGATGCGCTTCGATTTTCGTTCGCCGTCCGGAGCGCTCGCGCCATCGCAGCGGCGCGACGTCGTGGCGCGCGTCAACGCGCTGATCCGCGACGACCATCACCTCGTTACGAAGATCATGACCCCGGCCGAAGCCACGGCCTCCGGCGCGCTTTCGATGGCGGGCGAAAAATACGGCGCCAACGTGCGCGTCGTCCAGGCCGGACCGGCGGTCGAGTTCTGCGGCGGGACGCACGCGATCACGACGGGCGAACTCGGGATGTTCATGATCGTCTCCGAATCGTCGATCGGGAGCGGAATCCGTCGCATCGAAGCGGTCGTTTCAAAAGCCGCCGAGGCCTACGCGCTCGAACAGCAAGCGCTGATCGAGCAGCTCTCGGAGACGCTCTCGAGCAAACCCGCCGAACTCGGAGAACGCATCGAACGCCTGCAAAGCGAGGTGCGCGCGCTGCAAAAAGCGCTCGCGGAAATCAAGGCGCGGCTGGCCGCTGCCGGCGCCGCGAGTTATCTCGAGCGCGCCGAAGAGGTCGGCGGGAAGCGCCTCGTCGCCGCCGTCGTCCCCGAGGCGGACGGTGCGACCCTCAAGCATCTGAGCGACGCCATCCGCGCGCGCTTGCGCAGCGGCGTGATCGCGCTCGCCGGCGTCGACGGCGACTCGGTTTCGCTCTCGGTCAGCCTCAGCGACGACCTCGTGAAGGAAGGCGTCCACGCCGGAAACCTCGTCAAGCTGGCGGCGCCGCTGGTCGGCGGCAAAGGCGGCGGACAATCGGCGCAAGCGCAGGGCGGCGGCAAGAATCCATCCGGTGCCGAAGCTGCGCTCGCGGCGATTCGCGACGCGCTCGCAGGGTGAAGCGGCTCCTCGTTCGAGTCGCCGTCGCCGTGCTGGCGTTCTGGACGTGTAGCGCACAAGCGACCGTCCCAACGCTCCCGCCGGGGTTGACGACGCCGTCGCTCTCGGCGACCGTCATGGAGCGCTACGCCGACGCGCTCGCAAAGCTCGACCGCCCGAAAGCGATGATCTTCGAATATTCGGTCGAGCAGTCGGGCCTCCATCCACTCGAAGAAACGCACCGCATCTATCGCAGCGGCTTGCGCGAACGCGACGAGACGCTGATCGCCGACGGCATCTCGCTCAAGGTCCCGGCGGTGCGCGTCGTCTCCCACCGCGCCTACAAATACGACGTCTTGGCGCTGGCGCCGAAGCCCGCCGACTACGTCTTCGTCTATACGGGAAAACGGATTGCGCTCGGCCGGACCGTCTTCGCTTTTCGCACCACCGCGGTCGCCGCCGCGGCGTTCGCCACCAGCGACGTGCTGATCGACGCCGAACGCTACCTCCCGCTGGTCATCACGTTCAGCAGCGCGTCGGCTACGCTCAAAGGTAAAGGGCGCATCACGTTCGGGCCCAGCCGCCGGTACTGGGTCGCGCGCGAGGTCTCGGTCTCGGCGCGTGCCGGCAAGACCGACGCGCGCGAACGCATTCGCTGGTCGAGGTACCGCTTCCCCGATGCGCTGCCCGAAGCCACCTTCGCTCAGCCGCGTTCGCTCGCGACCGAAGTCCCGCTCGCACCCTAAGGCCCGGCGCATCTTGCTATAGGGCTTGGCCGGCGAGCGAGGAGCGCACGCCGCTCAAGTGCGATACCACGCACTCTTCGACGACGTGCAGCGTCACCCCATCGTTCTGGATGCGCGCGAAGCCGGCGTTCTCGACGCTGGGGCGCCACAACTCGTCGAGCGGCCGGCCCGTGACGTCGAGGAGCGCGCAACGCACGACGGCGTCGTGCGTCACGATGAGGAAATCGCCCGCCTCGCCCGCGAGCGCCTTTGCGAACGAGCGCCAACGATCGCGCACGTCGGCGAGCGTCTCGCCCTGCTCGAAGGAGACGTGCGCCGGATCTTGTCGCCACAGCCTATACCGATCGGAATCGTTCTCGGCGATCTCGTCGCGGTAGCGGCCTTCCCAGGTACCGTGCGCGATCTCGATCAGCCGTCCGTCGGTCTCGAGCGGTATCCCGAGACGGCTCGTCACGAAACGGGCCGTCGCAGTGCACCGTAAGAGCGGGCTCGAGATCGCGCGGGAGGGAACGGCGTCGCCGCGCATCGAGCGTCTGAAGAAATACTCCGCCAGCGCGAAACCTTGCCGCACGCCCAGCCCTGAGAGCGCCGACTCGAGACGGCCTTGGTAGCGTCCGGTGAGATTCCAGGCAGTCTCGCCGTGCCGAGCCAGAAAGATCACGTGTCGAGCGAGAGGGACTTGACGCTGCGCACGCCGCCGATCGAACGCAAGCGCCCGAGCGTTGCGGCGTCGGCGGGACGATCGGTCGAGAGCACCATAATCGCTTCCCCGCCGGCGTTGCGGCGCGAGACCTGCATCGTCGAGACGTTGATCTGCGCCTCGCCCAAGATCGTTCCGACCTTTCCGATCATCCCGGGGACGTCGGGATGGCGCGTCAAGAGCAGCGAGCCGCTCGGAATTGCATCCATCTCGAAACCGTCCATCTCCACGATGCGCGGTCCCGACGCGCCGGCCGTACCCGCAAGCGAGGTCGCGCCGCCGGTCACGCGCAGCGCAGAGGCGAAGGGACCGCGCCGTTCTTCGCCGCGCACCTCGACGCGAATCCCCAGTTCCTCGGCGACGGCACGCGCGTTGACGATCGAGACGCGCCGCTCGGTCGTCGCTTGAAGTAAGCCCGTCAAGAACGCGTTGACCAGCGGCGCGGCCTCGAGTCCCGCGAGCTGACCCTCCATCACGAGCGCGAAATGCGGCAGCGCCGCCGCCTCCGCGAGCTGTGGATAGAGCCGGCCGAGGCGGTGCGCGAGATCGACGAACGGCAGCAGCGCTTCGCCCTCCGCTCCGCCGGCGACCGGGGCGTTCACCGCGCCGGCGGCCGTCCCGCCGAACAAGACGCTCGCAAGATCGCGCGCGAGCTCGACGGCGATCCGCTCGGCGGCTTCGCGCGTCGAGCCGCCCAGATGCGGCGTCGCGACGACCTTGGGATGGCGCAGCAAGCGCGCGCCGGCGCCGTCGCGCGGTGGCGGCTCTTCGGCGAAGACGTCGAGCGCGGCGCCGGCGATGCGGCCGGTATCGAGCGCCTCGAGCAGCGCCGCTTCGTCGACGGCGCCTCCGCGCGACGAATTAATCAGGTACGCGCTTGGTTTCATCAGTGCGAGCTTCGCGGCGTCGATCATTCCGCTGGTCTGCGCGTTGAGCGGGACGTGCAGACTGACGACGTCGGACTCCGCGAGCAGCGCTTCGAGTGCGAGCGCCGCGACCCCGAGCGACTCCGCGCGCGCGGGCGAGAGGTAGGGATCCCACCCGACGAGACGCATCCCAAACGCCGCCGCTCGGGTCGCGACGGCGCCTCCGATGCGCCCGAGTCCCACTAGACCGAGCGTCTTTCCCGACAGCTCCGATCCGAGGAAGCGGCGTCGATCCCATTCCCCCGCTCGCGCCGACGCGGCTGCCGCGGGGATGCGACGAACGAGCGCAAGCATCAGCGCGATCGTCAATTCGGCCGCCGCGAGCGTGTTCGCGCCGGGCGTGTTGAGGACGACGATGCCGGCCTCGGTCGCGGCGACGACGTCGATCGTGTCGACGCCGACCCCGGCGCGCGCGACGACGGTCAAGCGCGGTCCGGCGGCGAGCAACTCGCGATCGACCTTCGTTTCGGAACGCACGACGAGACCGTCGGCTTCGGCGAGCGCGTCGCAGAGTTCGCGGCGCGACTTGCCGATACACGACACGATCTCAATTCCGCGCTCGCGCAGCACCGCGAGACCGGTTTCGGAAAACGGCTCTGCGACGACGACGCGCGCGGAGAGGCGGTTGGCTTGCACGGAGATAACTGCCGAACGTTGTCTCTGTCCCGCAGCTTCACCTGGCCTCATTTGGCGCGCGGCGTGCCGTCCGCGTCGGCGATCGCCTTCCTCGCTCCGCTCGCAATTTACGTCGCCTCGTCGCCCCAGTCGCAAGGCTTCTGGGATATCGGCGAGATGCAGACGGTGCCGTACATTCTGGGCATCCCGCATCCGACCGGCTTTCCGGTCTACGTCCTGGCGGGCTGGCTCGCCGACCATCTCATTCCCTTCGGCAGCGTCGCGTGGCGAACCAACGTCATGAGCGCTGCGGCGATGGCGCTGGCCGCCTGGTGCGTCTATGCAACCGTCAACGAGATCGAAGGCAAACGTTGGCTCGGCGCCCTCGGGGCGATCGCCTTCGGCGTCGGCGACATCGTTTGGACGCGCGCCGCGCGCGCGGAAGTTCACGCCGTCTTGCTCGCGTTCGTCGCGTTGACGTTGTGGCTGGTCGTCCGCTGGCGGCGCACCGGCGAAGAGCGCGCGCTGCTCGCCGCCGCGCTCGCCTATGGTTTGGCGCTCGCGACGCACGGGCTCGCCATCCTGGCCGCGCCGGGCCTAGCGTTCTTGCTGTTTCCGCGTATTCGGGCGGTGCCTCTGCGGACGCTGTTGCACGCGACCGGACACCTCGTCCTGCCATGTCTGCTCTATCTGCTCATCCCGCTGCGCAGTGCGTATCTCTACGCCCACCGCGTCGACCCGACGCTGTCGCTCGGCATGCCGCCGGGCCGCCCGTTCTGGGACGATCAGCATCCCGCGACGCTCGACGCTTTCTTGCGCTATATGGGCGGCGGTGAATCGAGCCCGGTCGGCGCCGGTTTTGCGGCGATGTTCCATCTCGCCAACGTTCAAGCGGTCGTGCAGCGCTTCGGCACCTCGGCGCTGCACGAATTCGGATTCACCGCCCTCGTCTTCGCCGTGCTCGGGCTCGCGCTCTTGGCGCGCCAGGATTGGCGCTTGACCCTGGGGCTCGTCGCCGCCTGTACTCCCTGCATTCCGTTCGGTCTGCTCTATACCGAAGCCGACCAAGATCGCTACCTGCTGACCGCGTTCTGGCTGATGGCCGTCCTGACGGCCGTCGGCGTCTCGCGCATCCTCGCCGCCTACCTGCGCCGCGACGACCTGCTCAGCGACGGTCTGGCGTTGCTCGTGATGCTCGGGCTCGGCATCCGTCTGTTCGCCGTCAACACTTCGGACTTTGCCGGCCGGAGCGACGCCGCCGCGACGCATCTCGTCGACGGCGTCATCGCACACACACCGCCGAACGCCATCCTCATCGCGCACTGGGGCTACGGAACGGCGCTCGGCTATGCCGCCTACGTCGAACGGCGGCTCGGCGACCGGATCGTCGTGATCGGCTTTTCGACCGACCACAAGGGCTTCTATCCGGCGTGGCTGCAGAGGCGTCCGATCTATCTCGTCAATCAGGGGTACGCCGACCCCGACTTCCGCGTGCGGCAAATCTGGAACGATCCGACGATCGTGCGAATTCTCCCGAAATGAAGGGCGCGCTGCTGGCGGGTGCGCTGACCTTCGTCTTGTGTGCGCTGATCGGGCACCTCCATCCGACGGTCTACAACAACTACGCGCTGTTGGCCGACGCGATGCGCCACGGCCACCTGTGGATCGATTGGCCCGGACCGCATATCGACGCCGTCGAGTGGCAGGGCCGGCGCTATTCGATCGAAGCGCCGATGCCTTCGATCGTGATGTTGCCGGCGACGCTCGTGTGGGGTAGCGCGGTCAACCAAACGCTTTTCGCTGCGGTCTTTTGCGCGATCGCGATCGGCGCGGCCTGGGAGATTCTCCGGCGGCTCGCCGTCCCGTTCGTGACGCGGCTCTGGCTGTGCGGGTTTTTGCTGCTGGGGACCGACTTGCTGTGGTGCGCTTTCCTCGGTGACGTGTGGTTCATCGCGCACGTCTTCTCGGTCGCCTTCACCCTGCTCGCGCTCGCCGAACTGCTCGGCCGCCGGCGTGCGTGGCTGGTCGCACTCTGGGCCTTCTGCGCGATGGAGTCGCGCTTCGCGCTGGTGATGGCGATCCCGGTCTATGGCGCGCTGCTCGTCCTCGAGGCGCCGGCGGCGGAACGGCGCCGCGTGCTGCTGACGTACGCCCTCGCGCTGCTCCCTTGCGCGCTGCTGTGGCTCGGCTACAACGAAGCGCGCTGGGGGTTGCCGAACGATATCGGCTACACGCTCTTCTACCAGCAAGACGCGATGGGCAGGTCTTTCGGTTCGCCCTTCGCCCTCGCGAATCTTCCGACGCAGTTCTATTCATTTTTCGTCCGCTTCCCGGACGTCGTCGCGCGCGCGCCGTATTTGATTCCAACGTACAGCGGCGTCGCGCTCACCTGGACGAGCCCGGCACTCGTGCTGGCATTGTTCGCACGCCGTCCCCCCAAGCTCGTCGCCGCGCTCTGGATCGCGACGATGCTCGTCGCCGCGCCGAGCTTTTTGTACTATACGTGGGGCTTCGCGCAATTCGGGATGCGGCACGCGCTCGACTTCGAACCGTTCCTCTTCGTCTTGACGGCGCTTGCGACGCGGCGCGGCATCGGACCGATCGGCGCGAGCCTGTGCGCCTGGTCGATGCTCGCTGGTGCGTGGGGCATCTGGTTCTGGAAGACGTTTTACCGGCCGCTTTAAACGCTCAACGCGCGGAGCGCAAGCGAGCGGTGCCCCGCTCACTTTCTCTCCCTCAGGGTTTGGGGCGAGCCGCCCGGGGAAAACTACGCTTGCACTTACTCGGGTCCGGCGCGCAACGGCGCAACCAGCCTACACCCAATCGGAAAGGAACTCTACATGCGAGATCCAGTCGTGGTTAGCGACGGAGGCGGAAACTCGACCGCAACGTTCGCCATCGTAGCGATCGTCGTCGTTGCGGCCCTCGTCGCGCTCTTCATCTGGCAACCGTGGAACACCACCCGCACCAACAGTACGACCGTCATCACCCAACCGGGCTACCCCGGCAACGGAACGAGCGGATCGTCTTCGGGGACGAACGGTTCGTCCGGCAGTTCGTCGACCACCACGACGACGAAATAAGGGCTCTTTCAAGCCTCTGATGATGCGACGGGCCGGCGCCCCAGCGGTGCCGGCCCGTTCGCGTTGAAGTCGGCCCGCATGGTAGCTAAAAGGGCGCTCGCCAAATATCAGGCGATGCGCGATTTCGAGCGCACGCCCGAACCCTCGGGCGGCCGCGCGAAAGCCGGCGCGGCGAAGCGCTTGAGTTTCGTCGTTCAAATGCACCGAGCGACGCGCTTGCATTGGGATTTTCGCCTGGAGGCCGACGGCGTATTGAAGTCGTGGGCCGTCCCGAAGGGCCCCTCGCTCGATCCCGGCGAGAAACGGCTCGCGATGCACGTCGAAGATCATCCTTTCGACTACCGCACCTTCGAAGGGATCATCCCGAAAGGCAATTACGGCGCCGGAGAAGTGATCGTGTGGGATCGCGGGACGTATCGCTTGCAAGAGGGGACGAGCACGACCCAACAGATCGCGAAAGGCTCGCTCAAGTTCGAACTCTTCGGCAAGAAACTGCACGGCGGCTTCGCGCTCGTGCGCATCAAAGGCCGCGACGGCGAAGAGAACGCCTGGCTCCTCATCAAGGAGCGCGACGAGAACGCCGATCCGAAGTGGCGCGTCGAAGAGCATGCCGAATCGGCAAAATCCGGTCGGACGCTCGCCGACATCGCGAACGACCCGCGCGCCCCGCATTGGCAGTCGAACCGGCCCGCGGAGAAGGCGCCGCCGAAGCGTTCCGGGTCGGCCGCGAAAAAGGCGCAGGCCTTGCCGCGCGCCGTCGAGCCGATGCTGGCGACGCCGGTCGACAAACCGTTCGACGACTCCAACTGGATGTTCGAACTGAAATGGGACGGTTACCGGGCGCTAGCGACGATCGAGCGCGACGGCAGGCTCGCGCTCGTCTCGCGCAACGGGAAAGACTTCGCGCCGAAGTTTCCGGAATTCGCTTCGCTTGCCGAATCGTTTTCAGAGCGTCCCGTCATCGTCGACGGCGAGATCGTCGTCCTCGATAAATCCGGACGCCCGTCATTCGGCGCACTGCAGGAACGCCTCGACCGCTTCGGCCGCGTCAACCCATCGAACTTCGCAGTGACCTTCGTGGTCTTCGATCTCCTCTACGGCAACGGGCGCGATCTACGCAAGGAGCCGCTCGAGAAACGCAAGGCGATTCTGGAGTCGATCGTGACGGGTAAGGGACCCGTCCTCTACAGCAAGCACGTCGTCGGCGAAGGCAAACAACTCTTCGAACTGGCCGCGAAGCGCGATCTCGAGGGGATCATCGCGAAGCGTCGCAACTCGCTCTACGAAGGCCGGCGTTCGAAAGCGTGGCTCAAGATCAAGGCCAACCTGCGGCAAGAATGCGTGATCGGCGGCTGGACCGAGGCGCGCGGCAGCCGAAAATATTTCGGCGCGCTGCTCTTGGGCATCTACGACGCGAAGAAGAGATTCGTCTACGTCGGGTCGGCCGGGACCGGATTCGACGCCGACAAGCTGCGCGAGATCTTCAAGCAGCTTAAACCGTTCGAGCGGGCGACGGCGCCCTTCGCAAACCCGCCGAAAACCGACACGCCGGCGCATTGGGTGAAGCCCGAACTCGTCGCCGAGATCCGTTTCAGCGAGTGGACGCGCGACGACCTGATGCGCCACCCCGTTTTCATGGGGCTGCGCGTCGACAAGCCGGCCCGATCGGTCGGCCGCGAGCGGCCCGCGCATACCGCCGACGTCGCATGAAGCGTGCCGCCGCGAGCCGCCGCACCACCACGAGCGTGACGGTCGGGTCGCAGCAGCTCGTCATCTCCAACGAAAACAAGGCGCTCTGGCCCGAGGACGGTTATACCAAGGGCGATCTCATTCGCTATTATCGCAGCGTGGCCGAGTACATTCTTCCGCATCTCGCCGACCGGCCGCTGACCTTACAACGCTATCCCGACGGAATCAACGGCCCGTCCTTCTTCGAAAAGAATGCGCCGCGTTTTTTGCCGGCTTGGATCGAGACGATCGAGCTGGCGAATGCAGTCGGGACGCGGACTCGCACGCGCTTCATCCTTTGCAACGACGAAGCGACGCTCGTCTACGTCGCAAATCTGGCGACGATCGTCCTGCACGTCTGGACGTCGCGCGCCGATGCGGCCGACACACCCGATTTCATCTTCTTCGATCTCGACCCGAATGACGGCTGCAGCCTCGCGACGTTGGCCAAAACCGCGCTCGCGCTGCGCGACGTCCTGGCTGAGATCGGCCTGTCGGCCCTGGTGAAATCCTCCGGCGGCTCGGGGCTGCACGTAGCGATCCCGCTGCGACTCGAGTACACCTACGAGATCGCCAAGAGCTTCGCCGAAATCGCCGCGCGAGAAGTGCATCGGCGCCATCCGGAGAGCACGACCCTGGTGCGGATTCCGGCCAAACGTACGTTCGGAAGCGTCTACCTCGACTACGTCCAGGTCGGACGGGGAAAGACCATGGTGGCGCCATTCAGCCTCCGCGCACGAACCAAAGCTCCGGTTTCCATGCCCCTCGACTGGTCCGAAATCGAAACGATGTCGCGCAAACGGGCGGCCGAAACCGAAGGAGAATTCGCGCGCTTCACGCTGAAGAACGCCGTCCGCCTGCTCGCCGAGCGAGGCGACCCCTGGGGCGCCCGCCGCTGGAAACCGCAGCGGCTCGAACCCGCGGTCGCTAAGGCGCGCAAAACCTGGCCTGCCTGAGAATCGAAGGAGTCTAGACCGTGGCCCATGCGATTTGGTCCGGAGCGATCAACTTCGGACTCGTCACCATCCCCGTCAAACTGCAGACGGCGATCCGCACCAAAGATCTGCGCTTTAATTTCTTGCACAAGAAAGACGAAGGACGGATTCAAAACGTCCGCACCTGCAGCGTCTGCGGCAAGGACGTCGCCTGGGACGAGATCGAGCGCGGCTACGAATACGAAAAGGGCCAGTACGTCACCTTGAGCGACGAAGACTTCAAGCGCGTCAATCCCGAGGCGACTCAATCGGTCGACATCGTGCAGTTCGTCGAACTCTCGGAGATCAATCCGATGTACTACGACCGGCCGTATTACCTCGAGCCCGAAAAGCGCGGCAAGCACGCCTACGCGCTGCTGCGCGAAGCGTTGGTCGCCGAGAACAAGGTCGGCATCGCCCGCGTCGTCATTCGTTCGAAGGAACATCTGGCGGCCCTCAAACCGAACGGCGACGCCCTGGTGCTTGAGTTGATGCACTTCGCCGACGAAATCGTCGAGCAAGACACCTATGAGTTTCCGAGCCAAGAGAAACCCGCTCCGAATGAGATGAAGGTCGCGAAGATGTTGATCGACACGATGAGCGAGCCGTTCGACGTCACCAAATTTCGCGACAAGTATCGCGAAGACGTGATGGGGATGATCGAGGCGCGCGCCGCCGGCAAAGAGGTGCCGAAGGCCAAAATCAAGCCCTCCAGTCGCGGCAAAGTCGTCAACCTCATGGACGTTTTGCAGCGCAGTCTCGAGCAGAGCAAAGGCAGGCGCGGCGAAGGCGCGAGCCAGAGCGAGGAGAAACCGCGCCGCACCGCGCGCCGCAAACGCTCGGCCGCCTAGCCGGCGAGGACCCGTCGGCCGGGCGCCGGGGGCGACATTCCATAGGGCGTTTAGCCTGGGATTCTAGGTGGTATTTGGCGCCCATGGATATATATCGGAAGGCCAAAACGAGCTCGACGCCCAGCCCTTGAGGAACGACCTCGAGGCCCACGACCACGTGATGAGCATCGGGATCGCCGAAGTCGTCCGGCAGCTGACCGAGATGCTCGGAGCGACGACGGTCGCGGTCATCGGCGGGGTCGGCGAGACGCGGGCAGTCCAGCAGTGGATGAACGGCCGCGAGCCCCAGCGACCGCACGTTCTGCGCTTCGCCCTCCAACTGACGACGATGGTCGCATCGCTAGCCGACCGCGAAACGGCCCGGGCTTGGTTTCACGGCGCCAACCCTCGCCTCGGCGACCAAATCCCGATGCTCTTGCTCAGGAACAAGCCGCTCGACGAGATCCAAGGCCCGCTCCTGGGAGCGGCTCGCGCCTTCGCCGCACGCAGCTAAATCACAACCCCGATTTCGCCGCGAACCGCGTGCCGATTTCTTGGACTTTTCCCAGGCGAAAGTCGCGGCGGGTTCACAACTTGAACGTCAGCGCGCATCGGCGTAGCATCCTGTCACCGTCAAAGACGGCAGTGAGGACGTGGCTCGATGGCACTCGCGGTATCCAACGGACACCAAGCTTTCGCCGGTGCCGACGCTCTGGCGATCGTTACCGAGGGTCTCGACCGGCTCGAAATCGTCCACGTCTTCGGAGCGCTGGACTTCACCTCGGCGCCGACGCTGGAAGCGGCGCTCACGCGCGCAGTCCGGATCGGCACGCCGCTGATCGCCGACCTGCGCGAGTGTACGTTCATCGATGCGGCCGCGATCGGCGTCCTGGCGCGCGCACGCAAAGCGCTCGGGAAGCTCTTTCGCGTTCGGGCCGCGAGCGGCGGTTTTCCGCTGCGCCTGCTCGAGATGGTCGGTTTGAGCGGCTTCGTCGACGCGGTTACCTGATCGCGAACGTCACGTCGACGTGCGCGCTGACCGAGATCGGCCCACCGGGCTGAATGTCGGTCGGCGTCGGCGGGGGTGCCGCCGCGCGCATCATCGCCGCGGGTTGGACGAGCGGGACGTACTGGTAGCCGACCGTCACCGAACGAATCCGCACGAGCGTTAGCCCTCCGGCGCCGGCGACGGCCTGCGCCGACTGGCGCGCATCGAGCATCGCTACGCCGAGCGCGGCCCGAAACGCCGACTTCCGATCCTTCAGATCGTAGTTCACGCCACCGACGGAGGTGACGCCGGCGGAGGTTGCGGCATCGATCGCCTTGCCGACGTTCTGCAGGTTGGAGATGGTCAGCGCGAGCGAGCGCGTCGTCACGTAGCCGTAGCGCGCTTGCTGCTGCGCCGGCGGTAAGCCTGCCGGCGGGTGCGGGATGAAGACGACGTTGTAGGCTGCCGTGCGAAGCGCGTCGCCCGAGATACCGAGCGGCGTAAGGGCGCTTTGCAGCCTATTGTAGATGTCGTTGTTTTTCGAGGTCGAGAGGGTCGCGCTGTCGTCGTTGGTAACGATCTGCGCCGAGAGGCGTGCGACGTCGGGAGCGCGCTCGACGACGCCGTCGCCTTGCACGTTCAAGGTGGATTCGACAGGGACGCCCGGAACGGGCGGCAGGGCGGCGTTCGCAAACTGCGGAGTAAACGCCAGGACGGCAACGAGTGCCGAGGCTATGGCAAGTCTCATATTCCGATAACGCAACCCGACGCCCGGCTGTTAGCCCGCGAGGGTCAGCTTCGCGCCGGCAAAATCGGCGGCCGCGCGGGCGCGCTCGTACTCGGGCGTCTGAGATGCGAGGCCCTTCAGTCGCTCGAGGGCGGCATCGAGCTCGGCGCGGACGGCAGCCGGATCGACTTGCTCGCGGCTGACGGCCTCGTCGACCAAAACGGTCACGCGCTCGGGGAGCGCCTGCATGAAGCCCTCGCCGGTCGCGAGCTCGAGCCGTTTCGAGGCCCCGCCCTCGACGACGTTGGCCCGCAAGACCCCCGGTCGCAGCGCCGTGAGAAACGGCGCATGCGATGCCAAGATCCCTTCCTCGCCCTCGGTCCCGACGACGATCACCAGCTCGGCATCGCCTTCGTAGGCGACCGCCGTCGGCGTAATCAACGTGAACGGTACTGTTTTCATGCGAGCGCCCGACACGCGAGGCTGCGCGACGTTGCCGAGGCGGGCGCCTGCGCCGAGCGCAGCCCGGAGGGCGTAGCGACAAAGCAGTAACGAGGCGGCACGAGTTCCATGGATGGAACGAGCCCGCCGTCCCGGCCGAGGCAACGTCGCGTGAGCCGAAGCGTGTAAAGGTGCGAGAGCGACCTCTCGAAGCGCCGAGCCACTAAACTTTCACGCCCAATTTATCCGCGGCTGCCTTCACTTCGTCGATGCCGCCGGCGTAGAAGAACGCTTGCTCCGGGACGTGGTCGAGTTTGCCGTCGAGGACTTCCTTGAAGGAGGCGATGGTGTCTTCGATCTTGACGTATTTTCCAGGGCGCCCCGTGAACTGTTCGGCAACGTGGAACGGCTGCGAGAAGAGACGCTGCAAGCGGCGCGCGCGCGTGACCGCGACCCGGTCGTCCTCGGAGAGTTCCTCGACGCCGAGGATCGCGATGATGTCCTGAAGGTCGCGGTAGCGCTGCAGCGTCTCTTGCACGCCGCGTGCGACGCGGTAGTGTTCGTCGCCGACGATGAGCGGATCGAGGATGCGCGACGACGACGCGAGCGGATCGACCGCAGGATAGATGCCGAGTTCGGAGATCGGGCGCGAGAGCGCCGTCGTCGCGTCGAGATGACCGAAGGTCGTCGCGACGGCGGGGTCCGTATAGTCGTCGGCCGGGACGTAGACGGCTTGCACCGAGGTGATCGAGCCCTTATGAGTCGACGTGATGCGCTCTTCGATGCGTCCCATCTCTGTCGCGAGCGTCGGCTGATAACCGACCGCCGACGGCATGCGCCCCATCAGCGCCGAGACTTCCGAGCCGGCTTGCATGAAGCGGAAGATGTTGTCGATGAAGAGCAGTACGTCGGCGCCTTTCTCGTCGCGAAAATATTCGGCCATCGTCACGCCGGTCTGCGCGATGCGGAAACGGACGCCGGGCGGTTCGTCCATCTGTCCGAAGACGAGCGTCGTCTGCGCCAGGACGCCCGATTCTTTCATCTCGAGCCNNACGTCGCGGAAATACTCGGCGACGGTGAGGCCGGTCAGTCCGACGCGCAGACGAGCACCGGGCGGCTCGTTCATCTGACCGTAGTCGAGGGACGTCGCCTTGAGGACGCCCGACTCCTTCATCTCGAGCCAGAGGTCGTTGCCTTCGCGCGTCCGTTCGCCGACGCCGGTGAAGACCGAGAAGCCCTTATGCACTTGCGCGATGTTGCGGATCAGCTCTTGGATGAGCACGGTCTTGCCGACGCCGGCGCCGCCGAAGATCCCGATCTTGCCGCCCTTCTTGAACGGGCAGATCAGGTCGATGATCTTGAGGCCGGTCTCGAAGACC
>DHWK01000118.1:0-425 GCA_002413145.1 bacterium UBP12_UBA5184
CGAGCTCCCCCACCCGCTCGGCCAGCGCGGACTCACCGATACCCGTCGTGCGAATCGTGCGCGAGACGATCGCGATCGGCGCGGCGCCGATGCGCTCGCGCAGGATCGGGAGGATCGAGTCGTTCGTGAGCCCGCGCATCTCGCGCGGCACGCCCGGCAGGCAGGCGACGAATTTTCCGTCGGCCCGCAGTGCGATGAAGCCGGGCGCCGTTCCGTTGGGATTGTCCAAGACGACGCAGCCGCGCGGCAGGATCGCCTGACGCCGATTGTTCTCGCCGATCGGCGAAGTTCGCCCGAGCGCGGCGAAGCGTCGCTCGATCGCGCGCAGCGAGGGTTCGTGCAATTCGAGTGCCGTCCCGACGGTTGCCGCGACGGCCTCCTTGGTGAGATCGTCGACCGTCGGGCCGAGGCCGCCGGTCGTGATG
>DHWK01000118.1:491-5636 GCA_002413145.1 bacterium UBP12_UBA5184
GGTCGTGATGACGCCGTCGGCGCGCTCCAGCGCGGCGCGTAACGCCGCCGCCAAACGCGCGGCGTTGTCGCCGACGGAATGCAATTGATAGACGTCGACGCCGTGCTCGGAGAGCGCCAGGGCGATCTCGCGGCTATTCGTATCGACCAGATGCCCGAGTATGATCTCGGTCCCGACGGTCACGATCTCGACGCTAGCCACGTTCGTCGAACCAGTCCGGATACTTCAAGGAAATCTCGACCTCGAATCCCTCGGCGGCGCCGCGCATCGCGCCGCGCCGCTCTTCGGATTCGGTGAGTTCACGCCGGTTGCGCTCGCGCTGCGCGTTCAGACATTCGATGAAGCGCACGAAGGTCGCGTCGAGCGCGGACTGCAACGCGGCCCGGAAGGCTGCGCCGACGCGCGGCGAAACTCCGCCGGTCGAAACGGCGATGCGCACCGGGCCGGCCTTCGCGATCGCTTGCATCGCGACGAAACCGTGCCGCGGCTGATCGATCGCGCTATATAGAAAGCGGTGCCGGTCGGCGAGCGTCCGCAAGCGCGCCGACAATCCCTCGTCCTGCGGCGTGCTGACGACCAAGAATGCATCGCGGACGTCTTCTTCTCGGACCGCCTCCGGCTTCGCGATACGTTCGACGAGCGCTCCCACGTCTTCCAGCGCCGCCGCCTTCTCGCGCGCCTCGCGATCCTCGCCGATCACGACGCAACGCCTGCCCTTTAAATTGAGGCCGACCGGGAAAAAAATGAACGGATATTCGGTCGCGTCGAACTCGTCGCTCATCAGTAATCCACGGGCCGGAGATAGAACTCGTTGATCGCCGTGTTCGAGAGCATTGCGGTCGTCGGCAGATGGCGTTTCCAATGCGTCCCATCGACGCGCCGCCGGACGAGGCTCGCTTCGTCGGGCGTGAAGCCGCGCGCGCAGATGCGCGCGTTATCGTAGCCGAGCAACATCAGCGAAAGGATGGCGTCGGCCTTCGCGTAGGTGATCCCCAGATCGCCTTCGTCGGTCTGGTCGGCCTCGAGGTCGGCGCTCGGCGCCTTGTCGACGATCGAACGGGGGACGCCCAGATAGCGCGCCAGCGCCCAGACCTGCGTTTTGAAGAGATCGCCCAGCGGATTGAGCGGCGGCGAATCGTCGGCATGCCAGGTGAAGTAACCCAAAAGCCGTTCGGTCTTGTTGCCGGTGCCGATCGGAAGGCCGTCGAGTTTGGCCGACTGATCGAACAGCACGATCATACGCGTGCGCGCCATGATGTTGCCGCGCCGCCGCGGATCGGCATCCGGCTCGTGCTGCAAATATCCGTCGACGGCGCCGCTGATGTCGATCGTGCGCGCGTTGCAACCGAGCGCGTCGATGACCAGCTCGGCGTCCGAGAGACTCGCGGCGCTCGACGCTTTGTAGGGCATGCGAATCGTCCAGACCCCCTCGGGTCCCAGCGCCCGCGCGCAGAGAAACGCCGTCACGGCCGAGTCGACCCCTCCCGAAAGACCGACGACCGCGTTCTTCAAACCGCGCCGCTCGACAAGCTCGTCATACAGGAAGGCTTCGAGCCAGGCGGCGGTCAGCGCGCAGTCGATTCCGAGCGACGGAACGCCCGGGGCGGCATCGATGACGGGCAGCGTCGCGACGTTCACGGTCGCAATTCGCGCGCCATCGCCGGCAAGAGCTCGTCGTCGCTCAGGAGATCGGGGAGCACCGCACCCAGATCGCCGAGCAGCGGAAGGCTCGCGCGCGCCAGATCGACTTCGGCGAAGTCGATTTCGGCGCGAACGATACACGCCCCGAGCGCCGGGGCTTCGGCCAGCGTCTCGCCGCGCGGGTCGACCACGCGTGACGAACCCGTCATCCCTTTGCCGCCCTCGAAGCCGACGAGCCCCGCATAAAAGATGAACACGCCGTGCTCGACGGCGCTGGCATGCAAGAGTTCGCGCCAATACCGTACGCTGTCGAGCTCGCCGTCGCCGCCCTCGATGCCGCGCCCGGGCGACGCACTCGGGACGATCAGGGCGCGCGCGCCCTTTATGGCGGCGATGGTCGGCATCAAGGCGTGCCACATGTCCTCGCAGATCAAGAGCGCCATCCGGCCGAAGCGCGTCTCGAAGGCTTGCAGGCGCCGTCCGCGCGAGAGAAAGCGCTCTTCATCGAAGACGCCGTAGGTCGGCAAGAACAGCTTGCGATGGACGTGGACGATCTCGTGGCGCTCTCCATCGACGTGCAGATAGAGCGCCGAGTTGTGATACGTCCCCCCGGCGTTCTCGAAGAAGCCGAGGGCGAGGTCGAGCGGGCCGGCCTTCGTACCGGCGCGCTCGCGCCACAGGCGCGCGAGCCGCGCGGCCAAATCGGCCGCCGTCAAGGCGAGTTCGTAAACCGCGCCCTCCAAGAAGTACCCAGTCAGCGCCGCCTCGGGGAAGATCACGAGATCGTACGGTTTTTCTTCGCCGGCCAACTGCGCCAAGACGTCGCCGAGCGCGGCGAGGTTCGCTTCGACGTCGCCCTTGCGCGGCTTGAACTGAACGATCGCGAGCTTCAAATGACCGCCGCGACTCGTGCCGGCGCGCCGACGTCCCGCTGCGCCGCGATCTCTTCGGCGGGGTAGGTGAGGATTTCGGCCAGCGTCGGATGGAGGTGCGGGATCTTCACAAAATCGTATACGGTCGCGCCGAAGTGCATCGCGACGATCGTCTCGTGGATGAGATCTGAGGCTTCGGCGCCGACGATCGCGGCGCCCAAAATCTTTCCATCGTCGGGCGACGCCAGCATCTTCACGAAACCTTTCGTCTTGCCGATCGAGATCGCCTTACCGTGATCGCTGAAGAGATAGGTCCCCGCAAGATATGGGATACCTTTACGGATTAAATCCTTCTCGCTCCAGCCGGCGATCGCGACCTGCGGATCGGTAAAGACGGTGTGCGTCCCCCAGAGCCAGTAGTCGGCTCTCTCCGACGCCCCCAGGATCGCGTTGCGGGCCGCGATCTCGCCTTGATGGATCGCGACGTGCACGAGTGCGAAACTGCCCGTCACGTCGCCGACGGCGAAGATCCGCGGATTCGAGGTCCGAATGTCGGCGCCGATCTCGATCCCGCTGATCGCGTGGTGCTTCACGCCGGCCGCATCCAGACCAAGGTTCGCGACGTTCGGGACGCGACCGAGGGCGTAGAAAATCTCGTCGGCGGCAACCGAGCGTGCTTCGCCGTTTTGGTGGAACACAACGACCTTCCGGGCGGCGCGAACCTCGACGTGCGAGAGCCTCGCCTCGGTTTCGACGGTAATGCCTTCGTCGCGAAATGCGTCGGTGAGCGATTCGCCGACGTCGCGATCCTCGTGCGAGAGCAGGTGTTTGGCGCGGATGATCATCGTCGTGCGAACGCCGAGCCGCGCGAAGAACTGGCCGAGCTCGGTCGCGACGTAACCCCCGCCCAGGACGATCAGCGACGCGGGCAGAGAGGCGATCTCGAGGGCCTCGTCGCTGTCGATGTAGCCTGCCTGCGCGAGGCCGATCAGCGCCGGCGGCGCGACGATGCTGCCCGTGGCGACGACGAACGACTTCCCTTCCAGCCTGAGGTCGTCGCCGACCAGGACCTGGGTCGGCGAGACAAAGCGCGCCGCACCTTCATATAAAGGAAACGACCGCAGCGCCTCGACCCGGTAATCCGTAAAACCCCCGATGACCTCGCGCTTGCGCGCCATGACGAACGGTAAATCGATCGACGGGACCGCGGCCCGCACGCCCAGCTCGCCGGCCTCGCGGACTTCCTGCGCGCGGTCGCTGGTCGCGAGCAACGTTTTCGAGGGCATGCAGCCGCGCAGGATGCACAAGCCGCCGAGCGGCCCGGGGTCGACCATCGCGACGCTCGCGCCCAAATCGCGTGCCGTTCGGGCTGCGGCGTAACCGCCGGAACCCGCGCCGACGATAACGAGATCGTACTGCTCGGTTTTCACGTTCTCTCCAACACCTAGACACTACGGCCAGCTCCGGCGTTTCGTTCGGCCGGGGGGCTGCCCCCGTTTGCCGCGAACACCAGGGACCGCCGATGTCCGCCCAAGCCGCAATTGACGAGCGCCGCCTCCGGTTCTCGACCGTAAGCGAGACCTTCAGCGCGTGTGGCCCGCTCGCAATTGGGCTCGTGGTGCTCGGCGGCCTCTCACTCGGTCTTTTGCTGTGGTACGCCGCGATCACGCGTCTGCATGTCGGATCGGGAGAACCGGCCTTCCTCGGCTCGCTCACGCTCGGCGTCGTGCTGGCCGCGGCCGCCTGGTACGGCTACGGTCACTACTTCGCGCGCCGCGCCGGGATCGACGTCGTGAGCGCGATGCAATGGGACGCCGTCTCGTGGGCATTCCTCGCCACCTATCCGCTCGGTCTCGTAATGCCGGTGTGGATCGGCAGTCCCTCGCGCATGGCATTCGTCGCGCTCGCGCTCTGGTCGCTCGCGAAACTGCTGGTCGCCTCGCGTTTCGTGCACACCGTCCGCGACGTCCTCGGCACCTTCGTCACGACGCGCCTTCCGATCATCCTCATCGCCGAACTCGCGTCGGTGATCATCGGGCAGCGCGCCGGAGCGCACATCTCGGTCTCCAGCAATCCGCTGCTGGCGGTTTGGGGGCGCTGGGACGCGGTCCACTACCTCGCCATCGCAGAACGCGGCTACTACGGAACAGAGATGGCGTTCTTCCCGCTCTATCCTCTCCTCATCCGCGTCGTCGGTGGGCTCATCGGGAACTACTTGGTCGCCGGCCTCATCATCTCCAACGTCGCATTCCTCTTCGGATTGCTCTTCTTCTATAAACTGGTCGAACACCAATACAATCGCGTCGTCGCACACCGAGCGATTTTCTACGTCTCGATCTTTCCGACCGCGATCTTCTTCTCGGCCGTCTACACCGAGGCGTTGTTCTTTGCGCTGACCGTCGCCTCGTTCTACTATATCCGCGAGCACAAGTGGCTCGCGGCCGGCATCTTCGGCGGTCTGGCGGCCTTGACGCGCGTCGAAGGGGTCTTGTTATTCGTCCCCTACGTCATCGAAGTGTTCACGCCGAGCGGCGCGGGCTCGTGGCGGCACCCTTTCGCGGGCCGCGCGCGGTCGATTCGCGTCGTCGCCGGCGGGCTCGCGATCGGCCTCGGCCTCGCTCTCTATATGGCC
>DHWK01000118.1:5762-6115 GCA_002413145.1 bacterium UBP12_UBA5184
GCCTCGCTCTCTATATGGCCGTCCTGTGGATTTTGCGCGGCGACCCGCTCTACTTCTCGCACGTCCAGGCGCACTGGAACCGTCATCTCGCGCCGCCCTGGGTGAGCGTGTGGCATAGCGTCTCGTTGATGTTGGAGTCGCACACGCCGCAGACGGTCGCCGGCCAGGCGATCGAACTCGCCTTTACGGCCCTCATGATCGCCCTCACGATCGCGGGCTTTCGACGCCTGCGCCCGTCCTTCTCGGCCTATCTCGCACTCTCGATCTTGGTGCCGCTCTGCACCTCGAGCTTGATGAGCATGCCGCGCTTCGCGCTGGTGCTCTTCCCGATGTTCACGGTGCTGGCCCTATGG
>DHWK01000118.1:6265-6464 GCA_002413145.1 bacterium UBP12_UBA5184
CCGCAGCTGATGCAGCGCATCACGCAGCGGCGCGGCGTGCGACAGTTCGTCAAGTTCGGAATCGTCGGGGCCTCGGGCTTCGCGCTCAACCTCGCGATCTTCACGTTCATCTTCGCGCTGACGCCGGTCGCCGACCATTCTCGCATCTACATGCTGGCCTATTCGGTCGCTTTTCTGGCGGGCGGGGTCCCAAATTACG
>DHWK01000104.1:0-1771 GCA_002413145.1 bacterium UBP12_UBA5184
AGCGCTTGCTGTTCGTCGATCGCGGCGACGCCATACGGAAAGCCAAGCGGCCGGCTGGACTCGACGGGTCCACTAATATATTGCGCCGTATGCGCCTTGCCGCTGTAGATCGCGAGCCCAGCGAGCTCCGCGGCGTAGACGACGAGCGAGGGACCGCGCCCGAACGCGGCGACGCCCATCACCGTCTTCGGACCGGAGGCAGGCAAGGTCGTCACCGACCCGTCGCGTGCGATCATTCGCACCCCGACGTTGAAGTCAGCGACGTACAGATTGCCGTCGCCGTCGAACGCGAGTGCCTTCGGCGCGGAAAACGATGCGCGATCGCGCGGTCCGTCAACGCTCCCCTTGCGCTCCTGCGAACCGGCGAACGTCGTGACGCGCCCGCCGGCGACCTGACGGATGCAATGGTTAAACTCGTCTGCGACATAGACCGCGCGATCGGGCCCGACGGCGACGCCGAATGGGCGGTTGAAGCGCGCATCCCTTGCGACACCGTCGCGAAAGCCGCCGGCGACATGCTCGCCATCGGCGAGCAGTTCGCCGCCGCCGGCGAGCGTGCTCACGAAACCGCGCGCGACGATACGAATGCGCTGACCCGCGCTGTCGGCAACGTATAATTCGCCCTCGGGACCCCACGCAACACCACTCGGCATCACGAATTCCGCGTGTGCCGCCGGACCGTCGACGATCCCGGCCGCCCCGTCGCCGGCAAGCGTCGTAACGCGAACATCGGCGAGCGCGACGGCGAAGAGCGCCGCAAACGGAAAAGACCCGAACACGAACACAAGCTCTCCTTCGCTACGCGTCAGGCTCGTCATCCCATGATGCTCCGGTCGATCGACCCGTTCGATAGGTCGTCGTCCAGTCCCCGAAAGATCGACCGCGATCGGCGACCGCACCGACGCACTCGTTACGCTGGCCCGTACGACTGTTTGGCGCGATGTCGCTCGACATGGTGATCTTCGGCGGGCGGCACCGGTTTTTTAAGCGGCGCCTCCGAGATAGGCGGCGCGCACGGCTTCGCTGGCCATCAAGTTCGAGGCGGTATCGGAATAGACGATCTTTCCCACCTCCATCACATAGCCGCGATTCGCTACCGCCAGGGCTTGGCGCGCGTTCTGCTCGATCAAAAGGATCGTCGTTCCGCCGGCGTTGATGTCTCGGATGACGCCGAAGATCGTCTGCACCAAGATCGGCGACAACCCGAGCGACGGCTCGTCGAGCAGCAGCAGGCGCGGCCGGGACATCAGCGCGCGCGCGATCGCCAGCATCTGCTGCTCGCCGCCCGAAAGCGTCCCCGCCTTCTGTTGCAGGCGTTCCCGCAGGCGCGGAAAGGTCATCAGCACCCGTTCGAAGTCGGCGCCGATCTCGTGGCGCGACGTCCGCGAAAACGCGCCGAGCTCGAGGTTCTCGCCGACCGTCATCCGCGCGAAGACCCGCCGGCCCTCGGGGGAGTGACCGATCCCAAGCCTGACGATCGCGTCGGGCGAGCGCTTCGCCAAATCGTCGCCGGCAAAGCGAATGACGCCGCGCGTGGGGCGGATGAGCCCGCTGATCGCGCGCAGCGTCGTCGTCTTGCCGGCGCCGTTGGCCCCGATCAAGGTGACGATTTCTCCCTCGTGGACGTGAAGGCTGACGCCGTCGAGCGCCCGGATGCGTCCGTACTGCGCGTCCAGTTTCTCGACATCGAGTAAGACCATCAAGCCGCTCCGTCGGCGCGGCCGAGGTACGCTTCGATGACGCGCTCGTCGTTGCGGATGACGTCGGGCGG
>DHWK01000104.1:1992-3124 GCA_002413145.1 bacterium UBP12_UBA5184
AGAAAGATCGTGACCCCGCTCCGGCGGATGCGCTCGATCAGCGCGACGAGATCGTCCTTCTCGCGTGGGTTCATCCCGGCCGCCGGCTCGTCGAGCAGCAGCAGCTTGGGGTCGGTCGCGAGGGCGCGCGCAATTTCGAGCCGTCGTTGGTGACCGTAGGACAGGTTGCGGGCATACTCGTGAGCCGAATCCTCCAATCCGACAAAGCGCAAGAGCTCGCGAGCGCGTTCGAGCGTCGCGCGCTCTTCGGAGCGCTGCCGCGGGGTGTGGACCAGCGAATCGACGAGGTTGGCTCGCATCCGGGCATGCCGTCCGGTCATCACGTTGTCTAGGGCCGACATGAACGCGAACAGCCGGATGTTCTGAAAGGTTCGCGCGATTCCCAGCGCCGTGATCTCGTCGGTCCGTAGCCCGCAGAGCGAGCGCCCCTCGAAGTCGAGCGAGCCGCTCGTCAGCCGGTAGATGCCCGTGATCAGGTTGAAGACCGTCGACTTACCGGCGCCGTTGGGACCGATCATGGCGACGATGCTGCCGGCTTCGACCGAAAACGACAAATCGTTCAGCGCCACGAGGCCGCCGAACGTTTTACGCAGGTTCGTGATGACGAAAAGGCTCACGCGCGCGCCGGCCCTTCATATTCGGTCTGTTCTTGGGCCGCAACCCCGGCATCGGCTAGCGCGACCCGGAGTTCGGCGCGGCGCTGCCGGCTGGGAATCAACCCTTCAGGCCGGAACAACATCATTCCGACCAAGATCGCGCCGTACAAGAAGAAACGATAGTTCGTAAAGTCGAGGTTTAACCCGACCCCGTGCGCTAAATTGGTCGACTGGGGCAGCAAGAAACCGTTGATGAACGAAAGCAAGAAACTGCCGACGATCACGCCCCAAATGTTACCCATCCCGCCCAAGACGAGCATCGAAAGCACCAAGATGCTGACGCTGAACTGAAACTCGTCGGGCGAGACGAGGTTGAGCTTCGCACTGTAGACCACGCCGGCGAGGCCGCTGAACGAGGCGCCTAGCGCGAAGGCGGCGAGCTTCGTCGTCGTCGTGTTGATGCCCACGTGCCGCGCGGCCAACTCGTCCTCACGAATCGCCATCCAGGCGCGGCCGAGCCGGCTGTTCTGAAGATT
>DHWK01000104.1:3164-6440 GCA_002413145.1 bacterium UBP12_UBA5184
TTGGAGTCCGCCGCGCCCAGGAGAAAACCCGGCGCCGAGGGGCGATCGAGCGAGCTGATGCCGTTGGGTCCGTTCGTCCACTGACCTAGATTGAGAAACGTCTGCGGTACGATCTCACCGAAGCCCAGCGTCACGATCGCCAGGTAATCGCCTCGCAAGCACAAGGTCGGGGCCCCGAGCAGGATGCCGAAGAGCGCTGCGATGCAGGCCGCGAAAAACAGCATCACCCAGAAGGGGACGTGGATGCCGAATTGGGGACTCGCCAGCATCGCGTAACTGTACGAGCCGATCGCGAAGAAGGCCGCGTATCCCAGATCGAGCAAACCTGCGAATCCGACGACGATGTTGAGCCCGAGCGCCAGCAGGATGAAGGCGCCGGCGTTGACCACGAAGTCGACGTGCGAGTTGTTGCGATCGAGGAGCGGGAAGACGACCACCGCCGCCAGCAGCGCGTAGACCGAAAGCCGGCTCCAGCGTCGATCATTCATGTGGGAATGAAAAAGCGTACCGCATCAGACTTTTTCGGGTAAGGCCTCGCCCAGCAGACCCGAGGGACGAAAGACCAAGACCAGCACGAGGACCGAAAACACGACGACGTTGGTCCACTGCGCGCCTTGCGGGATGAATTGGGTCGCGAACGCCTCGACCAGGCCGATCACGAAACCGCCTAGCATCGCCCCGGCGACGTTTCCGATTCCGCCCAATACCGCCGCGGTAAACGCCTTGAGACCCGCCTCGAAGCCATTGAAGAACCAGGTCGACTGGTAGTAGACGCCGCTGATGAAACCGGCCGCGCCCGCCAGCGCGCTGCCGATCAAGAACGTCAGCGCGATCGTGGTGTTGATGTTGATGCCCATCAACTGGGCCGCGTCGCGGTCTTGCGCGGTCGCGCGCATCGCCTTTCCCATCTTGGTACGATAGATGAAGAGCTGCAGGCCGGCCATCATTACGAAAGCCAAGACGACGACCAAAATTTGCTTCGCAGCGATTTCGACGCCGCCGAACTGCAGGGACGGATTGGGGATCACCGCAGGGAAGGCGATCGGGGTCGGCCCGCGCCAGAGCTGCATCGCGTTTTCGAGGATAAAGGAGACGCCGATCGCGGTGATCAGCGGCGCCAGACGCGGAGCGTTGCGCAGGCGCCGGTAGGCGAGGCGTTCGATCAGCACGCCGACGATTCCGCACAGCAGCATCGCGGTCACGATCGTCAGCAGCACCACCCACACCAGCGTGAAGCCGTGGACCTCGCCGCTCACGCCCAAGCCGAGCAGAACCGCAAGCGAGACGAACGTCCCGAGCGTGTAGATGTCGCCGTGAGCGAAGTTGATCAGTTCGATGATCCCGTAGACCATCGTATATCCGAGCGCGATCAGCGCGTAGATGCCGCCCAGCGACAGCCCGTTGACGAGCTGCTGGAGAAAGATGTCCAACGAACAAGCCTCCCCGCGATTACGTTTTCAGATTGATCTGGTCGACAAACTGCGCTTTTCCGCCACTGATTTTGTAGATGCTCAAAATCGGAGCCGTGGTATCGCCGTTGGCATCGAACCCGACGTTGCCGATCGGAGAAACGAAATTCTTCGTCGCCGCGACGTTCTTGCGGACCTCGGCCCGCGTGGGCAGCTTGTTGCCGTCGGCCTGCAGCGCTTTGAGGATCGCCGCGATCTCGATCTTCGCCGCCGTGTAGGCGTTGGCGCTATACGGACCGACGTCGCTCTTGAACTTCGCCTTGTAGGCGGCGATAAAACCTTTGGCGCTCGCCAGTTTCGACGCCTCGGGAGCAGCGACGGTGTAATACGAATTGTTCGCCATCGAGCCGGCTTGTTTGAGGAACGTATCGTCGCTGATGCCGTCGCCGCCGACGTACGGGATGCTCCCCATCCCCGCGTCCGCCATCTGCTTGCGTAACAGCCCGCCCCCCGTGACCGTCGTCCCGCCGTAGTAGATGAAATCGGGACCGAGGCTATGCGCCTTGGTGAGCAGCGCCTTGAAATCTTGTTGGTTCTTGGTCAGATGCTCGTGGCCGAGCACGCTCCCGCCAGCCTTGCGGAACGCAGCGTCGAACACGTCGGCTAAGCCCTTTCCGTACGTCTCGTTGTCGTCGACGATGAAGACCTTCTTAAAGCCGAGCTTGCGTGCGAACTGCGCCCCTGCGGCGCCCTGTTTGTCGTCGGTGGTGCAGACGCGGAAGTAGCTATCGATGTCGGGATGCGAGGTGCGCAACTTTTTCGCGTCGTCGCCGAGCGTCAATCCGGGATTCGTATTCGAGGGGCTGATCTCGGCGAGCTCCGCGTCGTTGGTCAGCGGAATTTCGGCTTTCGCCACGTTGGAGTTGAAGGGACCGACCATCGCAAGGACGGCCGAATCCGAGATGAAGTTCTTGGTGTTCTGAGCGCCCTGCGCGGGATCGTGCGCGCCCTGCACCGCGTCGTCGAGCGAGTCGTCGGCGAAGGTGAAGCCACCCGGGACGCCGGCCTTGTTGGCCTCCTCGACGGCGAGTAACACGCCGTTATTGGTCGGGATGCCGTTGGCGGCGTCGCCGCCGCTCAGCGGAAGTTCGACGCCGATCTTGATGACGGTCCCGTTCGAGCCGGCGGGAGCGGAAGTCGACGAGGACTGCGAGCTCGTCGAGGATGACGTGCACGCCGCCAGCATGGCGGCGACGAGGACGGCTGCTGCACAGCCACCGGCGGTCTGGCCGAAACGCATCCCAAAGACCTCCTTCTTATCCGTCACCAAAGGGCGACTCCTCGACCGTACGCCGAGGGAAACCGCTTCTCTTTCCGGGATAAGCCGCCCCCATGGCACCCCTCGGCCCGGCATCGGCGTCGCACGCCCCCGCTGGGGAGCCGCGCGCCTGCTGGCGATCGTCGGCGTCGCGGCCTCCGCGGTTCTCGGCGTGCTCGGGGCGATGGGAACGCTTTCGCGCTTGTGGAACCTCGACGAGCCCGACCGGCCAACGGGACTCGGAACGCGCATGCCTGGCTCGGCGTCGGCGCAGGCGCCATCATTATTCGAGAAAGGAACGTGGGCCAGGATGACGGCAGCAGAACAGCGCGCGCAGCGTAAGCGTCTCAACATCCTGTATGGCGAAGAGCGCTTCGACGACGCGCGAATCCAAGCCGAGTTGGGATTCAGCAAGAGCGGCTCGACGATCGTCGACAAGCTGATCGTCCCAACCTTCGAGTACGACTTGCGCTCGCGCGCCGGTCGCGCGCTCTTTTACGAGGGCGCATTCGAAACGGGCGAGATCGGCTTGGCCGCGCGGCTCTTAGT
>DHWK01000104.1:6512-6712 GCA_002413145.1 bacterium UBP12_UBA5184
CCCACACGGCGTCCGGGCCTGCCGCCAGGCCGGCGGGCCTCGTGCCGGCCGGAATCGGGGCGCCGGCGATAGCGCTGGGACGCGTTTTCGGACGCGGTCGCATCTTCGCTTTCGAACCCGAACTCGAAACGCGCGCTTACCTCGAGCGCAATGTTTCGCGCGCCAAGCTCGACGAACGCGTCACCGTCGTTCCGCAAGGG
>DHWK01000104.1:7012-7223 GCA_002413145.1 bacterium UBP12_UBA5184
CCCGGGGCGCGAGCGAGCGGTCGTCGCGGGGGCGCGCACGACGCTCTCCGAGTCGCGCCCACTCGTCCTTTTGTCACTCGCCGGGGGCGAATTCTCAGCCGCGGAAGAGGGTGCTCGAACGATCGCCGAGATCGTCGCGCTGGGTTATCGGCCGTACGTCTCGTTGGAAGGCTACGCCATCCCGTGCGCGCGCTACCGACCCCAATTGCGC
>DHWK01000087.1:0-2264 GCA_002413145.1 bacterium UBP12_UBA5184
TGAGCATACCGAAGGTGCCGCCCCAAAACGCTTCACCGAGGGGCATGAGCACCTTGCCGCCATCCGAGAGCGCTTTGAAAACGCGTTCGCCTTCGGCTTTATCCTCGGTCGCCAAAGAGAGCGAGATGTTGCCTTCCTCGGGGTCGACCACTTTCGTCGTGCGGCCGTCGGACGCCATGAACTTGAAGCCGGAGCCCTTGAAGCTCGCATGCATCACCTTGTTGCGGTCCTCCGGTTTGACCTCGCCGGCCATCGGGCTGTCGCCCATCCGGCTCAGCTCGTACTCGCCCCCGATCGCTTTCTTGGACTTCACCCACGATCCCCAGGGGTCCCTTTCGTGCTAGCGGGCGCTGACGACGGCGGCGAGCGCGGAGACGATGCGCGGGTCGAACTGCGAGCCCGCACCGAGGCGCAACCCTTCGAGCGCGTCGGGCGCGGTGATCGAAGCGCGATGCGAACGGCGGCCAACCATCGCGTTGAAGGCATCGGCGACCGCGAGGATGCGCGCAGCGAGCGGGATCGCGTCGCCGCGCAAGCGATCGGGATAGCCGCCGCCGTCGAAGCGCTCGTGGTGGGAGCGAATCGCAGGCGCAAACGGAGCGAGCAGCGGGTTTTCCAGCGCGAGCGCCTCGCCGATCAGGACGTGCGTGCGCACGAGAGCGAGCTCGCCTTCCCGCAGAGGACGCGCAGCCGAGGCGATCCCTCCCGGAAGCTGCAGTTCGCCGACGTCGTGAATCAGGCCGCAGCGTCCGGCGAAGGAGACGTCGCGATCGGAGAGGCCGAGCCGGCGCGCGATCCGCTTCGCCCACGCCGAGACGTTGCGGGCGTGGTCGCCGCCGTAGGCGTCCTCGGAGAGCCGCGCGACGATCGTATTGGTCGCGCCGTCGACGTCGGCGACGACTTCAGGGCGCGCCTCGGGGACGGCGGCGTGCGGCCGCCTCGGGCGCAGTGCGCGCAGCGGCGCCGCGGCTAGGTCGCCGAATTGATTTCGGTCGACGAACTCTTCGAGCGCGCGCGCTGCAGCGCTGAAAAATGTGGCCGCGGCGGCGTCGCGCAGGTTCGTCGCAGACTTCGATTCCATCCAGACCGCGAGCCGGGCGGGGCGTTCGTCCGCGACGGCGTCCAGATAGGCGTCGACCAGCGAACTTGCGAGAGCGTGGTGCAACAGCGTCCGCTGCGGTTTGCTCAGAACGCCGAGGACCGAATCGATTAGCTCGGGGCGAGCTTCACGCAGATTTGAGCGCGAACCGACGCTCATGCGGGAGTCCCTTCGTCCGCGATCAGCCGCTCGACGCAGGCCGGCGGCAACATTTCGAACAGGCGCGCGTAACCGCCGAATTCGTCGCGGCGCAAGCGTTCGAGCGCGCCGAAGACTTCGACGTGATCGGCCGAACCGATGCGCCAGTCGGCGAGCGCTCCGACGGCGCCGGCGAGCGCGCGCAGCCGCCGCCGGTCCTGCGGGACGTCGCGCTCGACGAGTTCGAGAATCGTTTTGCCGGCTTGCGGCCGGCCAAGCATGACCTCGGCCAGCGCGCCGAGGATGCGCGCGCGCCACAAGAAGACGTCGGCCGCTCTGGGGAAACGGTCGGCTTTGCGCGCGGCGCTCAAGGCCGCGAGCGCCTCGGCGGTTTTGCCGGAGGCCGCCGCGTACACCGCGAGTTCGGCCCAGCGCAGCGAACGGCGCTCGGGATCTTGGTGCTGCTCGGCGCTCGAGGCGAGGATGCGATAGGCGCGCGCGAAGTCGCCGTGCCACGCAAGCTGGAGCGTTTGCGCCGGCAACAGGACCTGGGTCGCGAAACGGCCGCTATATTGCACGTCGAACTCGCCGAGGTCGCGTTCGAGGCGCGCGACCGCGGCGGCGTCGCCGCGCTCGGTTTCGATCTCGTAGGCCGCGACGAGCGCGTAGAATTGTTTCTCGACGCTGCCGCATTTTGCGCCGCACAGCGCGAGCTGCCGCAAATGCTCGGCGGCCTTGGAGCAGTCCTCATCGACGTCGATCGCGACGTTGTAGAGGACGCTAAGCGCGCCGGAGGCGATTTCGTAGGCGCCTATCCGCGTGGCCAAGGTCGCGGCGGCATATGCGAACTCTTTGGCGCGGTCGAAATTGCCTTCGCGTAACGCGACGAACGCGGTCTGGTGGTAGACCCGCGCGCGGACGGTGTCGTCCTCGAAGGTGCCGAGCGTCTCGGTCGCGCGGTCGAGCCAGGCGTGGGCCGCTTCGAATTGGTTTTCGAGCGCCGTCCCGGCAGCCCGCGCCGCCATGA
>DHWK01000087.1:2321-2449 GCA_002413145.1 bacterium UBP12_UBA5184
CAGCGGGGCCGGGATCTCGTCGTAAGGCCCGTCGGGTTGCAAGATGCCGAGCGCCTCGGGCCGGCCGCGGCGCAACAGTTCGCAGCCGTACCAGTAGCGCGTGCGCGTCCGCTCCCAGCGGCTCGTGC
>DHWK01000087.1:2615-6530 GCA_002413145.1 bacterium UBP12_UBA5184
GCGTGTCCGCCGAGTGCCGCCGACATCCCGAGCAGGGCGAGAATCGCCGGGTTGGTCGCGCGAGCTTCGTCGCCGAGCGCTGCGAGCGCGTCGTGCAAGAGATGCGAATGATCGCTTTCGAGCGAGGCGAAGCCGTGCCGTTCGAGGAGGCCGAGGACGGCGCGTTCGTCGCCGCTTCCGAGCGTCGCTTGGAGCGCCTCGGCGATGTGGCCTACATCTTCGAGCGCTTGCGCGACGCGCAGCAGAAGGGCAGAGCGGTCGGGGGCGGCGGCGAGCTTCGAACGGACGAAACGCGCGAAGCTTGGGACGTAGCCGAGCGCGTCGGCCTCGAAGAGGTGCGGGTAACGCGCGCGGACGCCGGCGAGCTTGCCATCGGCGAGTTCGGGAAAGTGCGCCGCCTCCAAGGCGGCCTCACGCTGCGCGGCGTTCAGCGAGGCGTACGCGCTCTCAAAATGCGCCTCGAGGAGTCCGGCGCGCCGGCCCTCTTCGAGTCCGAGTTCGTGCGGCGCGCGCAGGAGCATGACGAAATCTCCAACGACGCCGTCGGCGAGACGCCGCAGCCGCTCGACTTCTTCGGCCGTTGCTTCGGGGCACAGCAGCGCAGCGATCTCGCTCGCTTCGCGCGCGCTCAGATTGAAGTAGCGTTCGTCGAACGGGAGTCCCGCGACGCCGTGCGCCATCCAGGCGGCGAGCGGCAGATCCTGCGTGTGCTCGGTCGCGACGATCCAGCGGCAATCCGCGGGCGAGCGCTCGGCGGCGACGACGACGAAGCGCGCGATGCGCGGATCGGCCGCGAGATGAAGATCGTCGATCAGGATCGCGACGCGAATCCCTTCGAGATGACGAACGAACCAGCCGGCCAGCGTCGCCGCCGGATCGGAAGCTTGCAAGGCCCGTTCGTGTGCGCCCGCCAGCGTCAGTCCGATCTGGGGGACGTGCGGAGCGAGCGCTTTCACGACGGCGCCGGCGAAGCGCGCGAACGACATGCGTTCGGTCACTGCGACGTACGCGCCGGCGTAGCCCCGGGCATAGTCTCGCAGGAGGCGAGTCTTGCCGTAACCCTCGGGTGCGCTCAGGATCGTGATGTGCTGGGCGCCGAGGGTGCGCGTAAGCTCGCCGACCGGAAGCCGCGTAAGGATCATCGGGGGGAGCAACGACCGCAGGCCGCCCGTATGGCAGCCGGCAAAAGCGAACGTACGCCGGACGGAAAGCGCATCGATCCTCCGTGAAGAATGCGGCCTCCGTCACATCCTACCGTTGGGTGTGATGTGAAACAAGTGACCTGGCTCACTCGGCCGCTATCCGGCGAAAACTTTAGCGTCTCGCAGAAGATGCGAACCCGGTCACACGCGGTGCGACCGGGCTCGAGATAGCGGACGGCGCTTGCGGGCTAGCGCTTCGGTGGAGCGCCCGGCGGCGGGGCGGCTTTCTTGCGCGCGCCGACCGTCTTCTTCGGTCCCTTGCGCGTGCGCGCGTTGGTCTTGGTGCGTTGACCGCGCACCGGCAGGCCGCGCCGATGCCGCTGGCCGCGGTAGCAGCCGATATCCGTCAAACGCTTGATGTGGCCCGCGACCTCGCGCCGCAGATCGCCTTCGACTTTGATCGAGCCGTCGATCGCATCGCGCAGGCTCTTCTCTTGCTCTTCGGTGAGGTTTTTCACCCGCGTGTTCGGGTCGACGCCCGCCGCCTTGAGGATCTTCTGCGCGGTCGGAAGCCCGATCCCGAAGATATAGGTGAGCGCGACCTCGATGCGCTTCTCGCGCGGGAGATCGATGCCGGAGATACGTGCCATTAGCCTTGAACCTGCTTATGCTTGGGATTGCTCTCGCAGATCACGCGAACTTTCCCCTCGCGGCGAATGATGATGCACTTCTCGCAGATGCGTTTGACGGACGGGCGGACTTTCATTACTTGTACCTGTGGGGGATGAGGTCGTAGGGGGAAAGAGCGCTCACGCCGCGATCTCTGCTGTAGGACGGTAGTTCGCGGCGTCAGGATGTTCGAGGATTTCGCGCAGGGTGAGGATGCGGGGACCTTCCTCGGTGAGGGCGACGGTGTGCTCGAAATGCGCTGCGAGTTTACCATCTGCCGTCACGACTGTCCAGCGGTCGGCGAGGGTTTTGACCTCGTAGGCGCCTTGGGTGATCATCGGTTCGATGGCGAGGCAAAGCCCCGGCCGCAGCAGCAGACCCCGGCCGGGCTCGCCCCAGTTGGGGACCTGCGGCTCCTCGTGCATCTCGCGACCGACCCCGTGGCCGACCAGGGCCCGAACGACGCCGAAGCCGTGCGCCTCGGCGTGCCGCTGAACGGCGTGGCCGATGTCGGAGAGCCGGCCGCCGGGTTGCATCGCGGCGATGCCGAGCATCAGCGATTCTTGCGTGACCCGCATCAGGCGTTCGGCGTCGGGGGAGAGCGTCCCGATCCCGATCGAGGCGGCGGAGTCGCTGACGTAGCCTTCGTAGGTCGTCCCGATGTCGATCGAGAGCAGGTCGCCGTCTTCGAGGACGTAGTCGCCGGGGATACCGTGGACGACGACCTCGTTCACGGAGGTGCAGATCGAAGCCGGAAAGCCGTGGTAGCCCTTGAAGGTCGGCACGCCGCCGGCGTCGCGGATCATCCGCTCGGCGCGACGGTCGATTTCGCGCAAGCTCATCCCCGCTCGCGCCGTCTGCAAGAGGGCCGAGAGGGTGGATGCCGTGATCTTCCCACCGCGGCGCATGATGTCGATCTCGCGGGGCGACTTCATCGCGATCATGGCTTTGCCTCGACTCCGCTCGCTTCGCTTAGGATGACATTGACGTTGCCCAAGATGGCGGCGGTGACGTCCTCGATCGAGGCGTGAGCGTCGATGCGTTGCAACAGCCCGCGGCGCCGATAGTAATCCTTGAGCGCCGCCGTCTGCTCGGCATAGATCTGCAGGCGTTTTTCTACGACGTCGCGCGTGTCGTCGGTGCGCTGCATGAGCGGGCCGCCGTCCTCGTCGTCGATCCCGTGGACCTTCGGAGGATTGAATTCGACGTGATAGACGCGCCCGGTGCGCGGATTGCTCCACCGTCCCGTGAGTCGGCGTACGAGCGTATCGTGATTGACGCCGAACTGGATGACTTGCGTAATCGGCTTGCCGGCGCGTGCGAGAAGATCGTCGAGGGCTTCGGCCTGTGCGACCGTGCGCGGAAAACCGTCGAGGATGAACGAATCAATCGCGCCGATCTGCTGCCCGATCATCCCCATCATGATCGGATCCGGTACGAGCGCCCCCGCGTCCATGTAGGTCTTCGCCTCTTTGCCGAGCTCGGTGCCGTCGACGACGTGCTTGCGCAAGAGGTCGCCGGTCGAAATCTGAAAGACGCCGAAACGGTCCTCCAACACCTTCGACTGCGTCCCTTTGCCCGCGCCGGGCGGACCGAGGAAGATCAGCCGCACCGCGAGCCGCGGCGCGCTCATCGCTTAATGAAGCCTTTGTAGTCGCGCATCGCCAGCCGCGCCTCGATCTGGGTCATCGTGTCGAGGGCGACGCCGACGACGATCAAGAGGGAGGTCGAGCCGAGATAGAAGGTCGTCACGTTGAGGCCGCGCTGCAAGAGCGAAGGCAGGACCGCGAGCAGACCGAGGTAGACGGCGGCGACGGTCGTGATGCGGAAGAGGATGCGCTGGATGTATTCGACGGTCGGCTGACCGGGGCGAATGCCGGGGATGAACGAGCCGCTCTTCTTGAGGTTGTCGGCGATGTCGCGGACGTTAACGACGACCGAAGAATAGAAGAACGTGAAGACGACGACCAAGACGAAATACGCGACGTTGTAGAGCGGCGAGTTCGGGCTGAAATACGTCTGCAGCGCGAGCGAAATCGCGCTGCCGTTGCTCGGCAGCTCGAAGGGCCCGAAGAGATGGAGCCAGGTGGGCTGCGTCCCCGAG
>DHWK01000027.1:0-236 GCA_002413145.1 bacterium UBP12_UBA5184
GCCGATCCGCGCGGCCCGTCGAGTACGGTTCGCGCCGACGCGTCGTCTCCGCGGGCGAGCGCATTCAAATAAAAACGAACGACGCCGGCGCTCAGGCGAGCAAATTCCGAATCCGCTTCATCGACCGGTGGCGCAGTTGCAGCGCGGCGCAGAACCGGGACCGGTCCCGGCGGCAGCGGCACCACCGCTTCGGGGACGGCGTAGGGCGGACGCGTGGCGGGAGCCGGCGTTATGAC
>DHWK01000027.1:250-394 GCA_002413145.1 bacterium UBP12_UBA5184
AGCGGTGACGGGACCACTGCGACCCGATTCGCCCGCACGGAGATGCGTGGGCGCGGCGACGAGACGTACGCCGGCTGCGTCGGCGAGACTCGTGGCGGCGGCGAGATGCCGCGCGTCGACGTCGGCTTCGGCGCGACCGCCTTC
>DHWK01000027.1:493-3785 GCA_002413145.1 bacterium UBP12_UBA5184
CCGTCTCGTGGGCTCGGAGATGTGCGGAGCCGGTGTGGCAGGCGCCGTCGAGGGAAGCAGCGCGACCGGCGAACCCGCGTTGCGTTGCATCAGCAGCGAAAGTCCCGCGCCGAAGGCGAGACCCAACACGATCACGCCGATCAGCACCGGGACGAGGGGAATCGAGCCGGCGCGGGACGGGACCCGTCGTGTGCGTCGAGGCGGACCGTCCAAGTCGTTCATAGCAGGAAGAATTTTCGGCGCGCGCGACGAGCCGCCTATGCAGGATGAGAGGCGCGCGGCCGGCACGAAGGCGACGCGACGGTGATTCAGGTGACGGTTCCGATCGATGTCGGTACGATTGCGCAAACAGGCTCGAGCGCGTTCGCGCTCGCGACCCCCCTGCGCGTCGATGAATTACTGGTCTCCGCCGTTGGGATAGCGCTCGGCGAGCGCGCTCCGCAAGACAAGCGCGAGCGCGGCGTCCGCGCCACCCTGGCCGGGTTTGCGGAAGGCCGTTTCGTCATCGACGTGAACGGCCGCATCTTCAACCGCGCCGACGCTGTCGTCGTCGCCTCGGGGATAGTCGTGTTACGCTTCTTCACGACCGCGCGAGGCAGGGAACGAACGGCGGTCCCCTAACAAGGCCCCATCCTCTCAAGCCTTTGACGCCCGGAGTGCTTTTGACTATGCGCATTCGCTCACGCGTTGCCTTTGCCGTCTGTGCGCTCTTCGCGCTCGCGACATTCGGCGCTCAAAAAACCGTCGCCGCCGACACGCTCTCAACCATCAAGTCGCGCGGCAAGATGATCGTCGGCGTGAAAGCCGATTATCCGCCGTTCGGTTTCCTCGACGGCGGGCACAACGTCGGCATCGAGATCGACGTCCTCCATTTGCTCGCGAAGGACTTACTCGGGAACAAGGACGCGATCGAGTTCGTCCCAGTCGTCTCGGCGAACCGATTCCAGTACCTCAATACGGAGAAGGTCGACTTCCTCATGGCGACGGTTACGGTCACCGACGCGCGCAAGAAAATCGTCGAATTCGCGACCCCCGATATGAAGTCGGGCTCGGGCATCATGATCAAGCGCTCCAATCAAGAGATCCACGATGCGCCCGACCTCGCCGGCAAGACGGTCGTCGTCGTCCCCGGTTCGACCGGTGAAGCCTGGATGAAGAAATCAAATCCGACGGCGAAGCTCTTGGTGCTGCCGCAGACGGCCGAGGCACTGAGCGCGGTGAGCGGCGGACGCGCCGACGCATTCGTTCAAGACTCGGCGCTGTTGATTGGGCTCGAGTCGACCCTGCAAGGATCGCTTTTCAAGGTCGTCGGGAAAGACTACGAGCCGGCGCCGGCGGCTGCGACCTGCCGCAAAGGCGACACCGCGATGTGCGACGCGATCACGAAGGTGATCGAGAAAGCGCAGAAGACGCCGTGCCCCGACATCAGCGGCAACAAGAAGATGACGTGTCTCAAGGCGATCTACCACAAATGGATACCGAGCGACCCCGAAAGGTTCATGCCCTAGAGAGGCACTGCCTCTCTTGAACGTCGAACTTCTCGCGGCGGCGCGGCTCGACTTCTCGATCGTCTCCGACTCCGCCGCGGACTTGGTTTGGGGCGGACTTTGGACGCTCGAGATCACCCTCACCGGCATCGCCGGGGTCTTGATCGTCGGAATCGTCGGGGCGGCGATGCGCACGTCGAAATCGGCGCTTGCGCGCGGCCTGGCAACGGCGTTTGCGGAGTTCTTCCGCAACACGCCGCCGCTCGTGTGGATCTATTTCTTCTTCTTCGCACTGCTCGGCGTCGGGATCAAATTGCCGGCGGTCGTAGCCGGGACGTTAGCGCTCGTCTTCTATCAAGGCGCGATCGCGATAGAGATCTTGCGCGCCGGGATTGAAGCCGTGCCCTCCGGCCAGTTCGAGGCGGCGAGCGCGCTCGGTCTCCCGCCCTTCGAACAGTTTCGCTCGATCGTGCTGCCCCAGGCGTTTCGGATCAGTCTCCCGGCGCTTGGCAACAACCTCATCTCGCTGCTGAAGAACACGTCGCTCATTTCGGCGATCGGGACGATCGAGATCACGGGCATCGCCCAAGACATCATCGCAATAAAGCTGTCGAGCGCCGAACTCTATCTCACGCTCGGCGCGTTCTATCTTGTCTGTGTCCTCATCTTATCGACGATCGTTCGATACACCGAACGGCGCCTGGCGCGGTACGGATCGTGAACGAACACTATTTCGCAGCGATGCGGGAGATTCTCGTCTACGGCCTCCCGGTAACGCTCGAAGTCAGCCTCGCCGGGATGCTCATCGCGATCGTCGGCGGACTCGTTCTCGGCGTCCTGCGCGCGCTGCACAACCCGGTGCTCGACTCGGTGATTATCGCCTACGTCGAGCTCTTGCGCGGCATCCCGCTGCTCGTGCTGATGTTCTTCGTCTTCTTCGGGTTGCCGCAGCTCGGTTTCCATCTCTCCGAAGTGCCGTCGGGGATCATCGCTCTCGGTCTGTGGGGCGCGGCCAACGGAACGGAGATCGTGCGCGGAGCGATCCTCTCAATCTCAACGGGACAATCGGAAGCCGGAGCGGCGCTCGGGCTCAACTGGCTTCAAGTGATGGTCAGCGTGATCTTGCCGCAGGCGATTCGGCGGATGATCCCACCGTTCATGAGCCTCTTCGTTGCCACCGTGGAGTCGAGTTCGCTCGCGGCGCTGATCGGCGTCAAGGACATCGTCGAGATCGTTCGCTTGCGGGTCGAGAACGATCCGTCGCTCTGGATCCCGCTCTTGGTGAGCATCCTCTTCATCTATTTCTTCATCAATTACCCGGTCTCGATCGCGTCGCAGCGACTCGAGAGGCGCTTGACCTAAAGGGGACGACATGTCCATGGTATCGATGTCGCACGTGCGTAAGGCGTTCGGCTCCAACGAAGTCCTCAAGGACATCAGCCTCGCCGTCGATCCCGGCGAAGTCTGCTGCATCATCGGTCCGTCCGGCAGCGGCAAGTCCACCGTCTTGCGCTGCATCAATCGCCTGATCGCTATCGACGGGGGCGAGGTGGTCGTGGACGGGCTATCGGTGACCGATCCGAAGGTCAGAGACGTCGACCTGCGGCGGCGCGTCGGGATGGTCTTCCAACAATTCAATCTCTTCCCGCATATGACGGCGCTGCAGAACGTGACGCTCGCACCGCGGAAAGTGCGCGGCCTGAGTGCGGGGCAAGCCGAGGAAACCGCGCTGCGGCTGCTGGCCAAAGTCGGGCTCAAAGAGAAAGCGCAACAGTATCCGGCCCAGCTCTCGGGCGGCCAGCAGC
>DHWK01000027.1:3933-16242 GCA_002413145.1 bacterium UBP12_UBA5184
TCTTCGACGAAGCGACCTCGGCGCTCGACCCGGAGATCACGGGCGAGGTTCTCGCGGTCATGCGCGATCTTGCCACGGAGCATACGACGATGATCTGCGTGACCCACGAGATGGGCTTCGCGCGCGAAGTCGGAACGCACTTGGTCTTCATGGACGGCGGAGTAATCGTCGAAGAGGGCGTGCCGCGGGCCATCTTTGAGAATCCGCAAGCCGACCGAACGAAGGCCTTTCTTTCGAAAGTGCTTTAGCGGGCGACCGCTTGTGGCCGGCGTTCTCGCATCAGCCGCGCGTAGAGCGCGTTCGGCCACGCGAAATCCCGGCGCGTAAACTTTTCGGGCCAATTCGGATTGAACGATTCATGCAGCCGGTGGTCGCCGACGTCGGAGGCGACGATGTAGATCATCAGCCGGCCGAATTCGCGATCGTCCTGGGCGGTGAAGGCTTGCATTACCAAGGCGAGCGGCCAAACGTAGCCGCGCGGCGTGTGCGCGCTGCCGATGCCGCTCGCAAATCTTCCGGCAAAAAAATACGGATTCCGACTGGAGAGAACGAAGCGGCGCGTCGTTCGATAGACCGGATCGTCGTTTGAAGTGTACCCGAAATAGGGTATCGATAGAAGGGACGGAGGGTTGGCATCGTCCATGAGGATGGCCGCGCCGCGTCCGTCGACTTCATAAGCGTAGAGCTTGCCGAAGCCCTTGAGGTTCACCGTTCCGTGTTGCTCGATGCCGCGCTGGATTTCGACGCTCAGTCCCCAAGCGTTTTCGGCGTCGTGCCGCTCGCGGTAAATCGTCTGCTCGATCGCGCTGAGCTCGCGCAAAGTGGTGACGGCGAACATATTGGCCGGAACGTTGTACTGGTAACGGGCCGGGTCGTCGGAGGGCCGGAAGCCCGTCCAGATCATCCCCGTAAACGCCACCGGCGACCCACGGCCTCCGGCGAGCTGGGGATGCCGGTAGTGCGAACGAGTGGCGTGGCGCTGTTCGACGCGCAACACCGCCAAAATCCGTTCGAACGCACGTTGCACCTGCGGCGTGAAGATCGAGCGATCCCCCGTCGCTCGCCAGTAGCGGTCGGCATACCAGATCGGATAGATCAGGGAGTCGACTTCGAATTTATGTTCGGCGACGCGATAGTCGGCAAAGAAGGCGTTGGCGTAGGGGTCGACCAGGATGCAGCGCGCCATGCGGGCGATGACGCCGCGCAATACGGTTTTGACGTGGTTGTCGCTGGCCGCCAGGCCGACGTACGGCTCCATCACCGCAGCCGCATCGCGCAGCCATTCGGCGTCGATGTCGCCGCTGGAGACGTAGGTGGTTCCGTCGCTTTTGAGCGACGCATGCCGATTGAGCGCCTCGTCGTACGCGGTGAGATAGATCGTTTCGAGCTTCGCGCCGAGGGAACCGTACTCGCCGGCGACCACGCCACCGGTCAGCTCGCCGAAGACTGCCAGCGCCAGCGCCATAGCTAGGGCGCGCATTTTCAGCATCGCTTGCTCGGATCTGCGGATGAAACCACCTCGGCACCTGTTGCGTTTGGTTTGATATGAAGCGCGCGCCCGAGCTCGCCCTGACGTTTCTCGTGCTTGCGCTCGTGGGGATACCGGCCGGACAGGCAATGGCCGCCGACCAGCGTTACCTGGTGTCGGGCCGCGATAGCTTTGTTATCGGCGACGGCGACATTCAGAGTGAGGTCAACTATCGGGGGACACAGGTTTTGAGCGTAACGCGGCGCGGTAAGACGACCCGTTACAGCGCGAAGGTCTCGTACGTGCGCGACGATCAGGGCGCGGCGAGCCCCGCGACCGCCGATTATATCGTCGATTTTTCGGCTCGCGGCGACGCGGTCGCCTCGGCCGACCATGATCCCGACTATCTGACCGTCCTCAACCAGCCTTTTGCCGCGCAACTCGACGCCAAAACCCTGGGCGAACTCCGGCAACTTCGCGCGCCCGCGCCGTTCGACGTCCCCTCGCCGTTTTCGAGCACAGCCTTTCACGGCCGCCTCGAGCGAATCGGCATCGGGACGATCGGCTCGCGCCAGGCGCTCGGCGTACGCTTCGAAGCGGGCGGCCCGATGAAGGGCAGCTTGCCGGATCGGCCGGGCCTCAAACTGGTCGGTGCGATCGTCATGGGCGGCAGCGCCTACTACGATCTCGAGACCGCGCTGCTGCTCTCGCTCGACGCGACGGTCACGATTTCCGGAACCGTCTCCAATCGAGCGAGCAAGGACCCGGTGACGATCATTTACCGGCGCACGCTGAGGGCCGAGGTAGCCCCGCCCCACACCGAGGCGAGCCGCCGCTGACGGCGTAGTAATCCGAAACCATACCCCCTGGGAAGCGGTCTTGGGCTCGATGAGCGCCCTCCCGCTCCTGGTTCAGGAGTTTCGTGTGCCGCCTCAAGGGAGGACCGCCGAGCGGAAGGCGTCGCCGGCCGCGACGACTGCGCTTCGGTCCGCCGACTCGATCCCGTCGGTCGAGCGTTTCGAACGAATCGTCGACGATTATCAGCGCCGCCTGTACGGCTTCGCGTTGCGTATGACGGGCAACCGCGAGGACGCCGAGGAGATCGTCCAGGACGCCTTCGTGCGTGCGTTTCGCGCGCTCGGCAAGATGACCGACGTTCAGCGCCGCGAGCTGCGCCTGCAACCCTGGCTCTATACCATCACGTTAAACGTAACGAGGAATAGATTACGCTCCAAGCGCCCCACGAACGTTGCGCTCGACGCGCTTGCCGACCCCGACGCCTTGCTCAACACCACGCAAGAGGGGCCGGAACAGCCCGAGCAGATCATCGAGCGTGGAACCGACATGGCGCTCGTGGAGCAAGCTCTGCTTCAACTGCCGATGCACCTAAGAGCCGCCGCCACGCTACGTTTCATTGAAGGCCGGAGCCATCCGGAGATCGCGGAAATTCTGAATCAACCGATCGGAACCGTCAAATCGCACGTGCATCGCGCGGTGCGAATTCTTCGGCGAATCTTGGGGCCCCAGGTCGGCCGCGCCGCCCCGAACGGAGAGACTGCCCATGCGGTGTTGTGACGTCGAAGCGCTCTGGGACGAAATGCGTGAAGGGGTTCAACCTCGCCGCGAACACGTTCTAGCCCATCTTCGAGGTTGCAAAACCTGTCAGGATCTTTACGAACAGTACGAAGGTCTGGCGTACTGCCTCTCCTGTCTTCCCATCGTCGAGCCACCCGTAAGTCTCGTTCCGCGCATTCTCGATCACATCAAAACCTATCGCGAGCGCTTCAAGATCCGCCAGCCCGACGCGCTGGCGCGGATCGCCTCGCCTCTCGGTAACCTCCTGGTCGCCTGGCGCGAACAAGGCATTACCTTCGTCGGCTTCGAGCGCGGCGAATACGAAACCGAGCGCCGACTGATCGAGCGCCGGCTGCGACGGACGGTCGAGCTCGCCGATCCGCCGCCCTGGGTTCGAGACGCCGTTCGGCAATGGTTCAAGACGTGGCGCGCCGATCTTCGTCACATCGACATCTCGCAACTCACCGACTTCGAGCGCGCGGCTCTGCGCAAAGCGGCGGAGATTCCTCCCGGGGAGGTCCGGTCGTACGGCTGGATCGCTCGCGAGATCGGGCACCCGCAGGCCGCGCGCGCCGTCGGCCAAGTGATGGCTCGCAACCCTGTTTCGCTCTTCTTCCCCTGTCACCGGGTGGTCGCCACGAGCGGCAAGCTGCACAAGTATGGCGCCGGCCTCGAGATCAAAGCCCGCATCCTGAAGATGGAAGGCTTTTCCCCCAAGCGCTAACCCGTTTCGGGGACCCCTGTGCGAAAACAGGTTCTGCTTCCGTCTGGGCGAAGGGCGCAGATGTAACACNNACGTCCGCGGCCCTTCACATAGAGACAATATGAAGGTGAACAGACGGACAAAGGGAGGTGATCATCGTCAGTTCAGATGGCAGTAAACGTTTAGACTATACGATGATTGGAGGTGCGCAGACCTAAATCTGCGCGCAACACCGAGTAAACTACCCTAGTCCGCCGGCCGCGTGCCGGCTTTTTTTTTTGGTTTCGCACCAGGCCGGCTTCGCGCGTCTGCCCAAACGTGGCCCGTGCCCCGGCGAATCCTGATCACGGGCTTCGAACCGTTTGGCGTCTACCCGACGAACCCGAGCGAGCTCCTCGCGCGGGGGCTGGACGGTCGAGAGATTGCCGGCTACCGCATCCTCGGCCGAACGCTGCCGGTCGAAGCGCGGGGACTCCCGGCCAGGCTTGCGGCCGTGATCTCCGATACGGCGCCCGACGCGATCGTCGGGCTCGGGCTGGCTGCCGGACGGAGCGCGCTCGCACTCGAGCGAACGGCGCTCAATCTCCTCGATTTCGAGCAGCCGGAGGACGCCGGAACCCGCTTACGCGATACGCCGGTCCGCGAAAATGGCGCGGCGGCGTTCTTCACGAATCTGCCGCTCGCCCGTATCCTTGCCGCGTGGCATGCGGCGGGCATCCCCGGCTACCTCTCGGACTCGGCCGGAACCTACATTTGCAACCAGCTCCTGTATGAGGTCCTCGCGCTGAACGACCGCTCTATCCCGGCCGGTTTCGTCCACCTGCCTTGCACGCCGGAACTCGCGATTGCGCGAGGCCCGGCCCAAACGCCGTCGATGCCCCTCGAGCTCATGCGCCGCGGCATCGAGACGTTGATCGAGGCACTTTGAACCAAGGCGGCGAGCGCGACGCTCGAATCGACGCGATCCCCGACGTCCACGGTCACGCCAAGGGCGAGCACAAGCCCTTTGCGGAGGAGCGGCCGATTCCGTACACGGCGCGGATGCTTTTCCTCTGGTTCTTCCACGCTTGCCAGCGCAGCTCGCCGCGCTTCATGATGGTCGCCGACCACATGAATTATCTGACCTTCGAAGATCCCGCGGCGGTCAACCTCGTGCGCCGCGCGCTCAAACTGGCGCACGCCGGCGACCTCTACGGCGCCTCCGAAACGGCCGGCATCGAGGTCGGCCACGCTGCGGTCGTCTCCGAAGGACTGCGGCGCGGGATGCGCTATTCGATCGGCGCCGAAGTCGACAACGACCCTCGCAGCCGTCCCGACGCGCAAAACATCGTCGACGCGATGCGACCCGATGCGATCATCCGCTCGGTCCATTTCCTTACGATCGAGCATCCCGAACTCGGTGCGGGCTACCAGTGGGCGTTCGACAACTCGGAATTCCAACATCTCTTCGCTCACGTCGGCACCGAAAGAGTCTGGGAACTTTACATGGCGACGCTGCTCGATGCGATCGAGAAACTTCCCGGTCATATCGTCGGCCATTTCTACGTCCCGGCAAAATTCGGACACTGGCCCGAAGACGCGAAACTCGATCACTATGAAAACCAATTGCTCGACGCGTGCGTGGCGCGCGGCATGGCGATCGAACTCAACGCGCGTTTCTTCTACCGCCATTTCGTCGACGACGAGCATAACAAGCGGCGCTATCGCAACGCCAATCTCCGCCTGCTCAAGAAAGCAAAGGCGCGGGGCGTCGGCATCGCGGTCGGATCCGACGCCCACAGTCCGAAAGATCAAGGCGGCGGCTTCGAGGCGGTACTCGAGCTGCTCGACAAAGCCGGAATCAACGAGATCGTCTTCCCGGTCAACGGGCGCATGGCGCGCGTCGCCTTGCGCGCTACCGAGGAGCTGCTCAAGCAGCAGGCGGCGCCGCCGCCGCCGCCGATCGGCAGCAGCGTGAGCGGATTCGGCCGGGCCGAGCTGGCCGCACGCGACGGCGGCATCGGCCCCGAACCGGAGACGCCGGCCCAAAGGAAGGCGGCCGCTAAAGCCGCCGCCATCGCCAAAGCCGCCGCGGCCAAAGCGGCGGCGATCAAGGCCGCCGCCGATCGGGCCGCTGCGAAGAAATTGGCCGCCGAGAAGGCCGCCGCCAAGAAGATCGCCGACGCGGCCAAACGCAAGGCCCTGGCCGAAAAGAAGAAAATCGCCGCCGCCAAGAAGGCCGCAGCCAAAAAGGTCGCGCTCGAGAAAAAGCGCGCCGCCAAGAGAGCCGCCGCAGAACGAAAGAAGCTCGCGAACGAAAAAAAGCGGGCGGCCAAGCAAGCCGCGCTCGAAAAGAAGCGCGCCGTAGCGGCCGCCAAGAGGATCGCAGCCGAGAAGCAGCGCGCTGCGGCGGCCGCCAAGAAGGTCCAAGCCGCCCGAAAGGCAGTCGCCGCCAAGAAAGCCGCCGCCGCCAAGAAAGCCGGCGCCGCCAAGAAAGCCGCCGTCGCCAAGAAAGCCGCCGCCAAGAAGGCCGCCGCCAAGAAGGCGACCGCCAGAAAACCGGCGGCGAAGAAGGCGGCCAAGCGGCCGCCGCGCGGAAAGCCGAGGCCGTCCAAGAAGGCTAGAGCGCACCCGCCGAAGCGCTCGAGCACCAAATCAGCCTCGAAGAAGAGATCGAAGGGACGCCGCTAGAGATGTCTGATCCGACCCGCCGCCGCAACGTCGCCGTCGTAGGCCCGTTCCACTCCGGCAAGACAACCCTGATCGAAGCCATCCTCGCGCAGTGCGGCGCGATCCCGCGGCGAGGCTCCGTCTCCGACGGGACGACGACGACCGATTATGAGCCCGAGTCCATCGATCGGGCGCAATCGACCACGGTCGGCTTCGCCTACTGCTCGACCGCGAACATCGATCTGACGCTGGTCGATTGTCCCGGCTTCCTCGAGTTCGCCGAAGAGGCGAAGTACGCGCTCGCCGGCGTCGATGCGGCGATCATCGTCATCGAGCCCGACCGCAGCCGCGTCAAGCAGACGCGCTCGCTGGTCGAGTTTCTCGACGAGCGAAAACTTCCGCACTGCTTCTTCGTCAATAAGATGGATAAGCCGGGCAGCGACTTTCGTGGGACGCTCGCCGAGCTGACCGCCACCTTCGGCAACCGAGTAGTCGCCGAGCACATCCCGATCGGCGAAGCCGAACAATTTCGCGGCTACATCGACCTGCCCGAACAGCGCGCATTCTACGTCGAAAACGGCGCCGCGAAAGAGATGCCGATCGGCCCGGAACTCGAGGCTCCCGTCAAAGAGGCCCGCCAGAAATTGCTTGAGGCGCTCGGCGATTTCGACGACCACCTGCTCGAGGAACTCTTGGAAGGCGTCGAGCCGCCCCTCGACGAGGTCCGCACCGACTTGCGTGAAGAGACGTCGAAAGATCTGATCGTCCCGGTCCTGGTCGGCGCGGGGATGACCGACATCGGCGTCGCCGCCAACGCGCTGCTCGAAGTCATCGAGAAACAGTTTCCGCCGCCCGGCGGCGATCCCAAAGCGCCGCTCGTCGCGCAGGTGCTCAAGACGATCGTCCACCCGCAATCGGGCAAACTCTCGGTCGTGCGCGTCTGGGAAGGTACGCTCAGCGCCGATGCCACCCTCGTCGACACGAGCCGCGAGAACGTGAAGGTTCGCGCCGCCGGCTTGTACCGGCTGCAAGGCAAGAAACAGGAATCCCTGACGAGTGCGAGTGCCGGCGAAATCGTCGCGAGCGCTCGTCTCGAAGGCGTCCTCACCGGCGACACGCTGACCGGCGGAGCGAAAACCGTCCGCGAGGTTCCGAAGGTCGCGGCGCCGCTGTTCGCCGTGGCGATCAAACCCAAAGAGAAGCTGGACGAAGCGAAGCTCTCGCAGATGCTGGCGCGGATCTGTGAAGAGGATCCGACCCTCAAAATCGTTCGCGCTGAATTCACCAACGAGTTGCAACTTCTCGGCATCGGCGAAGTCCACGTCATTACCGCGCTGACCAAGCTCTCCCGCAAATACCACCTCGCGCTCGAGATGAAGCCGCCGATGGTCGCCTACCGCGAGACGATCCAGCATCCGACGGAGATTCATTCACGCTACAAGCACCAAACTGGCGGCCACGGACAATTCGCCGACGTCAAACTGAAGATCGAACCGCGCGGGCGGGGGCACGGCGTCACGTTCGAGGAAAAAATCGTCGGCGGCGTCGTCCCGCGCCAGTTCTGGCCCGCCGTCGAAAAGGGCGTGCGGGAAGCCCTCATCAAGGGACCGATCGCCGGCTACCCGGTCGTCGATTTGCACGTCACGCTGATCGATGGCGCCTTCCACGCCGTCGACTCGAGCGAACAGTCGTTTAGGACCGCAGCCGGCATGGCGATCCGCGACGGTCTTCCAAAGTGTACGCCGGTGCTGCTCGAGCCGATCCTCTACGTCGAAGCCGTCGTCCCCGAAGACAGCGCCTCCGCGATCCTCGGCGGCATCACCGCCAAACGCGGGCAGGTGCTCTCGTTCGAACCTGCGGAACAGCGCGGGTTCCAGCGCGTGATCGCGTTTGCACCCCAGTCGGAGCTCGGCAACTACATCACCGAGCTCCGCACCGCGACGCAAGGACTCGGCAACTATACGTGGCGCCACGAACGTTTCGACCCGGCGCCGCCAAAGGTGTCCCAATCGGTACGCGAGGCCGTTTCCGCGTAATCGCGACGGCGCTCGCCGTTGCGTGTGCGCTGCTCGCCGCCTGCACGAAAGTCGGGACCGAATCGGTCAGCAACGCCCGCGATTCCGTCGGGGACGCCGGCCGCCATGCCTGGACGATCCCGGAGACGCTGCGCATCGGCGTCCAGAACGCGCCGAATACCCTCAACGGAATCCTCGCGACGAACACCACCGAGGGGATGATCGATCATCTCATCTTCGATCGACTCGTCTCGACGGACGCGAGCGGGAAAAAGCAAGTACCGATTCTGGCCGCCGAAGTTCCGACGCCGGAGAACGGCGGGATCAGCAAAGACGGCCTGACGATCACATACCGCCTCCGCCAGAACGTCCTCTGGCACGACGGCGTCCCGTTCACCAGCGACGACGTGAAGTTCACCTGGACCGCAATCCTAAACGGCAAGAACAACGTGATTGCGACGACCGGGTACAACCTGGTCAATTCGGTCGACACGCCCGACAAATATACGGTCGTTTTTCACATGAAGCGGCGCTTCTCACCGGCCGTCAACACGATCTTTGGCGATAGCGACGATCCGTACGACATCTTGCCGGCGCACGTTCTAGCTTCGCTGCCGAACCTCAACCAGGCCGCCTTCAACTCGAACCCGGTCGGCACGGGCCCCTTCAAGCTGAAGGCCTGGGCGCGCGGCGACCACATCGAACTCGTCGCCAACGACAAGTATTTTCTTGGGGCGCCGAAATTGAATCGGATCTTCATCAAGTTCATCCCGGACGAGAACACCGAGCTGAACCAGCTGCGCTCTCATGAAATCGATTGGCAGTTCGAAGCCTCTCCGCAAGAGTACCGCTCGCTGAAAACCTTGCCCGACCTCAACGTGGTCCTGCAAGACAAAAACGACTACGAGCGCATCCAGATCAATACGAGCCACCCGCCGCTCGATGACGTCCTCGTTCGGCGCGCGATCGCCTCGGCGATCGACGTCTCGAAGCTCGTCCACGACCTGACTTTCGGTTCGGCGACGATCGCCGACCAGGACCTGCCGTCTTTCCTGTGGGCGCATGCCGACAACGTCGCGCGCTACGCCTACGACCTGCAGAAGGCCAAAGATCTCATGCAGCAGGCCGGCTGGACGCCGGGCCCCGACGGCACGTTGACCAAGAACGGCGCCCCGCTGCACCTCCTACTGGTCACGAACAACACCAACGCGACGCGCCGGAGCGGCGTCGTGCAGGTGCAAGCGATGCTTCGACAGCTCGGCATCAACGTGGGGATCAAAGAGTTTCCCGGCGCTTTGCTCTACGCCGCGATGGGCGCCGGCGGCATCTTGCAAAACGGTAAATTCGATCTCGCCTGGACGGGTTGGGTCGCAGGCATCGACCCCGATCAATCGTCGATCTTCTTCTGTGATGCGACGCCGCCCCACGGCAACAACGAAACGCACTACTGCAACCCTGAGGTCGACTCCGCCGAGAACGCCGCGCTCGACCACTTCGACCAGCCTTCGCGCAAGGCGGCCTACGATAAGATCGAGGCGATCCTCTCGCGCGATCTGCCGCAGATCACGCTGTGGTGGCCGCGTCAAATCCAGCCGATCAACCCAGACTTCAAAGGCTTCGCGCCGAATCCGGTGAGCGAGTCATGGAACGCATATCAATGGAGCATTTAGGACCCGAATCGCGCCGCCCGCTGGCCATGGTCCCCGAGCTGAAGTGGCTGAAAACTGTCATCATGGAACGCGCCCTGACCCGCGGCGAGGTTCTCATGGCCGGAGGCGCGCGCAGCGACTACTACATCGACAAATTCCGCCTCTTCTCCGACCCAACGGTCCTGCGGCGGATCGCGCGCCTCTTCGTGCCGATCGTCTCCGAGCTCGGTCCCGACCTCATCGGCGGGACGGAGCTGGGCGGCGTGATCATCGCGACGGCAGTTTCTCAAATGACGAACATCCCGATGATCGTCGTACGGAAGTCGCCCAAGGCGTATGGCGCGTTCGCCGACGAGTACGTCGAGGGCCCGTACGAAGCCGGTCAAAAGGTTTTGCTGCTCGAGGACGTGGTCAGCAACGGACGCGAGGTCCTCGCCGCAAAGACACGACTCGAAGAGCTGAAGTTACGCGTGACCGTCTACGCCGTCGTAAATCGCGGCCTTGCGCCGATCAAATCGTTGATTGCGTTCTCGCTGCCCCGCGGCGACGCCAAAACCGAAAACTAGCTAGCGCCTCAGGCGAGGTAGCGAGCGTGGTCGTCGGCGATCGCTACCTGGCCGGCGAAGACGGCCCGCGCCTCCGCTTCCAGTCCTTCTTCGTCGAGGGTCGCCGGGTAGTGCGTCACGACGAGCGTCTCGACGCCGGCGCGCCGGGCCATCTCGCCGGCCTCGCAGGCACTCGAGTGTCCGCGGGGCATCGAATCGTCGGCGCCGCGCTGCAACGTCGCCTCGCAGAAAAACAATTCGCTCTCGTGCGCCAGGCGAACGACCTCATCGCTCGGAGCGGTATCGGCGGAATAGGTGACCGACGCGCCGGCGCATTCGCAGCGTAGCGCGAAGGTCGGCACGTAGTGGGTGGTCGGCGCGAAGCGCACGCGCAGGTCGCCGACGTTGAGGCTCTCGTTCGGATCGTACGTGCCGACCGTGAAGGCGTCGCCCAGAAAATCGCCCGACGATTCGGGCACAAACGCCGAAACTATCCGGTGCAGCAGATCTTCCCCGCCGGGCGGGAGCCACAGCGCGACCTTCTTGTCGTTCGTCCGCGGTCCGTATTTGAGTGCGTAGCGCAGCGGGATAATATCGAGGAAATGATCGGCGTGCATGTGGCTGATCAGCACCGCGTCGACTGAATCCGCCGTCCGGTACGCGTTCAAGTTCCCAAGCGATCCGCTGCCCAGATCGGCGACGAGCGCGCGCCCCGCGCCTTCGATCAGATACGCGCTGCAAGCACGTTTGGGGCGCGGGATCGCGTTGCTCGAACCCAAGACGGTAACGCGCAAGTGTTCGTTCAACCCGGAGTGTCATCTTCGGGATAGAAGTAGGATTCGAGCATCGAAAAACATCCCTTAGTGCGAGAGGAACCTAAACTTGGCCGAGGGCCCGGATACGCTACGCGAGCCGCCACATCCGCTCGTCGGCGCATTGATCGGGGCGCTCCCACGCGGTAGTCGCGTTCTCTTGGTCGGAGTCGGAAGCGGCCGGCACATCCCGCCGCTGTCGGCAGCGGGCTTCGACGTCGACGTCCTCGAGGAAGATGCCGGGCGGGCGTCACGCGCGGCAGAACGCTTCGGTCGCGTCGAGGGCCTGCGCGTGTTTCACGGCTCGTATCGCAACCCGCCGGACTCGTTCTCCGGCTACGACGGCGCTCTCTCAACGCATGCGCTGCTACACGGGTCGCCCGCACAAATCTCCAGCGCGTTGGCGGCGACGGGCGGAACGCTGCGCGAGGGAGCGCTCTTCCACCTGACGCTCGGCTCGGCGAAGGATCCGCGCTACGGTCGCGGCGCCATGCTCGACGACTTCACGTGGGCCGAAGAGACCGGACCCGAAAGGGGCGTCGCTCACGCGTTTTTCGACGTGGTGGCTGCCTCCGCGCTCCTGGCGGGCTGGAACGTCCTCGAACTCGACGAACGCAGCGCCGCCGAAACCGCCGGTCTTTGGACGCACTCGCCGGCCGAGACGGCGACGATCGTGCACTGGTTCGTGCGGCTCCAGCGCCCCTACGTTCCGATCAAATCGGACATCGGGCTCGAGGCCGAGGCGTAGAGCCGCTTCGGCATTCGGCCGGCCAGATAGGCGAGCCGTCCGGCTTCAACCGCCAGCCGCATCGCGTGCGCCATCTTGACCGCGTCTTTGGCCATCGCGATCCCCGTGTTCATCAAGACCGCGTCGGCGCCCAGCTCCATCGCGA
>DHWK01000131.1 GCA_002413145.1 bacterium UBP12_UBA5184
CTTGCCCTTGCCGTCGACGATCGTGGTTTCTTCCTTGGTGATCTTGACCGTCTTGGCTTGACCGAGCAGATCCGGCGTGACTTTGTCGAGCTTGAGGCCGAGTTCTTCGGAGACGACGGTCGCGCCGGTGAGGGTCGCGATGTCCTTGAGCATCTCCTTACGGCGATCGCCGAAGCCCGGCGCCTTCACCGCAACCGTCGTGAACGTGCCGCGCAGCTTGTTGACGACCATCGTCGCGAGCGCTTCACCTTCGACGTCTTCGGAGATGATGAGCAGCGGCTTCTGGACCTGGACGATCTTCTCGAGCAGCGGCAGAATGTCGGCGATCGCCGAAATCTTGCGCTCGGTTACCAGGATGTAAGGATCGGTCAGCGTCGCTTCCATCCGCTCCGAGTCGGTCACCATATACGGCGAGATGTAGCCCTTGTCGAACTGCATGCCGTCTTTGGTCTCGACGTCGGTTTTGGTGGTCTTCGACTCTTCGACGGTGATGACGCCGTCTTTGCCGACCGCTTTCATCGCCTCGGAGATCAGTTTGCCGATCTCTTCGTCGTTGGCCGAGATCGACGCGACCTGCGCGATCTTCTCCGGCGTGTCGACCTTTTGGACCAGTTTCTCCATCTCGGTGACGGTCATCTCGACCGCTTTGTCGATGCCCTTTTTGATGAGCAGCGGGTTCGAGCCGGCCGTGACGTTGCGCAGGCCTTCGCGTATGATCGCTTGCGCGAGCACCGTCGCGGTGGTCGTGCCGTCTCCGGCGATGTCGTTGGTCTTGGATGCGACTTCTTTTACGAGCTGCGCGCCCATGTTCTCGAACGCGTTCGAGAGTTCGATTTCCTTTGCGATGGTCACGCCGTCGTTGGTGATCGTCGGCGAGCCAAATTTCTTGTCGAGGACGACGTTGCGTCCTTTGGGACCGAGCGTCACGCGGACGGCGTCGGCGAGGATGTTCGCTCCACGCTCGAGGGCGCGGCGGGCGGATTCGTCAAAAACGAGTTCTTTTGCAGCCATGATTATTTAACTCCGGCGAGGACTTTAGTGTCGGTAAAGATCGCCAGAACGTCCTTTTCCGAGATGATGAGGTATTCAGTTCCTTCGAGCTTGATTTCGGAACCTGAATACTTCGAGTAAATGATGCGGTCGCCGACCTTCACGTCCATCGACAGTTTGGTACCGTTGTCGAGGGTGCGGCCGGACCCGATCGCCAGGACTTTGCCTTCCTGGGGTTTTTCTTTGGCGGTGTCGGGCAAGAAGACGCCTCCGGCGCTCTTTTCAGCCTGCTCGACGTGTTCGACGACCAGACGATCGCCTAAGGGCCTGAGATTCACTGATGAAGACCTCCACAGATCTTTGTTTTTTGGGTCCAAATGGAGCTTTAGCACTCTTGGCAAGTAAGTGCCAGCAAGATCGAATGTTAGCAGACTGCCGGTACGAGTGCAAGTACGATTGCGCTACGGGAAGCGCTAGCCCGCTTAGCCGACGCTAGCGCCGCTCGAGCGGCCTTAGGGGGTCGGAAGCGGCGCTCGGCGGCGCTTGGCGGCGGCCTTGGTCGCGCGCTCGCGATAGCGGCGGACCTTATCGCGGTTTCCGCAGACTGCGGGGCTGCACCAGCGTGAATGCAGGTTCTTCGAGCGGTCGTAGTACGCCCAAAGACAGGTCTCGGCGGCACAGATTTTGAGGCGATCCCAGGTTCCGTCGTGCATCGCCTCGTGGACCTCGCCAAGAATGCGTCCCACGCCGCCCGCGAACCCCGGAGCGGCCGGCACCAACCGGCTGCGGCGCGCCCGGGGCTCGAACTCGAGGCCGAACTTGGCTCGCTCGGCGGCTCGTTTGAGGAGTTCGAAATCGATCGGCAGGTCGAGGCCGTTGTTCCGCGCGGCCAAACCGCGCAGCGCCTCCCTGAGCGCGCGCAATTGGGCGGCTTCCCCGGCCGTGAGCCTCATGTGCGGCGGCCGACAGCGATGCGCGCCTAACGCGCGCAGTACGTCCGGTTCGCCCCACGATCGCGGTCGCTCAGGGCGCAACCGGCACAACCATCGTCGAGGTTACGCTCTTGGCGAGCGGTCGCGTCACCACGGCGCGCGTCGTCGAAACGAGCGGAAACAAGTGGCTCGATCGCGAGGCGCTGGACGCGGCCCGCGGGTCGACCTTTGCTCCGGCGCTCCACGAATGCGAGCCGATCGGCGGATCGTATCGTCTCGCGATCGACTTTCCCGAGTAACGCCGCAATAATCCGCCACCCCAGAACAATCGAAAGAAGACTCCAAGTGTACGAAGACCTCCTCTCCAGCGAAGCTCGCCAGCGCATCGCGCGCATCCAACGCGAGGCCGCATTCTACCGCGATGCGATCGACGACTTGCCGCTCCACTTCGGATCGCGCGCTATGCTCGGCAGGGCTCGGCGCATCCTTGCGGCGGGGCTCAACCGGCTCGCTAGCGCAATCGCCCCGAACTAGCGACGTAGACGCTGTTCGCGAAGTGCCGCAGTGGATCGACCAGATGCTGGAAGACCCACAGCTGGGGGGCGTCGGGATCCCCAAGCCCGCTGATCTTCAAACTCGAATAGGCCGCCAGCGCGAGTGCGCAGAGTACCGAGACCGTTCGGATCGCTCCGTCGGTCTCGCTGCGTATTGCCGGCAATAGCATCGCGCCCATCAACAGGAGCAAGGCGAGAAAGCGCGCCGGCGCACGCCAGGATTCGTCCCAGAGCGGACCGCCGGGGATAGCGGCGATCCAGTGAATGGTCGCGTAGCCGGCGAGCGCGACGATATAGGCGATCACCATCATCGCCGTATAGCCCGCTAGACGTGCGAACCAACCCACACCCTTACCTTCGGTGCTTTCCGTTCACAGGTTCACGAACGGACGCAAAACCGTCAGCCGAGTCACGCCTCCCAAGCGAGGTTGCCGGCCGAGGCCGCCAGGCGGGGCGGCGTCGAACGCAGCCCACATGGTCGAAAATACGGCGATTCGGTCGCGCATCTCAACCGGCGTGATCGCCGGTCTCGCCGGCGGGGTACTGATCGAAGCGGCCTCGTTTGCCGCAATTTTCGTCATGACGGGGACGCTCGACGTCATACGGGAGTTTCAACTCACTGCGGCGGAGCTGATCGGAAAAAGCGCGCTTGCGAATCCGCAAGCCGCCTGGCTCGGTATCGCCGTCCACTTTGCGATCAGCGTCGCATGGGGAATCGGCTACGTCTACGTCGCGGAGCAGCGTCCGCAGCTCTACGCCCGACCGATCATCTCCGGGTTTGCCTACGGCGTCGCCGTCTATCTGCTGATGCTCTTGCTCGACCTCGCGACCGGCGTCACAAACGCTCCCGAATTGTCGTCGCTCGGCAACGCGCTCGTCGCTTATACGTTCTTCTTCGGAATACCGATCGCGCTGATCGCACGCGCGCGGCGCGAGAGATGATCGCCGACCTCACGATCGATCTCGGTGCCCTCCGAACGAACGCGCGACGCCTCGCAGCCCTCGTCAAACCGGCGCGCTACGCCGCGGTCGTCAAAGCCAATGCGTACGGCCACGGCCTCGCCCCGGTCGCACGCGCGCTCGACGACCTGGTCGATATGTTCTGCGTCTATCGCGCCGGCGAAGCGATCGCGTTGCGGGAAGCCGGCATTCGCGCGCCGCTGCTCGTCATGGGGCCGGTCGCGCCGAGCGAGCTCCCCGACGTCCTGAGGGCGGGCGCCGCCTTGACGCTGTGGGATGCCGGAGCGTTTCGGGGTGACGTGGCGCGGGTCGCGCGCGCGCGCGGCAGCCGCTTTCCCGTTCACGCAAAAATCGACACGGGGGTCGCGCGGCTCGGATTCGAACCGAGCGCTGCGGGCGGCGCTCTCTCGGCGCTGCTCGCCGACGACGGCCTGGATCTGTGCGGCGTCTACACCCATCTCGCCGCCGCCGAAGAGCTCGAGGCGTCCTACACGCTGGGACAGCTCGCGTCATTCAACGCCGCGCTCGCGCCGATCGCCGGGCTGCTGCGCGAACACCGCGTCATGCGCCACGCGGCGGCATCGGCCGCCTCGATGCTCTTCCCGTCGCTGCGCTTGGACATGGTTCGCGCGGGGATTGCGACCTACGGCATCTGGCCGTCGCCGGAGACGCGCGACGCCGCCGGGCACGAGGTGCGCCTCGCCTCGGCGCTCAGCTGGACGACCGAACTCGTCGTGCTGCGCGATGTCGCCGCGGGACAGGCCGTCGGTTACGGCTGCACGTTCCGCACGTCGCGCGCATCGCGGATCGGCGTCCTTCCGATCGGATACGCCGAAGGCGTCCCGCGCGCGCTCTCTAACGCCGGCGAAGTCGCCGTGCACGGGCGGCGCGTGCCGCTCGTCGGCCGCATCTGCATGAATATGAGTTTCGTCGACGTCACCGGCGTCCCGGAAGCCCACGTCGGCAGCCGCGTCACGCTGGTCGGCCGCGACGGGGACGCCTGGATCGACGCGAACGAACTCGCAGCGCGAGCCGGGACGATCGGCTACGAACTGGTCGCCCGTCTCCCCGAAAGCGTTCCGCGGACGTACCTGGCCGCGCCCTCGCCCGTTCAGGACAATGCGCCGATCGCCTCCGCCAAATCGAGCGTCCCTTCGTAGAGAGCGCGCCCGACGATCGCGCTGTCGACGTTCTCCGGCGTCCCCGCCGCGAGCGCGCTCAGGTCATCGAGCGTCTGCGCGCCGCCGCTCGCCGTGACCTTGAGCGAGGAAAGGCCCGCGACGTGTGCCAGCGCCGCAATATCGTAGCCCGTGCCGGCGCCGTCGCGGGCGATCTCGGTGAAGACGATGCGTTCGAAACCGCGCAGTGCGACCTCGCGGATGAGGTCGTCGCGTTCGCGTCCAGCGGTCTGCAGCCAGCCGCGAAAGGCGATCTCGTGCCCGCGCGCGTCGATCCCCGCGAGGATGCGTCCGTCGAACCTATCGACCAGCTCTTGAACGAGCGCGGGATCTTCGATCAGCAGCGTGCCGACGATCACGAAGCGTGCGCCGGCCTCGAAGCGAGCCATGACGTCGTCGCGCGTCCGAATGCCTCCACCGGCTTGAACCGGTACCGAAACGGCGGCGCATACCGCGCGCAACGCCGCGAGATTCTCGCCGCNNNGTGCCGAAGGCTCCGTCGAGATCGACGACGTGCAAGCGCGCCGCCCCCGCCGCCACGAACTCCCGCGCTCGATCGACCGGATCGCCGGCGTAGCTCGTCTCGCGATCGGGATCGCCGTGCCACAGGCGGACGACCCTGCCGCCACGGATATCGATCGCCGGGATGACGATCACCGCAGCGTCTCTGAGGGTTGCCGGCCCGAGGCGATGCGCAGAAAGTTGTCGAGCAGCAGCGCGCCGGTCGACTGGCTTTTTTCGGGGTGAAATTGCGTCCCCATCACGTTCCCTTGCGCGACGATCGCGGCGAACCGTTCGCCATACTCGCAAGCCGCGACGGTCGCAGCGGTGACGCCCGCGTAATAACTGTGCAAGAAATACGCGTACGAGCCTTCGGCGACGCTTTCGACGAAGGGATGAGTGCCGACGATTTCGAGTTGGTTCCAACCCATGTGGGGAATCCGGGGTGCGCGTTCGAGTCGCTTCACGACGCCGGGCAGAATGCCGAACCCGGCATGGAGTCCATGTTCGGCGCCCTGCTCGTATAGCAATTGCATCCCGACACAGATACCCAGGAACGGCCGGCCGCTGCCTAGGAACGCGCGAAGCGCGCCGTCGAGCCCGCGAGCGGTGAGTGCGTCCATCGTCGCGCCGAAGGCGCCGTCGCCGGGCAAGATCGCCGCCGACGCGCGGGCGACGACGTCGGGGTTACCGCTCACTTCGAAGTGCGCGCCGCGCCGCTCGAGCGCCGAGCGCAGCGAGCCTAAGTTTCCGCCGCCGTAGTCGACGACGGCGATGGGCGTCGTTATGCCAACATCCCCTTGGTCGAGGGGACCTCGCCGCCGCCGTCGAGCGTTTTTGCTTGCGCGAACGATTTGGCGAATGCTTTGAACGACGCTTCGCAGAGATGGTGCGAGTTGGTCCCGGCGAGCTGGACGAGGTGGAGATTGAAGCGGCCCTGTTCGGCGACGCTATGGAAGAAATGCCCGATGAGTTCGGTCTTGAGGTCGCCCAGATTCTCGACGCCGAATTTGACCGCAAAGTTGGTGTACGCCCGGCCCGAGAGATCGACGCTGCCCAGAACGAGCGCGTCGTCGAGCGGCGCCGCCATCGAGCCGAAGCGCGCGATGCCGCGCTTTTCCCCGAGCGACTCGTAGATCGCCGAGCCGAGGGCGATCCCGACGTCTTCCACCAGGTGGTGCCCGTCGAGTCCGTCACCGGTCGCGCGCAGCACGAGCCCCACGCCGCCATGCTTCGAAAACGCATCGAGCATGTGGTCGAGAAATTTGATGTCGGTCGCGACATCGCTCGGACCGCCCTCGAGGTCGAGCGACAGCTCGATCCGAGTCTCTTTGGTCTGGCGCTTGAAGGTCGCGCGCCGCGCCGCTCTTTCGCTGATCTGAGTCTACCCCCCGAGTTCGCTCTCGTGAACGAGCCCGCCGGCCATCTCACTTCAAATAGCGCGCGAACCAGGCCTCCCGGTGCGGGTCTTACGTTTCTACGAGCGTACGGCCGCGATCGAGCGCGGCGCGCACCAAGCGATCGATCAACGTGTCGTAGGGGATGCCCAGCGCGGCACATTCTTCCGGCAGCAAGCTGGTCGGCGTCAATCCCGGCAGGGCGTTGGTCTCCAAGATGTAGGGCCGGCCTTCGCGCGAGAGCATGACGTCGGTGCGCGAATAATCGCGTAAGCCGAGCAAACGGTGCGTGGAGAGTGCGAGCATCTGAAAACGATGAGCGAAATCTTCGTCGACGTGCGCGGGCACCTCGTGACGGCTTCCGCCCGTCGCATACTTCGCTTCGAAGGTATAGAATTGATGGCCCTGCGGCAGAATCTCGACGACCGGCAAGGCCTGCTCGAACAGGACGCCGCACGAAAACTCGCGGCCCTCGACAAATTCTTCGGCGATGACCCCGGCCCGCCGTTCCGATAGCTCGACCATCGCCCGGGACCACTCCTCGTGCGTGCGAACGATACGCACGCCGGCACTCGACCCTTCGTTGCGCGGTTTTACGACGAGCGGCAGATTCAACGAACCCGGCAAGAGCGGTAGCATCCCGCCTTCGAAATCGAACGTGTCCCAAGCCGGCGTCGGCAGCCCTTCGGCAGACAAGAGTTTCTTGGTCAGATGCTTGTCCATCGAGAGCGCGCACGAACGCACGTCGCTGCCGGTATAGGGCAGCCGCAGCCACTCCAAGATTCCTTGAACCGTTCCGTCTTCGCCACCCGGCCCGTGCAACGCGTTGAAGACGACGTCGGGGCGCAATTCGCGCAACGCGTCGACGAAGCGTTCGTCGAAATCGATCGAGCGCGCGTCGTATTCGAGCCGCTCGAGCGCGCGCATCACCCCGTTTCCGGTTGCGATCGAGACTTCGCGCTCGGAACTCGGACCGCCCATGACGACCACAACGCTCGCCTTCACGCAAATACTCCGACGAAGTGCACTTCGAGTTCGAGTTCGATTCCGGATCGTTCGTACACCGTGCGCCGTACGCGTGCGAGCAGGGCGGCGACGTCGGCGGCCGTCGCGTTCTCGCGATTGACGATGAAGTTGGCGTGCAGCTGGGAGACCTCGGCGCCGCCTTCGCGCCAACCTTTCGCGCCGGCCGCCTCGATCAGCCGGCCCGCCTTATCCCCGGGCGGGTTGCGGAAACACGAGCCGGCGTTGGGAAACTGTAGCGGCTGGGTTTTCTTGCGCCGCACCAAACGGCGCTGCATCTCGTCGCGCACCACCGCCGGGTCGCCGCGTTCGAAGGCGAAGCTAACCCGCGCGACGATTGCGTCTCGCTCGAGCGTCGTGTGCCGGTAGTAGTATTGCGGCGTGACGGGATGGGGCTCCGGCTTGGTTGGCGTCTGCACCCACACCTCGCGCACGAAATCGCCGATTTCCTTATCGGTGCCGGCGTTCATCCGCAGCGCGCCGCCGACGCTCCCGGGGATGCCGGCGAGCGAACCGATGCCGACCGCGCCGCGCGAAGCGGCCTGCGCCGTCAGCAGGGCGAGCGAAGACGAAGCCCCAGCCGTGACCGCTACGTGCGACGGATCGTCGAGAAATTCGATCGACGTGAACTCGCCGCCGAGGCGGATGACGAGCCCGCGCACGCCGCCGTCTCCGACCAAGAGATTCGAACCGCTGCCCAGGGGCATCCACGGAAGCTGCCGCTTGAAAACGAACCGCAATAGCTGCGTGAGTTCGTCGCCCGTCTCCACGTCGACCAACGCGTCGGCCGGTCCGCCGATCTTCCACGACGTATAGGGGCCCAGCCGCGCATCGAAGCGCACGCGCGATTCGAAGATCTCGGTCAAGGCCGCACGATCGCCTTCGTCGAGGAGCGATCGTAACAGTTCGCGCTCCGCTAAGCCGCTCACGAAAGCACCGCCTCGCGCAATTCGCGCGCCAAGGCCGCGGCCGCCGTCGTGATCGAGCCGGCGCCGAGGAACAGCACGAGCGCCCCGTCGGGTGCGTGTGCGAGCAAATGCGCGGGAAGTGCCGCGACGTCGCCGACGTACGCAACTTCGCCGCCGAGCGCGCGCAACGGTTCGCCGATGGCGGCGGCGGTCGCACCGTCGATCGGCGTCTCCGAGGCGGCGTAGACGTCGGTCAGGACCACCCGGTCTGCGCCACGCAAGGCGCGCGCAAAATCGGGCGCGAGATACGCCGTCCGCGAGTAACGGTGCGGTTGAAAGACGGCGACGATCGGCCCCGAAAAACCGGCGCGCGCCGCGGCGATCGTCGCGCCGACGGCGGTTGGATGGTGAGCGTAATCGTCGACGATGGTCATACGCGGCGTGCGCGCTAGAACCTCGAAACGGCGACGGACGCCGCGGAAACCCGCGAGCGCCGCGGCGATCGTTTCGAACGAAAGGCCCAGTTCGAGCCCGATGGCGACCGCGGGCAACGCGTTTTGGATGTTGATCGCTCCCGGGAGCGCGAGCGTCACGCTGCCGAGCCGCTCGCCATCCAACGCGAGCGTCGAGCGCGAGCCGAACTTTTCGTAGGTCGCATCGAACGCCCGCAACTCGGCGTCTTTAGCGAAGCCGAAGGTTCGCGTCCGCGCCGCACGCGACAGGCGCGCGAGAACTTCGCTGCGCGGCGAGTCGATGCCGACCAGCGCCAGACCGTGCGGCGCGACCTGATCGAGAAAGACGCCAAACGTATCGGCCAGGCGCGCGAACTCGGCGTCAGAGGTGACGTGGTCGTTTTCGACGTTGGCGACGACGCCGATTTCAGCATGCAAGTCGAGAAACGAACCGTCGGACTCGTCGCTTTCGGCCAGAAACCACTCGCCTTTTCCGTCTCGCGCGTTGCCGTCGGCGTCGCCGCGTTCGCCGCCGACCACGACCGTCGGATCGAGGCCGCCCGCCTCCAGAACCGTCGCGGCCATCGCGGTCGCCGTCGTCTTGCCGTGGGTCCCGGCGATCGCGATCGCGCGACGATCCGACATGAGGTACGCGAGCAATGCGCCGCGACGAACGAGTTCGAGGTTGGCCTCCCGCGCCGCGACGACTTCCGGATTGTTCTGAGCGATCGCCGAGCTCACGACGACCGTGCGCGCCGCGCCGAGATTTTTCGCGGCATGACCGATAAAGATCGAAGCGCCCTCCTCGGCAAGCTTCGCGGTGAGCGCCGTCGCGCGGTCGGACGAGCCGGAGACGCGAATGCCGCGCCGCAAAAGGATGCGGGCGAGCGCCGACATGCCGATGCCGCTGATGCCGACGAAATGCACCGCCGAGGAGAGCCTCACGGTGGTCCCGCCTTCTGTGAACTCCAACTCTTTACCCGCGCTACGATCGCGCGCCGCGGCTCGCTTGCCGCTGGGCCGCCCCCCGCCTCTCGCAGCGCCGCAAGCGCCTCGGGCGCGAGCGCAGCCTCGAGCTCGGCGCGCAAACGGGCTTCGCTGAGGTCGCGATCGGCGATCGTGCGCGCCGCGCCGGAGCGCGCGACGACCGCGGCGTTCGCCGTCTGGTGGTCGTCGGTGGCGTACGGATACGGGATGAAGATCGCGGGCGTCGCCGTCGCCGCCAGTTCTGCCACGGTCGAAGCGCCGGCGCGCGCCACGACGAGGTCGGCCGCCGCGAACGCCGGCCGCGGATCGTCGAGGTACGCTACGACGCGGATGCGAGTAGCTCCGGCGGCGCGCACGCGACGCTCGATCGCCTCGTAATCGCGCCGACCGGTCACGAGCAACGCCTGGCAGCCGTCGGGGAAGCCTCGCGTCGCCAGCGCCGCGACCGTCTCGTTCAAACTGTGCGCACCTTGGCTACCGCCGAAAACAACGATCGTGGTCGCGCCGGGTTCTAGCCCGAGTGCGAGCCGTGCATCGGGGGCGGGGAACGGTTGCGAGAATGCGCTGCGCACGGGCGTCCCCGTGAAGTGCTCGTTCGGCGCGAGCGCGCATCCGGAATCGGCGACGCCGAACCAGATCTCGTCGGCCAACGGCCGCAACAGGCGGTTCGTCAGCCCGGCGCGCGCGTTTGGTTCTAACAATGCGATGCGCGCGCGGGAGAGCCGCAAGACCTTCGCCGTCCAGACGGCCGCGATGACCGGGAACGTCACGTAGCCGCCGGTTGCGATCGCGACGTCGGGACGGAAACGGCACACGATCGCAAGCGCCTGAAAGAACCCGGCGACGTTGGCAAAGAGCGTGAAAATAGCCGGCGAGAACCTCCGCGCGAGCGGCGCGGCGCTCACGAAACGCGCCGGAAGAGCCGCCTTCGCCACGATCTCCCGCTCGAGGCCGCCGCGCATCCCGACGAAGAGGATCTCGAGCGGCGCGACCGTCGCTTCTTGCGCCAGCGCTTCGGCGATCGCGATCGCCGGATAGACGTGTCCGCCCGTTCCGCCACCCGTCAATAACAGCTTCACTGCAGCGGTGGTCGTCGCCGGTGCCGGCCGACGTTGCTGACCAGCGCTACGGCGAGCAGGGAGACGACCAGCGACGAGCCTCCGAACGAGATGAAGGGCAGCGGGACGCCGGTGACCGGCCACGCCGACGTCACGACGCCGATGTTCACGAAGGCTTGGATGACGATCATCGCCATGCAGCCCAGTGCGAGAAAGAAGCCGAAGCGATCCGGCGCGGAGAGTGCGATGCGCGCCGCGCGATAGGCGAAGGTCACGAAGAGCGCGAGCACGAGGAGCATCCCGATGAAGCCCAGCTCCTCGCCGATGATCGATCCGATGAAGTCGGTGTGGGCTTCGGGAAGCCAGAAGAATTTTTGGCGCGAGAAACCGAGCCCGACCCCAAACGGTCCGCCGCTGCCCAGCGCGAGCAGAGATTGGACGATGTGGAAGCCCTTGTCTTGCGGATCTTTCCAGGGATCGAGGAAGGCCAGGATGCGCGCGCGTTTGTACGCATCGTGCGCGATCAAGAAGACGATCCCGGGCGCGGTGATCGCAGCGATCGCGAGCAGATGGACGATCCGCGCACCGGCGGCGAAGAGCATCGCCCCGGCGGTGAAGGCGATCAAGCTGGCCGTCCCCATATCGGGTTCTTTGACGACCAGGACGGCCAAGATCGCGGTGACGATCGCCAGCGGCGCGACGCCGGACGACAACGAGCGGATGCGATCGCCTTTGCCCGCGAGCGCGGCCGCTAGGTAAAGGACGAGTGCCAGCTTCGCGAATTCCGACGGCTCGAACGCCAGCGAGTGAAAACCGAGCCAGCGCCGCGCCCCACCCGTCGTGAGGCCGACATGCGGGATAAGGACGAGTGCCAAGGCGATCGTCGTCAGCGCCAAGGCCCTGTCTCTTATACACAT
>DHWK01000167.1:0-6091 GCA_002413145.1 bacterium UBP12_UBA5184
AGATGTGTATAAGAGACAGGTCGTGGTGGCCGCGGCGAAGCTGCTTCGTCGGTTCGACTTGAACGACTACCTGCTCGATAGCGTCATCACGTTGATCGCGCCCTACGCCGTCTATCTTTTCACCGACGCGATTCAGTTCGGCGGCATCGGTCCTTCGCCGGTCCTCGCGACCGTGACCGCCGGAATCTTCGTGAGTCGCCAGTCGGCGAAGATCTTCGACCCGGATTCTCGGCTCATCGCGTACTCCGTCTGGGAGCTCTTGATCTTCCTCCTGAACGGTTTGGTGTTCATCACGATCGGCTTGCAACTGCGCACGATCGTGACCGATCCGAGCTTCTCCGGGCGCGGCCTCTGGGTCGGAATCGCAATCAGCCTGCTCGTGATCGTCGTCCGCATCGCATGGGTCTATCCCGCGACCTACCTGCCGCGCTGGCTTTCACGCACGATTCGCGAACGCGAGCCGTTTCCGGCGCCCAATTACGTTTTCATCGTCGCCTGGTCGGGGATGCGCGGGATCGTCTCGCTGGCGGCCGCGCTCGCGCTGCCGTACGATTTCCCGGAACGAAACACGATCTTCTTCATCGCCTTCTGCGTGATATTCGCTACCCTCGTCTTCCAGGGGCTGACGCTGATGCCGATCCTGAAGTTGCTGCGCATCGATTCCGACGAAAATCTCGCCGCGCGCGAGATCGAGGTGCGCGTCCAAGCGTTGCGCGCCGGCGTGAAGCGCATGCGCGAGCTCGAGCCGAGTTTCGATTCCACCGAATACTGGGAGGTCGAAGGGCGTATCCTCGGCGAGTACGAGTACCGCATCGTCCACCTGCTCAGTCACCTCGACGGCAAGGCCGGCGGCGCCGGCGAACCCTCCGAGATCGCGATCGATCACCGGCTCGAAGAGGAGGCGCTGCAAGCCGAACGCGCCGAGATCATGCGACTGCGCAGCGCCGGCGAAATCCCCGACGAGGTCTATCGCAAGATCGAGTACGACCTCGACTTGGCAAACGCGCGCATGACCTAGGAGTTAGTTGCTAGCCCGCGCGCGACCGGCGCGACGCGCTCAGCCGCTGGCCGAGCGCCGCGTCGTCGGTGCGATCGATCGAGATCGGGGTGATGCTGACGTAGCCGTCCCGAATGGCGGCGAGATCGGTTCCCTCTTCGATCTGGGACGGATCGAACGAGCCCCCGACCCAGTAGTAGGTCCCGCCACGCGGATCGGTTCGCCGGTCGAGCCGGTCGCGATACGGCTTGCGGCCTTGAATGGTCCAGCGCGTCCCGCGCAACTGTTCGCGCGCGACGTTCGGCACGTTGACGTTCAGCAGGACCAGGGGCGGCAAGCCGTCGGCAAGGACGTCGCGCGCCGTATCGGCGGCAACCGATGCGGCGGTCTTCCAATGATGGTCCTTGGCGTGTTCGGGCCAACTCGCCGCGAGCGAAACGGCCATCGAAGGAGCCCCGATGATGACTCCCTCGATGGCCGCGGCTACCGTCCCGGAGTAGTTGACGTCGTCACCGAGATTGCTGCCCCGATTGATCCCGCTGACGACGAGCGACGGCATCCCGCCGCACAGATCGTAGGCGCCGATGACCACGCAGTCGGCCGGCGTCCCCGAGCAGCGATACGTCGGCACGCTGCGATCGCGAACCGCCGCGACGCGCACCGGCGACTTGATCGAGATCGAATGTCCGACCCCGCTCATGTCTTGCTCCGGGGCGACGACCGTCACGTCGCCGACCGCTTGCAGCGCGTCGGCGACTGCCGTGATCCCGAAGCTCGTGTAGCCGTCGTCGTTAACGACGAGGATCTTGGGGCGATCGGTCACCGAGGCGTCTGCCGCTCCGTCCCGACTTCCTTGACGAGGTGCGATAGAACGAACGAGACGATCGAGAGGATCAGCGCGGAGACGAAGATCCACGGGAAGAACCCGTCGATGGTCAGCCCGATCGGACCGATCAGCGTCACGATCCAGAGCGTGATCGCATTGATCACGAGCGTGAAGAGCCCGAGCGTCACGATCTCGACCGGTAAGGTCAAGACGATGAGGATCGGCCGCAAGATCGCGTTGATGATCCCGAGGACCAAAGCCGCGATGATCGGCGTCCAGATCGGGTCGTGCGCGTGTACGTGGGCGGCGCCCGGGAAGACGAACACGACGAAGAACATCGCCGCAATATTGACGAGGAGCCGTATCAGGAAGTGAATGGCTGGCCTCCTTATTTCAGATGGCGCGGGGAGACTGGCCCGCTCCATCGGCTGAGTTTCCTAGAGGCGCCGAAGAACCCCCGTACCGCGTAGCCCCACTACTAAGCCTCCAAGGCAGCCTTCACCGACGCCGCGAGCGCCGCGGTCATCCCCTTGACCGCCGCGAGCTCGTCGACGCCGGCGCGTTTGATCGCCGCCAGCGAACCGAACGCGTTGAGCAGGCGCCGGCGCCGCACCGGACCGACCCCGGCGAGCGCGTCGAGGGCCGAGCGCGTCATCGCCCGGCCGCGCCGCTTGCGGTGAAATTCGACGGCGAAACGGTGCGCTTCGTCGCGCACGCGCATCACCAGATGCAGGCCCGGAGAACCCGGCGGCAGGACGATCGGCTCCATTTGTCCCGGGACGTAGAGCCATTCGTGCTCTTTGGCGAGCCCGGCGACCGGAATACCCCATAGTTCGAGTTCTTCGAGGACCTCGACGACGGCGTTGAGTTGTCCCTTGCCGCCATCGATCAAAAGCAGATCGGGCCTGTGGTGAAACCTCTCCTTACGCCTGAGCTGCGCTTCGAGCGTTTCGTCCTCGCGAATGCTCGCCGGATCTTCTTCGCCCGGCGCGTTCGTGTCGGCGCGCAGATAACGCAGACGCCGCCGCAACGTCTCTTGCATCATCGCAAAGTCGTTCGAACCTCGATCGTAGCGGATCTTGAAGCGGCGATAGTCACTCTTCTTCGCCCGCCCTTCAACGAAGACCACCATCGAGGCGACCGGGTTCGTGCCTTGGGTATTCGAGATGTCGTAGCACTCGATGCGATGCGGGGGTTCGGGGAGATCGAGCGCCGCCGCGAGTTCGGTCAGCGAGCGGGCCGAGATCGTCTCCTGTAATTCTTGGTGCGCGAGGTAGGCCTTGAGATTCTGCTCGGCGTTTTCGCGAACCAGGCGCAGGTATTCGGCGCGCGGTCCGCGCTGCGCGAGCAGGATGCGAACCCGTTGGCCTTTGAGTTCGCCGAGCCACGTTTCGATCACGCCGAGTTCCGAGGGCAAGGTTTCGACCAAAATCTCTTTGGGAATCGTCGCCGCCGAGGCCGGCCGGCGCGCGCGCGCCTTGAGCGCGACCGGCACCTCGTTGTCGCGCGCCTCGCGCAGCGCGAGCGGCGAGACGCCGTCGGTGACACCGATGTTCGTCTGCGCGGCCCGTGCGGTGTAGAACTGCTTGAAGAATTCGCCGAAGAGCACGTCGTCGGGTTGATCGGCGACGCCGTCGAGCATGAAATGCTCTTGGCCGATCAGTTTGCCGCCACGTACCATGAAAACTTGCATGCAGGCTTGACCCTGGGCCTTCGCCGCGGCGATGAGATCCATGTCGATGCGCGAGCGCCAAACGACCTTTTGGCCCTCGGTGACGCGCCGCACTGCAACGATGCGGTCGCGCAGATGGGCGGCCGCTTCGTAATTCATGCGTTGCGCGGCGTCGCCCATCTCGTGGTTCAGCCGGTCCAAGAGACGGTCTTGCTGGCCCTCCAAGAATAACACGACCTCGTCGACGAGCTCGTCGTATTCCGGCTCGCTCTGATAACCGACGCACGGTGCGAGGCAGCGTCTGATATGGTACTGCAAGCAGGGCCGCTTTCGTTTCCCGTCGATCGGCTCGCGACAGGTGCGCAGCGGAAAGACGACGCGCACCAGGTTGATCAGCTCGCGCAGGCCGTGGGCGTTCGTATATGGCCCGAAGTAGCGGGCGCCGTCGTCGCGCACGACTCGCGTGAAGGTTACGCGTGGAAACGGTTCGTTCGTGACCTTCAGGTAGGGATAACGTTTGTCGTCCCGCAGCCGAACGTTAAAGGGCGGCTGGTGCCGCTTGATCAGATTCGCTTCCAGAATCAACGATTCGACTTCGTTGCTGACGACGATCCAGCGCACGTCCGCGACGCGTTCGATCATTTGGAGCGTGCGCGGCGCGAGCAACGCCGAGTCTTGAAAGTAGGAACGGACGCGATTGCGCAACGAGATCGCTTTGCCGATATACAGAATCCGTTCGCGCTCGCCGAGCATCAAATAGACGCCCGGGGCATCGGGAATCCGGCCGAGCGTCTGGTTCCTCAGCGGCGCTGCGAGTCGTTCGCGGCGGCAGCCGCCAGCGCGTACGCGGCGTCGGCGTCCGATTTCGCGCCGGCGACGTCGCCCGAGAAATAGCGATCGAGCGCCGCACGATAGCGCGCCGTGGCGGCGGCTAGCGGATCGGCTTTCAATTGCTGGACGCGTTCGATTTCGTTGCGCGCCCGCAAGAGCTCGGGCGGCAACGTCGCCGGGAGCGGGATCGCTCGGTTCGGTACGAGATAGGCGGGCGGCGCCGGCGTTCCGAGAACGGGGACCTGCGTGTGCGCGAGCGCGCCGTTTGCCATGCCTGCCGCAAGGGCGGCGTCGTAGGTCGCGCTCGTGCGATCGCCGGCGCGGAAGCGCGCGAGCGCCAAAGCGTACAAGAAATTCGCCTGCGACGTCGCCGCCAGGTTCGCGCCGGCCGCGTTTGCGGCGCGGGCCCGCACGACCGCCATATAGGCATCGTTTAGCGCCCGCTGGGTCGTGCCGATCGGCGGCGGTGGCGGCGGAAGCACTTGAGCGACCGCCTGACTTCCCAGGCAAAGGACGGCGGCGAGCGCTGCGAGGAGCGATTTCACGACGCTACCTATAACCGTCATTCGGCGCGAGTGGCTTCGTTGTGAGGCTTGCGCAAGAGCCGGTAGGCGACGACGACGGCGAGCAGCACCAAAAATCCGCCCAGAAAGCCGAGCGAGAATCGATGGATATGGGGCGTGATCTCATCGATGTGACTGCCGAACGCGTTTCCGAGCCAGGCCAAGCCGAAGCAGAAGAGCGACGAGCCGATCAGGGTGTAGAGGAAGAAAAAGCGCTTCTGCATCCGTGAGACGCCCGCCGGCAGGGCGGCGACGCCGCGCACAAACGGGATGAAGCGGCAGATCAACACCACGACGTTGCCGTGGCGCTCGTAGAATGCGTGGAAACGATCGAGCTTGTCCTCATCGAGTTTAAGGTATTTGCCCCAGCGCGCGACGAAGGGCCGGCCCCCGTAGTACCCGACGGCGTACAAGATCCCGCCGCCGACGAGCTCGCCGGCGGTCGCGACCAAAGCCGCCAGCCACCAGCTCGAAAGATGACCCGTCGCCGCCAAGGCGCCCGCCGCCGGGACGACCACTTCGGTGCCCACCGGGAGCCCCAGATTTCCGAGGAGCATGGCGAGGAACAAGCCAGGGTAGCCGAAGCTGTCGACCAGGTTCAAGAAAAACTGCACGACCTGTTCCAGTCGGGGCCTCCACTCGCCAAGGTCAGCCGGGATGCTACCCGGCCCGGCGGACGTTCCCTTCGGAGCGCGCTAATATCTCTGCCGCGGCGCTCAGCCCCTCGGCGACGATCGACCGCAACAAGCCGATCGGTTCGACCGAATTCGTCGCGCCGGCGGCGCTTTCGGCCATTTCGACGATCGTCCGGACGCGCGGGGTGACCAGAATTCCGTCCCACATGTGATCGTCGCCGGTTCCGAGCGCTCGCCGCAGCGCCGCGTGCAGTTCGTCTTTCCCAACGCGCAACTCGAGTAGATATGCAGCCGTCGCCTGATCGGGCTCCTCGCAGAGCGCTAGCAAAAGGTGCTCCGCGCCGACGTAGTAGTGGTTGAGGTTGCGGCATTCTTGTTCGGCGAGCCGCAGTATGCGCTTGGCCGCCGGGCTAAAACGGTTAAACACGTCGTCGCCCTCGGATTTCCGCAGGACTCGCGAGAGTCTTTCTTTATTCTTAACGCTTGCGGAGGTTTAGCGGTGACGATCGATCACGACGTAGTCATCCTCGGGGCGGGTTTGGCTGGGATGCGCGCGGCGCTCGAGGC
>DHWK01000167.1:6178-6337 GCA_002413145.1 bacterium UBP12_UBA5184
GCGCGCGGCGCTCGAGGCTGCGCGCCAGGGCGCCGATGTCGCGGTCGTCTCGAAAGTCCACCCCATCCGCAGCCATTCGAACGCCGCCCAGGGCGGGATCAACGCCGCGCTGGGTGAGGGCGATAGTTGGGAATCGCACGCCTTCGACACGATCAAGGG
>DHWK01000137.1:0-134 GCA_002413145.1 bacterium UBP12_UBA5184
GCGATCTTGGTGGCGATTTTCGCGATCGGGTAACCGGTGGCTTTGCTCGCGAGTGCGCTGGATCTGCTGACGCGCGGGTTGACTTCGATGATCATGTATTCGCTGCGCTCGGGGTGGAGGGCGAACTGGATGTT
>DHWK01000137.1:431-4476 GCA_002413145.1 bacterium UBP12_UBA5184
ATCGAGTCGCCGGTGTGGACGCCGACGGCGTCGATGTTCTCCATGTTGCAGACGATGATGCAGTTGTCGGCGGCGTCGCGCAGGACTTCGTATTCGATTTCTTTCCAGCCGAGGAGGCTGGTTTCGACCAGGGCTTGGTGGATGAGGCTTGCGGCCAGGCCGGTTTCAAGGGTTTCTCTAAGCTCCGCTTCACTGCGGACGATGCCGCCGCCGGTGCCGCCGAGGGTGTACGCCGGTCGTATCACGAGCGGGTAGCCTGTTACGGTTGCGAAGTTTACGCCCGCCTCGACGTCGGTCACGATCGCGCTCTCGGGGACGGGCTCGCCGATCGCGAGCATCGCTTCCTTGAAGCGCGCGCGGTCCTCGGCGAGGACGATCGTCTCGATCGGGGTGCCGAGGACTTCGACGCCGTGCTTTTCGAGGACGCCGGCGTTTTCGAGTTCGACCGCGAGGTTGAGGCCGGTCTGACCGCCGAGCGTCGGGAGCAGCGCGTCGGGCCGTTCGCGTTCGATAATCGCTTCGAGCGAGGCGCATGTCAGCGGTTCCAGGTAGACGGCGTCGGCGATCTCGGGGTCGGTCATGATCGTCGCGGGGTTCGAGTTGACGAGGATGACGCGGTGGCCTTCTTCTCTGAGGGCACGGCACGCCTGGACGCCGGCATAGTCAAACTCGGCGGCTTGCCCGATGACGATGGGGCCCGAGCCGATGACGAGGATGCTGCGGCGACTCACCGGCGTTGTAGTTTTGGGGGCAAGCGGGGGCGGGCCTTGTCGGCCGGCGCCTTGGGTGTGATCTGGTGGGCGTGGCCGGTATCTCGTTCTTGCGGGTCGGCCGATTTCGCATTACAATTTACCTGAACGACCATCCGCCGCCACACGTGCATGTTTCGCATGGCGGGCGGACGGCGAAAATCTACCTCGATGCCGATCGCGCGCCGGATAGCGACGGCCTGAGGTGGATCGAAACCACGCGAATGCGACGAGTCGTCGACGAGCATTTTGAATACCTACTGGCCGAATGGAACAGGATTCACCCAGCACCGTGAAACGAAAACCTTTTCGACATATTAGCAAAGCCGAATGGTTACGAATCGAAGCCGATGGCAAGCGCCGGGCCAAGATCGAGAACCGAGCCGTCTCCCTTCGCTACGACCGGAAGCAAGAGCTGGTCGTCATCGGCCTCCGGAACGGCGTATTCGTCTCGATCCCGCGGTCGCACATGAAAACGCTGAAAAATGCGACTGCCGCGCAGATCGAAAACATGAAGTTAATCGGCTGGGGGAGCGAATTGCTTTGGCCGGATCTCGATGACGGCCTCGATCTCATGTGGTTCATCGAGCACGTCGTCGGCTTCAAGACGGCGTATTCGACGGGTCGCGAGGGCGGCGTGGTACGTTCGCGGGCAAAAGCCGCTGCCGCTCGTGCGAACGGCGCCAAAGGAGGACGTCCGAAGAAAAAAGCCGCCTAACCTTCGAGCGGATTTTCGCCGCATCGTTCGAGCGGCGTCGAACGATCGTGGGAGCGCGTGCCTCGTCGTTGAAGACGATGCATTGTGGCGGAGAACTCGTTCGGGCTCGCGGGGTTGGCCCAGCTGATCGCGGATCCTTCGCGGGCCGAGATGCTCGCGGCGCTGATGGACGGCCGCGCGTGGACGGGACGGGACCTGGCGAAGGCCGCGCACGTGACGCCCTCGACGGCGAGTACGCACCTGCAGCGCCTGCTGCGCGGGGAATTGCTCACGGTCGTGCCGCAGGGCCGGCATCGGTACTATCGGATCGCGTCCCCCGAGGTGGCGCACGCGCTCGAATCGCTCATGCTGCTCGCGCCGACGAAGTTTCCGCGGCATCCGGCGGCGCGAGCGCTTGACGGAGCACTGAGGCGGGCGCGGACCTGTTACGACCATCTCGCCGGCGAGCTCGGCGTCGCCCTCGCCGACGCGCTGCGAAGGTGCGGCGCCGTCGCGTTCGACGAAGACGGCGCGCGCTTGGAGCCGGCCGGCGCGGCGCTGTTCGGACGACTCGGAATCGACGTTGAGTCCGGAGGGCGGCGGCCCGTCTGCCGGGCGTGCCTCGATTGGAGCGAGCGCCGTCCGCACCTCGCGGGCGGCGTCGGCGCCGCGTTGTTGCGGCACGCGTTCGAAAACGATTGGGTTCGCAGGCGTGCGGGGACGCGCGCGTTGGAGATCACGGCGCGCGGCGTCGTGGGGTTGCGCGACGCGTTCGGCGTCGTTTGGACGGGAGGCGAGTCAAGATGAGCGTCGTGGATGGAACGAAGAGCGCGGGTTACGATTACGGGACGGAAGGCGTGGCACGGTCGCCGGTTTCGCTCGAGGAGTTGCGAGAACTCGAGACGGCGGCGGGTCTCGGGGACGAGGAACGCCGGTACCTTCGGCTGGCGGGCGAGGTGCTGGCGGATCAAGCCGAAGCGATGGTCGACGCGTGGCGCGCCAGGATGGGCGCGCAAGAACAATTGGCCAAATGGTTCTACGGCCCCGACGGCAAGCCCGACGAGCGCTACAAGGCCGCGATTAAGCCGCGCTTCGTACGCTGGGTGATCGACCTCTGCACGCGGCCGTTCGATCAAGCGTGGTTGGATTACCAAGAGGAGATCGGCCGGCGTCACGCGCCCGATGGGAAAAACGCGACCGACGAGGCGCAGACGCCGCCGCTCGTGCCGCTGCGCTACGTGCTCGCGTTTTCGGCGATCGTGGTGACGAGCGCGCGCGAGTTTCTGGCGCGCAAGGGTCATTCGACGGAGGATGTGGAGCGGATGCACGCGGCGTGGACCAAAGCCGTGATGCTCACCATCACGCTCTGGGCTCGACCATATGCGAAAGAGGGGCTCTGGTAATGCTGACGCTGTGCATCCGGTACACGCTCGACGTCGGGAAGCTGGCCGACTTCGAGACCTATGCGCGGGCGTTGCACGCGCCGATCGAACGCTGCGGCGGCACGAGCGTCAATTATTATCTGCCGACCAAAGTCGCGGGACCGACGAATGCGGCGATGGGGCTGATCGACTTTCCGAACCTGGCGGCGTACGAGCAGTATCGCGAGAAATTGTTGACGGACGCCGGCGCCGTCGCGTGTCTGCGCGGGGTCGAGGAGAGCGGTTGTATTCTCAACGAGGACCGGTCGTTTATCCGGCGCGTTCCGCGGGGTTAAAGTCCTAGAGCGGCCTCAAACAGGAGAAACGCTAACGATCGCGCTCGAGCCGCTCGACGTCCGCGAGATCTTTGAGGCGGCCCGCCGCCTTCTTGTTCTTGATCAAGTCCTCGCGCCCAATAACGAAAAATTCCAAGCCGTTTAGATTGTCTTCGGAGCGCCGGGGCCATGCTTCATCGAAGGTGACGCCGCTTATGCCGGTGATATAGGCCGCCGCGTGCGCCCCGACGATCAGATATCGAGCCTTTTCGTCGTTTAATGCACGCAACAGATCGACGAAGTCGGGGCTGAGATTCATCGAAGCCTCGTAACGCAGCCTGCTCGCAAAAAAGCGTCCAAACGAAAGCCATTCTTTCCGCCGGCTTAATCGAAGCCCAATACTCGCGGTCGAAGGCGTCGGTATCGTCCTGAAGATGGACCTTTTTCGACCGCCAGGTAGCAAGCCTTTGGCCCCGGCGCTCCTCCGTTGACATCGTTACAAAGTATTCGACGAAGGAGGCGCAAAATGCTGCCCAGGCCACCTCTAGGTCTGTCTCTTATACACANNCGGCTCTTCCACAGGAAGAGCCAGAACGCGAGGCCGGCTTCGTCGCCGTAACGCTTGAAACGGCGCGCGATCGCTTTGTCGGAGATCTTCTTCTTGCCGATCAACGCCGCGTAGGTGGGGCGCGTCCAGGAATCGAGGACGAGGAGCGAACGCCGGCCGCGTAAGAGCATGACGTGCGCGGCGGCGTATGGTCCGACGCCGGGGAGCGCGCGCAGGCGCTTCTCGAGTTCGCGATCGACGAGCTCGGTGCGCGGCGCGTCGAACCATGATTCGAGATCGATTTCGCCGGAGGCGACAAGTTCGCCGAGCTTGCGGAAATACGCGCCGCGGTAGCC
>DHWK01000137.1:4519-16823 GCA_002413145.1 bacterium UBP12_UBA5184
CGCGCCGCGGTAGCCGGCGCGCGCGACTTTCTTGTAGAATGTTTCGTTCGCCTCGGCGAGCGGTTCGGGAGACGGAAAAGCGCGGCCGCGCCAGGTGTTTGTCGGCGCGTTGGGCGCCGGCCGGCCGAGGTGCGTAACGAGCGCCTCGAGCATGCGGATCGTCGCCGACCAGGCACAGTTGGTGGTGCAGACGGTGCGAATCACGTCTTCGAAGACGGTCGGACTGCGCAACATCCGCCCGATGCCCTGGGTGGCGAAGGCGAGATCCGGGTCGGATGCAACCGCGGCGTAGAACGGCGCGAGGTCGTCGTCGAGCGCGAACATCCGGCGCAGCGACGCATTCAGGGCGGCCTGCGCGCGTAACGAAAGCGGACGGCCGGCGACGTGAACGGCGAGCTTGCGCGGCGGGGATTCGAAGACGCGGACCGTGCGCGCGCTGCCGCCCAGGTCGAGGGTCGTCGTCAGCGAGGTGGCGTTATCGTCGATCTCATTGGGCGCGAGGCGGCCGAGTCCGTGCGAGCGCAGCGTCGCGCGGAACGAAACCGGTTCGCCGCCCGCACCGACGAGCGGCAGGTTGAGCGTTACTTGGTCGACGCGACCTGCTTCTCGGTGACGCCCGAGGCTTTGTTGCCCCACGAGCTGCGGATGTACGTGATCACCGCGGCGATCTGCGCGTTCGAGAGCGAGCCTTTCCAGGCCGGCATCATCCCCTCGCCCCAGGGTTTGCCGTTCACCTTGAGCGGGCCGTTCAATCCGCTGAGGACCGTGTGGATGACGTTTTTCGGATCGCCGGTGACGTACGAGTTCTTGGCAAGCGGCGGTGCGACGTTCGGCGCGCCTTGGCCCTTGTCGCCGTGACAGCCGGAGCAGTTGGCGCTGAAGACTTCTTTGCCGTCAACCGCCGCGGCGAACGCCGACGAACTCGATTGCGGCGCGTGCAACACGACGGCGAGCGCGAGCGCACCGAGCACGCCGGCGACGAGAACGAGAGCGGGTCGCTTCACGATAGTGTCCCTCACGCTTTGGAACCGGTATGTCGCCGGCGTTTGAAAGCCGCCCCTTCAGGGGGCGAGGCGGGAAATCCGCCAGCCGCCGCCGGCGCGCTCGTACGCGATCCGGTCGTGCAGCCGGTTGAGCCGGCCTTGCCAAAATTCGAAACGGACCGGGGCGAGGCGGTAGCCGCCCCAATAGGGCGGACGATCGACCTCGCGACCTTCGAATTTCGCTTCGAACTCGGCGTTCGCGGTTTCGAGTTCCGCGCGATCCTTGACAGGCCGGCTTTGGGGCGAGGCCCACGCGCCGAGACGATGGCCACGCGGACGTTTCGCGAAATAGGCGTCGGACTCGGCGGGGTCGATGCGCGCGACGTCGCCTTCGATGCGAACCTGGCGATGGAGTGCTTCCCAAAAGAACAAGAGCGCGGCGCCGCCGTGAAGGGCAAGCTCGTTGGCTTTGCGGCTTTCGTAATTGGTGAAGAATACGAAACCGCGTTCGTCGAGGCCGCGCAGCAGCAGCATGCGCGCCGACGGGCGGCCGTCCTCGCCGACGGTCGCGAGCGCCATGGCGTTGGGTTCGAGGATGTCGTCCCGAGCGACGGCGTCATCGAGCCAGCGCGAGAATTGCGCGAACGGCTCGGGGGCAACGCCGGCTTCAGCGAGCGGATGGTTGGCGTAGTCGGGACGCAGCGTTTCGAGCGGCTGACGTTTCATACGTTAAGGCATTTTTCCGGTGGCGAGGCCGGCCAGAAAGGTCGCGAGCAATAAGACGCCGCCGCCGAACGCGACGGGGAGGCTCGCGTCGATGCGCTTCTTCTCCCAGACCGTATCGAGTGCGATGCGCCGGAACGTCGCGGTGAGGTCGGCGGCGTTGGTGGCTTGAGCGTAGGCGCCGCCGCCGTTGCTCGCGATCGTGCGCAGCGCTGCTTCGTCGATGTCGGCGAGTTGGTTCGTTCCGGGGATGATCTCGCCGCTGCCGCTCGTCCCGATGCCGACGGTCGAGATCACGACGCCGCGCGCGCCGATCTGCTGCGAAGCTTCTAACGGGTCGGCGCCGCGATTGTTGACGCCGTCGGTCAAGAGCACGATCGCGCGGCGGCCTTTGTCGGGGAGCTGCGAGGCGGCGGCATTGAGTGCGTCGCCGATGGCGGTCCCGCCGTTGGCGGGCGGGATACGGTCGAGCGCATCCCGCGCGACATCGAGATCGCTCGTCGGCGCCTGGATGACGTTCGCGCCGCTCGAGAACGAGACGATGCCGACGCGCGTCCCGGTCGGAACGGCGTCGATGAAGGCGCGCGCGGCGGCGCGGGCGGCATCCCAGCGGGTCGGGACGATGTCGCGCGCGCGCATCGAACCGGAGGTGTCGATGCAGATCATCACGTTGCCGTCGCGGGTCGGGACGCGCGCGGTGAAGCGCGGGCCGGCAAGCGACGCCGCTAGCGTTCCGACGCCGACCAACGCGGCGACGAGCATCGCGGTCGCCGGAAGGCGCGATGGACGCATCGCGCCGAGTGCGAAGTCGAGATTCGAGTAGACGAGCGCTTGGGCGTCGCGGCGCCGCTCGACGGTCGTGTAGAGCCACGCGAACGCGGCGACGGCGAGCGCCGCGGCGACGAGCCAGAGCGGATGCGCGAAGCTCATCGCAAGACGCTTCTCGCCCCGGCCGGGATGGCGCTCGGGTCGCCGTTGACCTGAGGGCGCGCGAACAACGTCATCCCACTTCTTGCGAGCGCGGCGCGGCCTTCGGGCGAGAGCAGCAGCGCGACGAAGTCCGCGCCGGCGCGCGGGTTGCGGGCGAGGCGCGGGATCGTCAGGGCGAAGGCGATCGGCGCGCCGGTGCGCGTCTTTCCGTCGATCGTCACGCTGACGCTCGCGTAGGTCGGCGCCTCGAGCGGGTCGCCGAGGTTGACCGCGCGCGGAAGTTCGACCGCCGGGACGCTGCGCGCGGTGCTTTCGGTGGCGTACAGGAAAACCGCGTCGAGTTCGCCGCCTTCGAGCCGCCCGAGCAACGTTGCACTATCGGGGAGAACCTGTGCCGGATTGCGATCGTCGCCGAGGAGTTTGCGCGCGAAGCCCGGCCGGTGCGCGTAACGCTCGAGCAAGCGCATCGCGAGGATCGTCCGGTAACCTTTAGGATCGAGCGCGGGATCGGTCCGGCCCAGGCGCAATCCGGGTTGCGCGAGGACATCGACGAGCGAGCGACGCGAACGCGCGACGTCGACGAAACTGTGCGCGAACGGTGAGGCCGGAGCGTAGCCGACGACGAGCCGCGTCGTCGCGAAGGTCGCGTACCACGCGACGAGATTGTCGTTAGTTGCGCCCATGAGCGAGGCGATGACCGCCGGGTCGGCGCTGATGAAGACGTCGGGCGAACGCAACCCGGAGCGGATCAAATTGGCGAGCGCGACCGAGCCTTTCGATTCGCCGGCGACCTCGAGACCGTGCGCCGCCGCGAGCGGGATAAGCGTCCGTTCCATGACGGTAATCAGCGAGTCGGCATACGAGAGGTTCACGCTTTCGGCGGCGCGCGCCGCGTCGGCGGTGAGGCCGAAGAGTGCAACGCCGGCGGCGAGCGTAAAGTCACGGCGAGAAAGCATGCTGCGTTCGTTTCGCCGGCGGCCGTGCGCTTACCGGCCCGCGCACGTTAGCCGATGCCGAAGGCGTCGAAGAGCGCGGCCCCGGTGCGCTGCTCGGCATCGAGCAGCGCGGCGCGGACGCCGCTGCGCAGCAGTGCGCCGAGCGTGAGGCGTTCGCGCAGCGAGACGGCTTCACGGTAGCGTTCCCGTTCGGGCGGACCGATGAAGTAGCGGCCTTGCCGTCCGGTTTCGGCGTCGCGCAGCCGCACGAAGCCGCCGAGCGGCAGCCCGCTGCGCCACGGATCGGCGACGACGAGCGCGGTGAGATCGAAGCGCGCCGCGCAAGCGCGCAGCAGCGGCTCGAGCGCGTCGAAATCGAAGAAATCGGAGATGACGAGCAGGTGCGCTTCGCGCGGGAGTGCGGCGAGCGCGAGTTCGAGCGTCGCCGCAAACGACGCGCCGGGCGTTTCGTCATGCTCGAGGCAGAGGCGCGCGGCGACGCGGCCGCGCAGATCGCGCGCGAAGACGAGCCCGTCACGCGCGACGCGCGCGCAGCGATCGTCGTCGATCGCGGCGGCGTACCAGAAGGCCGCCGCTTCGGTCGCGAGCGCGTAGTTACTCTTCTTGCGCCCGACGAACATCGAACCCGAGGCGTCGAGCGCGGTCGCGAGCGTCAGCGCATGATCCTCGAAGACGACGCGCGTTTGCAGCGCGCCGGCGCGCGCGGTGGCGGCCCAATCGATGCGGCGCGGATCGTCGCCGCTGACGTAGGCGCGCAGTTCGGCGAACTCATAGCCGTCGGAACGCCGTTTCACGGGGGCGCCGGCGCCGCGCACGCCCGGGCGTCTGCGACCGGTCAACATTGCGGCGCGCAGCCGCGCGGCGAGCGGGTTCATTTCGGCCGGTAACAAACCACCAAGATCGCGAGGTCGTCGTCGATGCGCCGGCTGCGCCGGCGCAAGCGACGGACGATCGCGTCGGCGGTCGCTTGGGCCCCCGCGTCGATCTGTTCCAGCCAATGGCGCACGCCTTCGGCGTCCAGCATCTCGCCGCGCGCGTCGCGCGATTCGGTCAGACCGTCCGTGCTGATGACGAGCATGTCGCCCGGCTGTAGCTTGACCGTCTGCGAACCGTACTCGGTATCGTCGAGCACGCCGACGAGCGGGCCGGTCGGCGGGAGCGTCTCGACCGTCTTCCCGGAACGCAGCCAGGCCGGTTCGTGCCCGGCGGAGGCGTAGCGCACCTCGCCCGTTTGGGTGTCGAGGATGGCAAGAAAGAGCACGACGAAGGTGTCGCGGCTTTCGGCGTTGCGCGCATACAGGGGCGAGAAGCGCGTGAGCACCGTACCGGGATCGTTGACTTCGCTGAGCAGCGTGCGGATCGCATACTTGATGAAGGCGGTGTCGACGGCGGCGGCGATGCCTTTGCCGCTGACGTCGGCAACCAGCAGCGCGCCGTAGCGCCCGTCGATGCTATAGACGTCGAACAAATCGCCGCCGATTCGCGCGCCTTCCGCCGAGATCAAGACGTCACCGATGCGCACGTTGGGGAGCTCGCTGCGGCGCGAGAGGAAGGCGCGCTGCAGATTCTCGACGAGCGAGCGGCTCTCTGCGACACGGAGGCGCAGCCCCGCGGCGATGAAGGTGAAGAGCAGCGCGACGACCGCGAACAGGACGTTCGAGAGATCGCGGTTGCGCACGTTGGTATTGACGGAGTCCGCGAAACGCTGCTGTCCGACGACCTCGAGTGCCTTCAATTGCCGGTAGAGGTTCTCGTACCCGACTTGCGACCTTGCGGGGATCTGGAACCGCGGCGCGCGTTCGATCCGATTTTCGGCGACGGCGTCGATGCGCGCGAGGTCGCTTTGCAACAGCTTCTCGTAGACGCGTAATTGCACGGGCGAACTCTTCCGGTCGAACTGCTCGACCTCGAGGACCTCGGCGTCACGCTGCGCGGCGACGACGGCCGTCTGATATTTGAACGCGTTCGAGGTCGTGACGCCGCCCCAATACGAAAGGTAGATCGCGCCGCCGAGGGCGATCAACAAGCCGATCGCCAGCCCGATCGTGTAGATCAGCCAAGGCGAGGAGGTGCGCAGGCGCGCGGCGAGGTCGTCGAGAGCGAGCACTCTCGCCAAGGTATGACCGCGGCCGGTCGGCATCCCCCTCGGCGTGACGGAGGAGAACGCGTGGCCCGCGCAGGGCGGGGCGCGACTTAGGGGCGGAGTTCGAGCGTCTCGGTGGTAGCGGCGGCGACCGCGGCGTCGCCAAACGGAAAGGGTTGCAACGTTCCGGCGATCCAGGGCGCGGCGCCGTCGCGATAGTGTGGCGAGCCGGGCTCGCCCGACTCGCCTTGCGGGATCACCATCCCGCCCGCGTCCCAATTGCCGACGTCCCAGACCGCGCGAAAACTCTGCGTGACGCCCGACGTTTGAACGTGAGGCGAATAGGCGTCGCCGTTGCCGGGGAAACGCGTCCCGTCCCACAGCGTCAAGCCGAACGCAAAGAGCGGATGGCGTGCGACGCGCGCGCCGACGACGTCCCAAGGCGCGCCGCCGCGCTTCTGAGCGTTCAGCTGCGCGAGCGCTTCGCGCGCGCTATCGAGCAAGAATCGGTCGTAGTCGTCGCTCGGAACCCAACCGCGCGGACGTTCGCGCAGGACGCGCAACACGAGCTCGAGCGCGGTGCCGTAGTTGCCGTCCAGATACGCGGCGGCGAGCTGCGGACCGAGGTGGATGCGCACGAGCCGTTCGCTCGCCGCGCGCCGAAGATACGAAGCGTAGGTTGCGGCCTTCGAGTCGGGCGTGAAGCGCCCGTCGAACGATCGCAGCGCCGAAGCCAGCGTGGCGAGTTGCGCGTCGCTCGACGCGCGCGGGGGAGCGAGCGCCGTCGCGGCGGCCTGCGCGAGCTCGCGTTCGGGGAGTGAGGTGACGTCGGCTTGGATCGAGGAGAAGGCGGCGACGTCGTAGTTCTTGGTCGCATGGAGGCGTTCGGCGATGCGCGCGGCGCGGTAGGGCGGCGCAAAATTCGAGGTCAAGCGATAGGGATAGCCGGCGCCGTAGGTCCGGTTGTTCGCGCTGAAGACGAGCGCAGCGCGCGACGGCGCGACCTTCGGCAGGCGGTCGAATGGGACGACTTGGAGCTTCGCCGGATCGTGCGGGCCATCGTGCGCTTTGAGACCCCAGGCGGCGTCGAGCCAGATATCGCCGGCCATCGCGTAGGCTGCGTTGCCGCGGTCGTCGGCGAAGACGAAGTTTTGAGCCGGCCCGGGATAGCCGCGCAACGCCGCGAGCGCGCTCGCAACGGAGTTCGCGCGCGCGAGCCGGTAGAAAAATTCGAAGCCGGCGCGCCGGTCGCGTTCGCCGGTCCAGGCGACGGCGAAGCGCGATGGGCCGGCGCCGACGACGAAGCCGTGACGCGTCGCGAGATAATCCTTCGTTACATTCTTGGCGAAACGAACCTTGAACGTCTCGATACGATGCGTCGCGCGCAGCCAACGGGCGCCGGCGAGATACTCGTCGCCGCCGCGAAACGTCTCGCGATAGAGCGCCGTCGAAGCGATCGTGGCGTTGGTCGCGCCCCAGGCGACGTGTGCGTTGTGCCCGAGGATGACGCCGGGGACGCCGGCCAGCGTCGCCCCGGCGACGTGCATCCCGGGCGCCGAGAGATCGACGAGGTACCAGACGCCCGGCATGTGCAGTTGGAGGTGCGGATCGCTGGCGAGCAGCGCGCGATGCGTCGTGGTCAGCGCGCCGCCGGCGGCGAAGTTGTTGCTGCCCAAAGCTTCGCGGGAGGCGTCGTCGCGTGACGCGAGCGGCGGCGCGGAGGCGAACGGGACGCCGGGCAGCGACGGCAACGGCGCGACCGGCGCGGGTTTGAGGCCGGCGACGGGCGCGTCGTATTTGGGATCCGTCAGCGGATAGAACGCGTTTTCGACGCGCGCGCCGGCGCTCGCGCCGATCGCGATGCGGGTCGCGACGTCGAACCAGCGATCGGCGAGAGCCAAGACGGTTGAGGTGCCGGCGAGCAGCGAATCGCGCGGCGTCCACGGTTCGGGAGAATAGCCGAGCAGCCGAAACTCCGGCGGCAACGGGCGCGTCCGCATCGCGAAGTTCACGCCGTCGGCGAAGGCGGCGGCATCGTCGCGCACGGCGGCGTCGAGGGTCGTCTCTTCGCTCGCAACCAAACCGGCCGGATCGTAGGCACGTGCGGCTTGGTCGGCATCGAGCGCTTTCGAACCGAAGACTTCGGAGAGTCTGCCGGCGACGGCGCGGCGGTAGATGTCGATTTGGAAGAGACGGTCGCTGCCTTGGAGATAACCCTCGGCGTAGAACGCGTCGCGTTCGCTCTGCGCGCGAACGTGCGGGATGCCGCGCGCGTCGCGCGAGATCCGAACGGGCGCGCGGACGCCACTGCCGAAAATAACGCCCGTCGCGTCGCGGCCGCCGGCGCCGACGCCGGCGCCGATGTAGGCGACGATCGCGAGCACGATCAGGACGAGCGGAACGAGCGCCGCGCCGAACAGGAAGGCGACGCGTTTCACAACAGCTGTTCGAAGCGCTGGCGCGGGACGTCCGTCGGGAAATGGTAATCGACGAAGTCGATCTCCATCGCTTCGATGTTGACGTCCAAACCGAAATGGAGGTTGTCGCCGCGCAACTGCTGGACGTACCAGCGTCCGCCGAGAGGGACGTAGCGGACGAGCCAGCGGATACCGTCGTACGGTTTTCCGTTATAGATGCCGTCGACGGCGAGCTGGACGCTCGCGCCGCTGGCCTTGTCGATCCACAGGTCGCGCAGGCGAAAGAGTTTGGGATCGTGCAGCGGCGTGAGGGTGAGATGGTGCGCCTCGCCGTAGCGCAGGCTCTCGTCGCCGACCAGCCTGACGTCGTAGTCGCGCGCCGCGGTTTCGACGCGCCCGATCTCGCGCGGCGCCGTCGCGCTCGGCGAAGGCAGCAGCAGCGGGTTTTCGGTCGGCTCGCTGTTCGTGACGACCGCCGATTGATAGCGCGAGAGCAGGCCGAAATTCGAGGTCGGTTCGATCAGGGGCACCTCGACGCGGATCGGATCGGCTTCGGGATTCGTGTCGCCGATTGTGAAGCCGAAGATGGAGATCGGAAAACCCTTGAGACGTTTGAGGTCATCCTCGGGGACGACCAGCCGTTCGAGATGGAGCGCGCCGTCGTTGGTACGGAACGTCGCCTGCCACCAATTGTCGTGGATGTAGCGGTGGTATTTGTAACGCACGAGCGCGCCGTATTCGAGGTAGGGCAGCTCCTTGCGTCCGCGCCACCAGTCTTTCGCGCGCGTGAAGAGCTTCTCGGCGAGCGGATCGGGCAGGGGCGTCGGCGTCGGATTCGGTTTCGGGCGCGCGCCGACTGCGGCGACGAGGGCGCCTGTTCCCAGCGCCGCAGCGAAGAGCGAACGCTTCACGGCGTCGGTACGGCGGCGACGATGCTCGCGACGATCGTCTCCGGGTCGACTTTGTCGGTTAGCGTGCGATAGTTGAAGGCCAGCCGATGACGCAAGACCGCCGGCGCGACGGCGCGGACGTCGTCGGGGAGCGCGAAGTCGCGTCCCTCGACGAAAGCGCGCGCGCGGGCGAGCGCGGCGAGCGCGAGGGTGGCGCGCGGGCTCGCGCCGCGATCGACGTAGTCGTGCTTTTGGCGGCTCGCGCCGACGAGCTCGACGGCGTAGCGTTTCAGGCGCGGCTCGAGATGCACCGCGCGCGCCCGATGGCGCCAGCGCAGCACGTCGTCGATCGAAACGACGTCGCGCGGCAGCGCGGGCTGTTCCCCGCCGAAACGTTCGAGGATGCGGACCTCTTCGTCGGCGGTAGGATAGTCGACCAGAATCTTGACCAGAAAGCGATCCATTTGCGCGAGCGGAAGCGCGTAGGTTCCCTCCGAGTCGAGCGGATTCATCGTCGCGGTGACGACGAACGGGTCGGGGAGTGGGAAGGTCTGCGGCCCAATCGTCACCTGATGTTCTTGCATCCCTTCCAGCAACGCCGACTGCACTTTCGCCGGCGCTCGGTTGACTTCGTCGGCGAGGACGAGGTTCGCGAAGATCGGTCCGAGGACGGTCGTGAACTCGCCGGCGCGTTGATCGAAGATGCGCGTACCGACGATGTCGCTCGGCAGCAGATCGGGCGTAAACTGAATGCGTTTGAACGAACCACCGACGGCGCTGGCCAGGGCGCGGCAGGCGAGGGTCTTAGCGAGGCCGGGCGGACCTTCGAGCAGCACGTGGCCGCCGGCGATCAGCGCGGCGAGCAAAGCGTCGAGCGTCGCGCGCTGACCGACGATGGTCGTTTCGAGGGCGTCGAGTAACGTCTGGGGAGCGGTCATGGGGTCGGGCGCCACTTCGACAGGGCGCGCAGGGCTTCGTCTATTGCGCGCGCGAGTTGCGCGTCGTCGACGAAGGCCGCGCGTTCGAGCGCGCGCAGGACGTCGACAAAGGTCGCATCGGCGCCGGCGGCGCGACGCCGCAATAGGTCGCCGAGCGTCTCGTGTTCGCGTGCGCCGATGCGGCGGCGCAGTTCGTCGCGCAACGCGACGACGCGCGCGCGCGTGCGTTGTTCGGCGAGCGCGGCGATCAGTTGCGGGAGCGGATCGACGGAAGCCGGCGGCGCGCTCGGAGCCGGCGGCGGGACGGGAGGCGGCGCCGTCTTGCGTCTCCCGAAGCCCCACAAGAGCGCGTACGCCGCGGCGCCGACGATGACGAGAATCGCGAGCGGCCGCAGCAAATCGTCGACGAGTGCGTTCGGCGCGTTCGGTACGTCCGGCGGTTGCGACGCGGCGGGGTCGACGTGGATGGTGATCGGATTGGTCGCGAAGTGGCTGGGTTTTCCGTTGCGCGCGTCGATCGCGTCGAGCGTCGCGGGTGCGATCGTGCGGTCGCCGGCGACGGTCGGCGTGAGCGTCATGACCTCGCTGCACTCGGAGCCCGAGGCAGAGCTCGTGCAGACGCGCTCGTCGCCGAGCGAATCGAAGCCGGAGAGGTCGGGGAGGGTGACGTTGTCGAGTTGCGAGACGCGCTCGTCGAGACGGGCGACGATTCTCAAGCGGAGCGTATCGCCGACGCGCAGCGATTTCGGATCGGCGGTCAGCGTGAAAGCGCGCACGTGCAGGCGCGCCAGCGCCTCCGCCGAGGCGGGCGCTACGATCGGAGCGAGGAGATCCACTCGGCAAATAAATAGCGCGCGTCGAACGGACCGGGCGACGCTTCGGGGTGGAATTGGACGGCTTCGATCGGGAGATGCCGGTGGCGAAAGCCTTCGTTGGTGCCGTCGTTGAGGTTGACCATCGTCGCTTCGAGGTCGCCGGGCAGCGACGCGCCGTCGACGGCGTAACCATGATTGTGCGCGGTAACGATCACGCTCTGGTCGCGCAGCGCTTTCACCGGCTGATTGCCGCCGCGGTGACCGTACGGAAGTTTGTAGGTCTTGGCGCCGCAGGCAAGCGCGAGCAATTGGTGACCGAGGCAGACGCCGAAGAGCGGAAGCTCGCCGAGCAAGCTCTTGAGGGTCGCGATCGTTTCGGGGAGATCGGTCGGATCGCCGGGGCCGGGAGAGATGACGACGGCGTCGGGGCGGCGCTCGAGGATCTCCGCGCGCGTCGTCGAGTACGGAACGACGGTAAGTTGTGCGCCGAGCGCGCTTAGGTCGCGGACGATCGCGCGCTTGACGCCGCAATCGATGACGACGATATGCGGCGCGCCGGTTCCGCCCGCGATCAGCGTGATCTCCCGCGCCGCGACGTCGGCGACGAGTCCGACGGTGCTCGTCTCGCGCGCGTACGGAACGAGCGCCGCCTCCATCTTCTCGAGCGCGGCGTCGCCCACCGCGAGGGCGGCGCGGATCGTGCCGTGTTCGCGCAACGCGATCGTCAGCGCGCGGGTGTCGACGCCGATGAGCGCCGGGACGCGTTGCTCGTCGAGCCAGCTGCCCAGGTCGCCGCGCGAAGCGTGGTGCGAAGGATGGCGCGCGAGGCGTTTGACGATCGTGCCGGCGACGCAGGCGTGCGAGTGCTGCGCAGCGGTCCCCGAGATGCCGTAGTTTCCGATCATCGGATAGGTGAACGTCAAGAGCTGTCCGGCGTACGACGGATCCGTCAGCGCTTCTTCGTAGCCGGTCATCCCGGTATAGAAGACGGCCTCGCCGAGGGCGAGCGCTTCGTAGGACAGGCCCTCGCCGTCGAAACGCGTGCCGTCCGCGAGCAGAAGTGCGGCCGGATGTTTCATCGCGCGCGGACGCTTCCGTTGCGCATGACGACGTCGCCGCCGACGATCGTCACGATCGCTTGGCGCGGAAAGGTAAGGCCGTCGAAGGGCGTGTTCTTTCCTTTTGAATGGAAGCGCGCGGCCTGGACGCGCCAAGGCCGCTCGGCGAAGACGGTCACGTCGGCGGGCGCGCCGAGTTTCAGCGTACCGCCCGGCAGGCCCAGGATACGTGCCGGGTTGGTCGAGAGCAACTCGACGAAGCGCGCGAGCGGAAGATCGGGGAGCGCTTGCGCGTACGCGCCGAGTGCGATCTCGAGGCCCGAGAATCCGACGGGCGCTTGACTTAGCAGGCGCGACTTCTCCTCGCGTCCGTGCGGCGCGTGGTCGCTGGCGAGTGCGTCGATCAGGCCGTCGCGGATTGCGGCGCGCAACGCCGCCGAATCGCGCGGCGTGCGCAGCGGCGGGGTGACTTTCGCGTCGGCGCGGAAGGGCACGAAGGCGGCGTCGGGCA
>DHWK01000169.1:0-4397 GCA_002413145.1 bacterium UBP12_UBA5184
TCTTGCTCGACGACGACTTCTTCACCGGCTTCCTTGATGACCGCATTGAAGCTGAACTTGCGCGCGACGTTTTGGGCGACGTCGGAGGGGATGTTTTGATTGATCGTCGCCATGGTGCCCATCTTGATGAGCTCCTTGATGACGTCTTTCGCCGGGATGATCATCGAGGTCGCCAACTCTTGCACGGTCAGCACGTCGGGGATCTCGATGGTCTCCATGACGGCCGGCGCAACTGCCGGCGCGGCATCGAGCGAACCGCGCTTCTTGCGATGCCGGTCCTTCTCGAGCAGCATCTCTTTTTCGCGGTCCTTCTTGGCGGCCGCATCTTCGCGATCGCGTCCGCGCGGAGCCGCCCCGCGGGTCCCTCCCGAGCTGGGCGTCGGGCCTTGGGTGCCGGCCGGACCGGTGGGCATCGGGCGCGGCGTGAACGGGCGGGGGGCGAGCGGGCGGAACGGCCCGTTCCCAGAGGGGCGGCGGGCTGGGATCGTCTGCCCAGGCTGTGGCGCGACGCCGGCCGGTCCGGCTTGGCGCGGCTGATAGCCTTGCCCGGGGAAGCCGGGTTGGCCCGGACGCGGCACGACGCCCGGGCGTCCGGGAATCCCGACCGAGGGCCCTGGGATCGCAGAGGCGGCGACACCCGGCGCCTGTTCCGCCGTGGGGGGGCGTGCGACGACGCTCGAGCGGCCGGTCGGGACGGGACGCAGTTGTGGGATCGGCGCGTCTGGGGTGATGGCCGGCGTACGCGGCTTGGGCGGCATCGCCGTACGAGGCGGCGCGAGCCGCGGCGCGGGTGAACCGGCCTTCTCGGGGCGTGGTGGGGCCGCCGCTGAGGCCGCGATCGTCCCCGGCTCAACCGGAGCCGGCGTGAGCTGGGGTTGATCCTCGCCGGCTTCGGTGGACGCGGGAGCTTTTGCCGGGCGCCGAGTTCCAGTCCCGGTAACCGGCTTCAGCGATGGGATCGGCTCCTCGGGCGCGGCCTTGGGGGGGGCCTTGGCGGCGGCTTTGCGGGCCGGCTTGGCGGGCGTCCCTCCGGGGGCCTTGGCAGCCGTGGGGGCAGCCGGCGCGGCTTTCGCCGCCTGAGGCTTTCCGCCGAGCAGGACGCCTCGCACGAGCTCCGCGATGGGAGGCTCGACGATCGCGAGCTGGTTTTTCGCCTCGAGGCCGAGACGTTCGAAGAGCCCGATCAGCTCTTTCGAGGAGATCCCGAGCTCTTTCGCCAGTTCAAAAATTCGAACTTTACCGGTTGCCATATCGTCTTTCTTATGACCCGCGGGCCGGCTGGGCGGCTGCGCTGCGGTCTATCCTCTTAGTTCATGCGATTTTACCTGGGGTCAGCGGCGGAGTGCCTTAAACCTCTGAGACGCCTATTTTAACACCTGCCGGGCGGCCGCGAAAAGCGACCGTCGCGGCGGCCGCCAGGCCTGGGTAGCGTTTGTTCTTGGCGACGCCGCTCCCGCATTCGGCCGAACAGAGATACGCGCCGCGCCCGGGCGTTCGGCGCGGCGTAGGGTCGGGCTCCCATTGCCGCGCCCGGCGCACGAAGCGAACCAGGTCCGGCTGCGGGAAACGCAGCCGGCATCCGACGCAAGTGCGAATCGGCGCTGCTGCGATCTATTCCTCGCCCTCTTCGCCTTCGTTGGTGGCGGCGAACATCGTCCGCTTGAACTCTTCGAGTTTGCGAATGAGTTCCGGATCGATCTCTTGCGCGCCGCCGGCCTCGCCGCTCGCAGTCTCTTCTTCAGTCGGCTCCGGTTCCGTGGTGCGCGCGCGTTCCTCGCGTTCAGCGAGGTAGCGCGAGCGGGCCTCTTCGGCCTCGCTCTCACTCGTGATGTCGAGACGCCAGCCGGTGAGCCGCGCGGCGAGCCGCACGTTTTGACCTTCGCGACCGATTGCGAGCGAGAGTTGATAGTCGGGAACCGTGACGAGGCCGACGCCTTCGTCCTCAAACAGCTCGACGCCGAGGACCTTCGCCGGCGCGAGCGCGTTGTTGATGAAGGTCACGACGTCGGGCGACCAGCGAATGATGTCGATCTTCTCGCCGCGCAGCTCGTCGGAGACGGCCGCGATGCGGCTCGACTTCGGCCCAAGACACGCGCCGACGGCATCGACCTCGGGACGGTGCGAATGGACCGCGACCTTCGAGCGGCTGCCGGGTTCGCGCGCGATCGCCATGATCTCGACGATGTTGTCGTTGATTTCCGGAACCTCGCGCTCGAGCAGGCGTTGCACGAGCCCTTCGGCGGCGCGCGAGAGGATGATCTGCGGGCCCTTATTGGTCTTGCGCACGTCGAGGACGTAGGCGTTGATGCGATCGTTGATCCGGTAGTTTTCGCGCGGCACCTGCTCCGAAAGCGGGAGTAACGCTTCGGTGCGGCCGAGGTCGACGTACATATTGCGTTGCTCGTAACGCTGAACGGTACCGTTGACGATGTCGTGCAGTTTTTGGCTGTACTCGTTGAAGATCGTGTCGCGTTCGGCTTCGCGAATGCGCTGGACGATGACTTGCTTCGCCGTTTGCGCGGCGATGCGGCCGAAATTTTTCGGCGTCACCTCGTCGTCGTAAAAGTCGCCGGGTTCGTATTTCGGGCCGGCTTCCTTCTTGGAGACCTCGAGTTTGGGATCTTCGACGTTCTCGACCACGCTGCGGCGGTGGTAGATCTTATACTCGCCGGTGTCGCGATCCATATTGATCACGACGTTGGCTTCGCTACCGTAATTGCGCTTGTAGGCGGAGATCAAGGCCGCCTCGAGTGCTTCGAGCAGCATCTCGCGCGGAATCGATCGCTCGCCCTCGAGGATCCGGAGCGAGTCGCGTAAAGTCGGTTCGTCGGGTGAAGTCTTAGCTTTCATCGTCGGTCTTTTCTTTCACGTTTCTCGCGTCGCAGATCTTCGCGAGGGTCGAACTCGAGATTAGCCGTCTTGATCATCTCGAAGGGGATCGGAAGCTCGCCGTCGCTTCGCGCGAGGATCACGGCCGGCCCGCGAACCCCGCCGAGCGTCCCACGATGCGTCTTCTGGTTGCGCACGGCAATAGTCGTAACGATACGCGCCGGATGGCCGCGGAAACGTTCGTAGTCGGATGGCCGCACGAGCGGTCGATCGAGTCCGGGCGATTCGACTTCGAGCGTATACGGTTCGCTTTCACGTTCGAGTTGTGCGTTGACGCGCGCCGCGATGCGCTCGCAGATTCTGACGTCGACGCCGCTTGCGCGATCGATCACGAGCGTCAGAGCGAAGGCCCGAGCGGTGCGTCGCGCGCGATGCGCTACGACTTCGATGTCGCGAAATTCGCCCTCGCCCGATAGCGCCGTCGCGGCGCGTTCGAACGTCTCAACCAGACCCGTGATTCTCGACCCCTTACAACGACGAAGCGCGGGACGTGCCCACGCTCTCTCTAACTACCGCGGGGTAGCATACCACGCTGCGCCGTCTCCTACAAGTGGGCGGGCTGCCGCGCGGGCTTCGGCGAGGGATGGGGCGAGATGGTCGGCAGTTCGTCGGCGTAGGCAGGCGCAAAGTCCGAGCCCTTGCAAGCGCCGACCTCGTAATGACCGTCGGGGACGCCCCCGCCCTCGGGGTGGAGCGTGACGGTCCAGCCGGTGCAAAATTCGAAGCCGAACAGGCTGTAGCGCTTGAGGATGTAGGTGACCTGGTCGGCGTGCGTTGCGGTGCGCTTTCGGTAGACGCGTCCCTGCGCGTTGTCGAGCACCTTTTGCGGCGGCGCGGCCTTCTTATAGTACTCGGCCTTCACCGCGGCGATCGCGTCGTTCAAATCGTTGCTATAGCGCCGCGCGGAGTAGGCGACAGGGCTGCCCCCCGGCAGCAGGTTTCCGAGGCGCGAGTTGAGATTCTCCAACTGGTTGTTGTTGAGCCCCGAGTTGGGCTTGGGACCCAGCGCGACTTGCCGCGGAGCGGCGGCCGCATCGCCCGGCCCGGATTTGGGGCCCGCGCCGACAGCAGGCCCGGTTGCCGGTCCGGGCTGCGGCCCGGCGCCGGAACTTTTCGCGAGGCCGGGCGTCGCGGCCGACCCGCGGGTCGATACCGGCCCGGCGGTCGGCGCGCTGCCGGGAGCCGGCTGGGCCGCCCGCGGGGGCGCCGTCGAGGTCGGGCCTTTCCCGAGCGAGGCGATCGCCGAGGGCGTCGCCGGCACGGCCCCTGAGACCGGCTGCACGGTCGCCGGCGCCGCCGTCGAGACCGAGGATGGCCGCGACTGGAGCGCCGTCTTCGGCTGAATCTCATTAGCCGCGACGGCGACCGGCGGTGCCGTCGGGGCGGCCGTCGCTGGGCGCGCCGTCGGGGGGGCGGTGGGCCGGGCAGTCGGCTGGGTCGTCGGCGTGGCGGTCGGAGGAGCCGTCGGAGGTGCCGTCGGGGCCGCGGTAGGCGACTGGGGCGGGGGC
>DHWK01000169.1:4430-17704 GCA_002413145.1 bacterium UBP12_UBA5184
CGCGGTCGCGAGCGCGGCCGGCGCCGGGGTGAGGATCGGGGTAAGCGTCGCTGGACTCGTCGGCGCCGGGCTGGGCTCGAAGGTCGGCGGCGCCTTGCTGAGGGGCGCTAGGAGTGCGATCCGAGGTTGTTGGGCCGGCGCGTTTTTGACGTTCTTCGCCAATTCGGCCCTACGGGGCGCGGCGCGCGCGGTGCGCGGCCGGGTCGGGGGCGCCGGGCGGCGCGCAATCCGCGGCGGCGGCGACGGACGTTGCCGCATCGGTCGCGGCGTCGCCGGCACGGGGGTCAGCGTCGCACGCGCGGGCGCGGGTGGAGCTGGGGCGCTGCTCGCTGCGCTGGCCGCCGTCTGCGTCGTCACGGTCAGCAACTGCGCCTCGGAATTTTCGGTACCCGCGATCCCGCCCGCGAGCACGATGCGTACGCCGAAGAAAAACACGAGCAGACTGTGTAGGAAAAGCGACGTCGCATACGACGCAGTCCAGCGCTGACGCACCGGAGGAAAGATGCGTCGGATGAACGAGCGCATGGACGCTCTCTTCGCGCAGGAGGCTCACAGCACTTCGTTTAGAACGCGTGGGCTCGATCATGGTCGAGATTGCGCGCAAGCGCACGAAGATCGTCGCGACGATCGGGCCCGCATCGCGCGACCCCGACATTTTACGCGCGCTCGTGAGCGCCGGGACCAACGTGGTGCGGCTCAATTTCTCGCATGGAACACACGGCGAGCACGCGGCGACGATCGAATCGGTGCAGCGTATTTCGGCCGATCTCAAGGTGCACGTCGCCGTCCTGCAAGACCTACCGGGTCCGAAAGTGCGCACCGGAACCCTCGCCGCGGGACTCGACAGCATCGAACTGCAAAGCGGGCAGCCGTTTGCTCTAGTTACCGAACCGATTGCCGGGACGAGCGAAGCGGTCTCGGTCGGTTACGCCGGCCTCCCGCAAGACGTCGAGGTCGGAAAGCGCCTCTATCTGGCCGACGGCGCGATCGCTCTGCGTATCAGCGGGAAGTCGCGCGAGCGCATAGAGACGACGGTCGAGACCGGCGGCGTCCTCCGCCCGACGCAGGGCATCAATTACCCCGACGGTTCGCTGCGCATCGAAACCGTCACCGCTTCAGACTTCGCGCACCTCGAGTTCGGTTTGCGTGCCGGCGTCGACTGGGTCGCGATCTCTTTCGTACGAAGCGCCGACGATGTCGCGCGCGTTAAAACATTCATCGCCGAACGGGGCCAAAAAGTTCCGGTCATCGCCAAGATCGAAAAGCACGAAGCACTCGATAACATCGATGCGATCGTCGAAGCCGCCGACGGGATCATGGTGGCGCGCGGCGACCTCGGCATCGAGATACCGCTCGAACGGGTCCCCCTCTTGCAGAAGGACCTGATCGCGCGCGCCAACCGAGCCTCCAAGCCGGTCATCACCGCGACCCAGATGCTCGAATCGATGATTACCAGCGCCCGCCCGACCCGCGCCGAGGCCAACGATGTCGCCAACGCTATCCTCGACGGCAGCGATGCGGTGATGCTTTCGGGCGAGACCGCCCGCGGCGCCTATCCGGTGGAATCCGTGCGCGTCATGGCGACGATCGCGCGACAAGTCGAGGCGGCCTATCCCCATGAGGAACTCTGGGCGCGTCGCCTTACCGCTAGCGAGGTGACGGTCGAGACGTCGATCGCCGGCGCGACGGTGCGCGTCGCCGAGGAGCTTGGCCTGAAATTGATCCTCACCGGCACGACGACCGGCAACACGGCGCGCTACATCGCTTCCTTTCGTCCGCGCGCGCGGGTCGTCGCGATGACGCCGCAGCCCGAGGTGGCGCGCCGCCTCGCGATGACGTGGGGCGTCGAAGCGCTCGTCGTCGAGCCCTATCCCGACTTCGAAACCGGAATCGGACTTTTCGAAGCGCGGACGCTGCGCGAAGACCTCGCCAAGCACGGCGAGGTCGTCGCGATCACTTCAGGGATGCCCGTCGGCGAAGGCGGGACCAACGTGTTGAAGATTCACAGGCTGCCGTAGTTAGCCGACGACCTCACGCGCCGATCTTACGCGTAGTCTTTCGTTTGCGGGCGTCGCGCAGGAGTGTCCCGGCGTGCTCGACGGAGGCGGCGTGGACTTTGCCGCCCATCATGCGCGCCAGCTCCTCGAGCACCGCCTCGCGCTCTTTCAGTTCCACGACCTCGATCGTCGTCGTCCCGGCTCGTTCGCGCTTGCGCAGCGCATAGTGCCGATCGGCCCACGAAGCGATCTGGGCAAGGTGGGTGACGCACAGCACCTGGGCGGAGCGGGCCAGAGCGGCGACGCGCTCGCCGACGGCACGTGCGGTTGCGCCGCCGACGCCGGCATCGATCTCATCGAAAACGAGCGCCGTGCGGTCGCGCTTGTCGGCCAGCACCACGACGAGCGCCAGCAAGACGCGCGACAATTCGCCGCCCGATGCCGCGCGGACCAGTGGGCGAAGCGGCTCGCCGGGGTTCGGCGACAGCGCGAATTCGGCGCGCTCGTGCCCGTGCGGCCCGATTTCCTCGGTTCGTTCGAGTGACACCTCGAAACGGGCCGCCGGCATCGCAAGTTCGCGGAGCTCATCTGCGACCGCGCTTTCGAGACGGCGGGCAGCCTTTGCACGCAGCGCACCGAGCGCCGCTGCGTCTCGTTCGAGTTCGGCGCGCGCCGCCGCGAGCGCCGACTCCAGCTTCGCCTGGCTTTCGTCGGACGAAGCGAAGCGTTCGACCTGTGCCGCGAAGCTCGCCCGCGCTTCCATTACGGCCGCGATGGAGCCGCCGTATTTTTTCTTGAGACGTTCGATCAGGTCCAGGCGCTCTCCGACCGACTCGGCTTCGGCCGCGTCGAATTCGGTCGCGTCCGCGGCGCGCACGACGGCGACGGCCAAGTCGGTCGCATCGCTCTGCAGCGCTGCGACGGCCTCGGCGAGACGCGCCAGCTCGACTCCGTACGACGACACGCCGGAGAGCGCGCCGGCTGCGGCGCCGAGGCCTTCCGCCGCCGAGTCGACCAGCGCGTCGTGCGCCTGGCCGAGTGCAGCGGCGATGCTTTCCGCATTGGCCAGATAGTCGCGCCGCTCGCGCAAGCGTGCGTCCTCCTCGAGCTCGAGCTTCGCATCGTCGATTTCGCCGGCGGCGAAACGCGCGAATTCTAATTCCGCCAACCCGCGACCGGCCGAATCGCGTACGTCCGCAAGCTCGCGGGCGAGGGTCGCAACCTGGGCGTGCGTCTCCGCGAGCGCGGTACGTAACGCGACGGCGTCCGGCCCCGCGAAACGGTCAAGCAATTCCAATTGATAGGACGGCGCGAGCAGCCGCTGCTGTTCGTGCTGGCCGACCAGGTCGACGAACCATTCGCCCGCCGCGCGCAGCTGCGCCGCCGTCGCCGCCCGGCCGTTGATGCGGCCGGCGGACTTTCCACCGGCTTGCAATTCACGCGAGAAAATCGCGGCCTCACCGTCGTCGACCTCGAACCCCTCGCCCTGTAGCCGTTCGCGCAACGCCTCGTCGGCGTCGACTTCGAGGCTCACGCGCGTTCGCGCCGCGCCCGAGCGCACGACGTCGGGCGACGAGCGTTCGCCGAGCACGAACGCGAGCGCGCCGACCAGCATGGTCTTCCCCGAGCCGGTCTCACCGGTAAACGCCGTCAGACCGTCCGCAAACTCGACGGAGGCGCGCGCGATCAGCCCGAAATCTTCGATCTCGAGCCGCCCGAGCAGCATCCTCAATCACGTTCCTTGATCGGCGCGTTCCAGCGCAACTTCGCTTCGAGCAGCGAGAAGAAGTCGAGCGGCGCGCGACGCGCGAAGCGGACCGGCAAGGCGTAACGCGCGATCGTGATGCCCTCGCCGGGATGCAGCTGGTCCACCGTTTGACCGTCGGCCTCGAGCGTGATGCCGGCGTCGGCGGCATCGCAGCTGATCGCGATGGTCGAAGTCTGCGGGACGACGAGCGGCCGCGTGAACAGCGTGTGCGGCAACAGCGCGATAACGCCGAATGCCGAGACGTCGGGCGAGAGTATCGGTCCCCCGGATGAAAGGAAATACGCCGTCGAACCCGTCGGCGTCGCGACGATCACACCGTCGGCCGGAACGCGCGCGGCTTCTTTGCCGTCGACGAAGATCCCGAAGTGCGCGAGATGCGGTCCACCGCGACGAACGACGATGTCGTTGAGGGCGACGTGCGTACGACCGTGGAGGCGGGTTTCCAGCGCGGACCGCTCGTCGATGCTAAAGCCGTCGCGCAGCATCTGCGGAAGCTGCGGCAAGCCGTCGTCGCGCCAGTCGAGCTCGGTCAGAAAGCCAAGCCGCCCGGTATTGACGCCGAAGAGCGGGATCCCGTGCGGCGCGGCGATCTGCGCCGCGCGCAGCAGCGTGCCGTCTCCACCGACGGTGACCAGCAAGACGGCGTCCTCGACGCGGGCGCCGTCGCTCGCGAGAGCGAGCGTGGCATTCTGATCGTCGCACAGCGCGACCCCGTAGCCGGCGCCGCGCACCGACTGCGCGACGGCGCTCGCCGCCGCTCGGGCATTTTCGCGCGACAGGTCGACGTACAGCGCGACCGTTTTCGGAGCGGACGTCACGCTCGGGCCGCTTCGGCGAGGACGGCATCGGCGATCGTCTCGCCCGAAGCGCGGATGAGAAAGAAGACCTCGACGTTCCCGGCCGGACCGCGCAGCGGCGAACGCACCGCAGCGCCGGCCGTTAAGCCCAGCCCCGCAATCGCGTCGCGCACTTCGCGCAAGATCGCCAGCCGCACCGCCGGATCGCGCACGACGCCGCCGCCGCCCAAACGATCGCGGCCGGCCTCGAACTGCGGCTTCACCAGCGCGACGATCGAACCGTCGGGCGCCAGATAGTGCTTCGCGCGCGCGACCATCGTCACGACCGAGATGAACGACGCGTCGATCACGATCGGGTCGAACCCTTTGGGGAACGCGTCGTCGGCGAGCAGTCGAAAGTTCGCTCGCTCGCGGACCGTGACGCGCGGATCGTCGCGCAGCGCCGTCGCGAGTTGGCCGTAACCGACATCGAGCGCCGTCACGTGGGCGGCGCCGCGCGCGAGCAAGCAATCGGTGAAACCTCCGGTCGACGCCCCGACGTCGAGCGCGCGCGCGCCGCGCACGTCAAGTCCGAACGACTCGAGGGCGCGCTCCAATTTTTCACCGCCTCGGCTGACGAACGCCCGCGGGCGCTCGACGTCGAGGCTCGCGCCGGAGGCGACGCTAGCGCCGGGTTTGGTCGAGGGTTGCCCGTCGACGCGCACGCGCCCGGCGATGATCAGCGAACGAGCTCGCGAACGCGTGACGCCGGCACGCTCGGCGACGATTTCGTCCAAACGTCGCGCCCGCGTCATCCCGGTCAAAACGGAAGTTTGCCCGAAGCCGAGTTTTCCGCCGGCGCATCGCCGGGCCCAGGCTCGGCGGCGGCTTCGATCGAGGACTGGGCCGCCTTGAGCAGCGCCTCGCAGGTGCGCGCGAGCTGTTTCCCCTCGTTGAAGAGCGCGACCGACTCGTCGAGAGCGACGGTCTCGCGCTCGAGTTTGGTCACGATCTCTTCGAGACGGCCCAGCGCCTTCTCGAATTCACCCGCTGCGTTCGTTGCCATCAGTCGTTCCTTGTCGCCGCTTCGATTCGACGCGCGCGGAGAGCGTTCCGCGCGCGACCCGAGCGTCGATGCTTGCGCCGATCGGTACCTCGTCGGGTTCCCGCACGATGCGTCCCCCGAGCGTAACGATGGCATAGCCCTTTTGCAGAATTGCTGCCGGATCGTTACCGTTCAACGTGGCGCTCGCGGTGCGCACCCGCAATTCGGCTCTTCGCAAGCGTTCGCGCGCCGCGCGCTCGAGGCGAGCGGACGTCTCGGCCAGGCGCCGGCCGCGGTTGGCAAGCGCGAGCCGCGGATCGAAACGCGCAAGGCGCTCGCCGAGTCGCGCGATTCGTTCGCGACGCGTTCGCAAGAAAACCGTCGCGCCCGCATCCAGCCGTTCGCCGGCATCCTCGAGCAGTTGTTGCTGAGGCAGCAAGAAGAGCGTGACGTCGTCCAGTTTCGAGCGAGTGAGCGATCGTCCGAGTCGCGACTCGAGACGTTCGAGATTTCGCGAGGCGGCGCCGCGCGCGCGGCGGACCCGGTCCTCGAGACGCTCGCGCAGCGCGCGCGTCTCCGAACCGACCCGCTCGGCCGCCGCCGAGGGCGTCTCGGCATGCAAGTCGGCGGCAAAATCGGCGAGCTGCTGATCGACCGTATGTCCGACGGCCGAGATCACCGGATGCCTCGCGCGCGCGATCGCGCGCACGACGCTCTCGTCGCTGAACGTGAAAAGATCTTCGAACGACCCGCCCCCGCGCGTGACCACGATCAGGTCGACGTCGAGCTGCGCCGCGCGGCCGATCGCGCCGACGATCTCGGCTGGTGCGTTCGGTCCCTGGACCGACGTCTCGCACCATTCGACGCGAACGTGCGGCCGCAATTGGCGCAGGCGAGTTAGGAAATCGGTCGCGCCCTCCGAGCGTTTCGACGAAACGAGCGCGACCCGAAAGGGGAAAGCCGGCAGCGCTCGTTTGCGCGCGGCGTCGAACAGTCCCTCGGCCGCAAGACGCTTCTTGCGTTCTTCGAAGAGTTGGTGGACGTCGCCCAGACCTTCGAGGCGGACGCGTTCGACGACCAACTGATAGGTGCTACGCTGCGGATAGGTGCTGATCGACCCGAGCGCCACGATTTTGGCGCCGTTCTTGAACTCGGGAAACGCGAGGAAGTCGTCTTCCCAGGCGAAGCACTGCAAGAGCGCCGTCCCCTCGGTCAGCGCGAAATTGAGGTTGCCGTATGCCGAGACTTTGCAGTTGCTGACCTCGCCGCGGATCGCGATCGAACGCAGGAGTGGATCGCCTTGCAGTTTATCGCGCAGAAATGACGACAACCAGGCGACGCCGCGGACGCTCTCGCCGGGCAGGTTCGGCACGTTCGACGCCTTCATCGCGGGAGCGGCGCCGGCGACGATGCCGGCGACGGCGGGAGTTCGGGACTCGACGCGGTCGGGGGAGGCGGTCCGCCCGCGGGTTCGGCATCGGCGCGGCGGAGCGTCGCAGAGGTCGAATCGGACGGCAAGGGCGGCAGCGGCGCCGGCGCTGAGATCGATTGGCTCTCGCCGCGCGCCGGACGATCGACGAGTTGCGACCGCACGTACCCCGGCTGCGCGGCGGCGCGCACCGGGGCGGGGGCTGCTTTCAGTGCGAGCGGAAAAGATGGGCCGATGTCGGCGCGGCGCGGCGAATAGTAGGTCCCGCTGGCGCACGGCCCGGTCGGCGTGCTCGCGAGAAAATATTCGTAACGGCGGCCCCCTCCGCAATACGCGAGTTTTTTGACCTCGCCGGCCGGATAGGCGAACTCGTGCTTGGCAATCTTCGCCAAACCGTTCTTCATGAAGCGCGCCCAAATGCGCGCCGGGATATTTCCGCCGTACGATTCGTACATGCGCTCGTAATCGTCGTTGCCGAGCCAAACGGCGGTGACCAGGTCCGGAGTGAAACCGACGAACCACGCGTCGCGATAGTCCGAAGTCGTCCCCGTCTTCCCTGCCGCCGGGCGCCCGATCTCGGCATTCGGGTAACCGGTGCCCTCCTTGATCACGCTTTCCAGCATCGACGTCATCACATAGGCCGTCCCCGCGCTAAAAACTTCGGTCTCCTGGGGGAAGCGATTGTCGAGGATCACCGCGCCGAGCGAATCCTTGACCAGGCGAATCGGCGTCGGATCGATATGGATGCCTTGGTCTGCGATCGTCGCGTAGCCTGAGGCCATGTCGAGGGGCGAGACGACCGAACTCCCCAGCGCCAGCGACAAATTCGGATCGAGCGTGGCGCGCACGCCCATGCGATGCGCGTACTCGATGACGCGATCGACCCCGACCATCTGCGCCAGCTTCACGGCGACGATATTGCGCGACTGGGCGAGCGCGGTCCGCAGCGTGATCGAACCCATGTACCGGCCATCGTCGTCCTGGGGCCGCCACCAGGTTCCGTCTCCCATCGGATACTGGACGGGCGCGTCATCGACGAGCGTCGTCGGCGGCATCCCACTATCGATCGCGGCGGTGTAGACGAACGGTTTGAACGAAGAGCCGGGCTGCCGTTGCGCCTGCCAAGCGCGATTGTATTGATTCTTGAGCGAGAAGCCGCCGGCGCCCCCGACCATCGCTAAAATCTCTCCGGTCGAGGGCCGAATCGCGACCAGCGCGGCTTGATGGGCGTTGATTCCCTCGGCGCCCGCTTGCGCGACCCCCCAATTGATCGCCGATTCGGCGAGCCGCTGCAGCCGTGGATCCAGCGTCGTATTGACTTCGAGGCCGCCCTCGTAGGTCGTTTGCATCCCGAACTGGCGCGTCAGGACGTAATTCACGTACGTCGTGAAGTACGGATGCAGGAACGACAACAACCCGGCGCGGCGTTCGCCGATCAGCGCCAGCGGCGCCGCGCCGGCGGCGTCCGCTTCCGAGCGTGAGACGAAACCGCTCGCGACCATGCGCTCGAGCACGTGGCGTTGCCGTTCGCGCGCGCGGCGCAAGTTCACATACGGCGAGTAACTCGATGGCGCGGCGAGCAACCCGGCGAGCATCGCAGTTTGCCCGAGTCCCAAGCGACGGACATCGGTTCCAAAATAGGTATGCGCCGCGGCCTGAATGCCGTAGGCCCCCGACCCGAAATACATCAAATTCAGGTAGCGTTCGAGAATCTCGTCCTTGGTGTAGTAGCGTTCGATCTCGATCGCCAGCAACGCTTCTTGAATCTTGCGCGAGACCGAGACTTCGTCCGAGAGAAACAGCTTGCGAGCGAGCTGCTGCGTGATCGTCGAGGCGCCTTGAAACTCGTCGTGACGGTAGTCGGCGTAAGCCGCCCGGACGATGCCGTAGAAATCCACGCCGCGATGGCGATAGAAGTTGCGATCTTCGGTCGCGACAAAACTCTCGCGAACGATTTGCGGAACCTGCGAAATCGGAACCCAGAGCCGGTTCTCGTGATAGAGCGTCGCCAGCAGCTCCCCGTCTCGCGCGTAGATCCGGGTCGAACGCGAGGGTTGAAAGTCGGCCATCTTGTTGATGTCGGGCAGGTTGCGGGAGTACGAATATACCAAACCCGCCACCGTCCCCGCCGCGAACAAGACGGTCACAAATATCGTCGCGAACGCGCCGAATACGATCCGTCCGAAAAGTGTTAGGCGCTTCCGGCGCCGGCGCTGCTTGGCGACCGAGCTCACGCGGCCCCGGACTCCCCGACGTTCGAGAGAACGCCATTGACGAAGCGGCCTGAATCCTCGGTCGAAAACTTCTTGGCGAGTTCGACGGCCTCGTTGATGACGACGGCGCGCGGCGTCTCGGAGCAATGCCGCATCTCGTATACCGCCATCCGTAAGATCAGCCGGTCGACGGTCGGGATGCGCTCGAGCGTCCAGTTTTGCAGGAGCGGTGCTACGGTTTGGTCCGAATATTCGGCGTGGTCGAGCGTCCCGAGCACCAGCTCTCTGACGAAGGCGTCTTCGCCGCCGATGTCCGGCCGCGCGAGCGCGTCGTCGAGGGCGGAGGGAGGCTCGTGTTTCCCCAACTCGATGCTGAACAAGGTTTGCAATGCGAGCTCGCGAGCTTGACGCCGGGTCACGAGCCGGAGATCGCCGGCGCGGCGAAGGCCTCTAAGAAATCGATCGAAACGCCGCCCCGAATGAAACGTTCGTCGCGCATCACCGAACGGCAGAGATCGGCCGTCGTGTGGACGCCGCCGATACGCGTCTCGGCGAGCGCAGAGTCCATGCGCCGGATCGCTTCTTCGCGCGTCGCGCCGTGCGCGACCACCTTGGCGAGCAGCGAATCGTAGTACGGCGGGATTTGCAGCCCGGCGTAGATGTGCGAATCGACCCGGACTCCGAAACCGCCGGGCAACGCGACGTCGCTTAGCGTACCCGCAGCCGGCGCGAAATTCTGACTCGGATCTTCGGCATTGATGCGGCACTCGATCGCGTGGCCGCGCGTCGTCAGGTCTTGCTGGGCAAAGGAGAGGGGCTCGCCGGAAGCGATGCGGATCTGTTCGCGCACCAGATCGACGTCGTGCACGACCTCGCTGATCGGGTGCTCCACCTGGATACGCGTGTTCATCTCCATGAAGAAGACGTCGTCGCCGGCAACGAGGAACTCGAGGGTCCCGGCGCTGGTGTAGCGCACCGCACGCGCGGCGGATAGAGCGATGTCGTGGAGCCGTTCGCGCGTCGCGGGGGCGAGTTCGGAAGCGGGCGCCTCCTCGATGAGTTTTTGGTGCGAAGGTTTTTGCACCGAGCAATCGCGCTCCCCGACGTGAACGACGTTGCCAAACGTATCGCCCAGCACTTGCACTTCGATGTGACGCGGCCGCTCGATCAATTTTTCGAGGTAGAGACGGCCATCTTTGAAGTTGGCTTCGGCTTCGGCCTGCGCGGTCGCGTAGGCGTGTTCGAGTTCGCCCGGCTCGCGTACGACGCGCATCCCTTTTCCGCCACCGCCGGCGGTCGCTTTGAGCATGACCGGATAGCGCAGTTTTCGCGCCGCGTGAACGGCGGCGCCGACGTCGGAGAGAATTCCGGTGCCCGGTGTGGTCGGAACGCGCGCATCGTGCATGAGCGCCTTGGCCGTCGCCTTATCGCCCATCTTCGCGATGACGTCGGGTGCGGGGCCGATGAATGTCAGGCCGTGATCGGCGCAGATCTCGGCGAAGCGCGCGTTCTCGGCCAGAAAACCGTAACCGGGATGGACGGCGTCGGCGCCGGAGATCAGCGCGGCGGAAAGGATGTTGGGAATGTTGAGGTACGAACGTGCTACCGGTCCCGGTCCCACGCAAAACGCTTCGTCGGCGAACCGGACGTGCAACGATTCCCGATCGGGCTCGGAGAAGATCGCAACGGTTTCGATTCCGAGTTCGTGCGCGGCGCGGTTGATGCGCAGCGCGATCTCGCCCCGATTGGCGATCAGGATCTTGCGGAGCATGCCGGGCAGCGCACTTACTGAGGCTCGATCGCGAAGAGGGCTTGGCCGAACTCGACGGCCTCGCCGTCGCTGACGTGTACGGCGACGACGCGTCCCGGAGCGCTGGCGCGAATCGGGTTGCGGATGCCGAGCGACTCGACGTAAGCGAGTTCGCGATCGCCGCCGACCTCCGCGCCTTCGCTGACGGCCGGGCGCGCCAACCGGACGATGCCGACAAACTCCGCCCTGACGATCGAGAGCGGGCGTGCCTCGCTGGCGCGAATCCCATTGGTCGATGGGAGCGCGCTCGCGGGTGCGCCGGTCTGCGCGCTCGGCGCTCGCTCCGAACGGGGGGCCCGGCGAACCTCGATCTCGAGTCCGTCCTCCTCGACTCGGAAGCGGGCCAGGCCCGAGGAGGCGCAAAATTCGGCGGCGCGCCGAGCGCGCTCAAGGATCAACTCCCAGTCCACAGCCCCTTGGCGTTCGAGCCGTTCGCCCTTCTACCCGCCCTCCATGCGCCGGACCGCGGCGCGGGCCTCGGGTGGCAGGCGTTCGTACAGCGGGCCGAAGTTCGGGTCGATCTCGGCGAGCGGCGCAAGCGCGAACGCCCGCTCGGAGAGTCGCTCGTGGGGGATCGTCAGCCCGGGCTCTCGCAACTCGAGATCGTCGTAGGTCAGGATGTCGAGGTCGACGACGCGCGGTCCCCAGCGGGAACCGGCGACCCGCCCCAGCCGGCGTTCGAGCGCCTTGAGCGCGGCCAGCAGGTCGCGCGGCCGGAGCGCCGTCTCGAGCAGCGCCGCGGCGTTGACGAAATCGGGTTGCTCGCGTACGCCCCACGGCTCGGTACGATAGAGGCTAGAGCGACCGACGACGGTTCCGAGCGCCGCCAGCTCGTCGAGCGCGCGACGCACGTTGCCCGGCGCATCGCCGAGATTCGATCCGATCCCGATCCTGGCAAGAGCCATCTTAGCTGTCCGAGCCGGCGCCTTTCGTGTTAGCGCTCGCTCCACACGCTGACCGAGGGCGTCGCACCCGAGAGCAGATTCGGCTTCGCAATCGTGACGCCGACGCGGCAAACGCGTGGATCGTCGAGGAGCGCGCGCGCGATCTCCTCGCCGAGCCGTTCGAGCAGACCGAACGAGCGGTCGCGCACGATCGCCACGACTCGTTCGTGCACCTTCGCATAATCGAGCGTATCGGCGAGCGCATCGCTCTTACGGGCTTCCGTAAGGTCCAAATCGATTTCGACGTCGAGGTCGAACGGCTGGGCCATCTCGCGTTCGCCCGCGAGCGCGCCGTGGCGCCCGTAGGCGCGAATGCCGCGCACGACGATGCGGTCGCTCATCCTTCTTGGCTGCCCCAATTCGAAGGTCGCCAAGCGCGCGCGATCGCGTCGGCGACGGCGACGACGTCGCGCATCTCGCCGACGTCGTGGACGCGCACGACGTCGATCCCGGCCGCGACGGCGAGCGCCACGGTCGCCGCCGTACCGAAGGTCCGCTGCTCGACCGGTTTTCCAGTGAGTTTTCCGAGCGTCGATTTCCGCGACGTTCCAAGCAACGTCGGAAACCCGAGAGCCACGATGCGCGGCAGCGCGGCGAGGATCGCCTGGATGCGCTCTGACACCATGATCCCGCCCAACTGTTGATAGCCGCTGGTCACACCCTTGGCGAAGGCCATCATGTCGGCCTGCACGCCGAACTGTTCCATGCCGAACCACGTGCCCGTACGGCCAAAACCGGTGATCACCTCATCGGCGATCAGGTAGAAGTCGTTGCGGTCGCATAGCTCGCGCAGACCCCGCATGTACTCTACCGGCGGAATGATGACCCCGCCCGCGCCCTGGACGGGCTCGANNAGGATCGCCAGATTGTGGTCCGGCGTTTTCCCAAACCCGATTCCGGGATCGAGGATGACACGCTCGCCGCGCAGGCCGCCCCGAACGGCGCGCGCTGCGCTCTCTTCGAGATAGGCCAGAACCTCGTCCACGACGCCGCGTTCGTAGAGCGCGGTCCGGCTGTTGTGCATGACGACGACGGGGACGTCGCATTCGACGACCGCCTCGAGCAGCGCGGCGTCGAGTCCCCATACGGAGTTCAGGATGTCGGCGCCGGCGCGATGCGCCGCTCGGAAGACGCCGGGGTCGAACGTATCGGCCGAGATCACCGCAGCCGGAAGGCGCTCGCGAATCCCGCGCACGACCGGGATGAGGCGGCGCAGCTCTTCGTCCCCATCGACCGGTTCGTGCCCGGGGCGCGTCGAGATGGCGCCGATGTCGAGGATGTCGGCGCCGGCC
>DHWK01000169.1:17859-22142 GCA_002413145.1 bacterium UBP12_UBA5184
CGCCGGAAAACGAATCGGGCGTCGCGTTGACGATGCCCATGAGATAGGTGCGCGCCCCCCACACGAAGCGTGCGTCGCCGAGTGCGAGCGTCCTAGTTTCGCGAACGTTCGCCGACATTGGTCAGCCACCAATCGCGCAGCGCGGCGACGACGAACGTCGAACCGGTCACCACGACGACGTTCGACGCATCCGCATTGCGTCGCGCGACGCCCAGCGCTTCGACCGGATCGGCGATCGCCCGCGCCGAGATGCCCGCATGTTGCGCGATGTTCAGCAAACGCTGCGGACTCGCGGCGCTGCGCCCCGGCGCCTCAAATGAGGTAAAGACGAAGGTGGCGGGGAGGCCGAAGAACGGACGCAGCACGCTGACCGCGTCTTTGGTTTCCGAGAGCGCGACGACGAACGAGAAGCGCCGATCCCCAAAGGTCTCGGCCAGCGCGGCGGCGAGGTTCTCCGCTTTGTCGGGGTTGTGGGCGACGTCGAAGACGATGCTGGGAAAACTCGGGAAGAACTCCATCCGGCCGGGGACGACGAGCGTCGCCAACGCCGCTTCCACCGCTTCTTTGCTCGGGCGTAAGGCCGGCCGTAACCGTTCGAGAGCGACCAGCGCGGTGGCCGCGTTACGCTGCTGAAAATGCCCCAGAACCGGCAGGGAAATCTCGTAGGTCGTTGCCTTCGTCGTCACGGCGAACGATTGACCGTAGCGCTCGCTCGGGCGTCGTTCGATTTGCGCATATTCGGCGACGCTCAGGAACGGCGCGCCGACCTGCGCGCAGACGCTTCGGATGACGCCCAGAGCGGGTTCGCGCGCGTCGCTCACCAGCGCCACGCCGGGTTTCGCGATCCCAGCCTTGTCGCGAGCGATCTCCTCGAGCGTATCGCCCAAAATGTCCGTATGGTCGAGCCCGACGTTGGTGATGATGGAAACCTCGGGTGCGACCAGATTCGTCCCATCGAGCGATCCGCCGACGCCGACTTCGATGACCGCGATCTCGACCTCGCTGCGCACGAAGGCGACGAACGCCAGCGCGAGCAAGGTTTCGTAATACGACGGGCGGCCGATTTCGGTCGCGGTCGCTTCGATCGCGGGCCCCATCGCGTCCAACACTTCGGCGAACGTCTCTTCGGAGAGCGCGCGTCCGTCGATCCGCGCTCGCTCGGTCATCGAACTCAGGTGAGGTTTGGTGTGCAGGCCCGCGCGCTTCCCCGAAGCGCTCAGCGCCGCGGCCAACATCGTCGCGGTCGAACCCTTTCCGCTGGTGCCTCCGACGTGGATGGTCGGAAAACGCAGCTGCGGATTGCCAAGATGCCGCAGGAAGGCCGCCATCCGCTCGAGACGGCGCGGGCCGCGACGCGAGAGATGTTCGTTGATCGTGCCGAGCAAATACTCGCTCGCCTCAGCGTACGTCATCAGCCGTCAGCGACGTCCCCGGCGAGCAGATCGAGCGCGTGCGGCAAGGCCGGTAATATCGAGCCGAGCGTCTCGCGGACCGCCTTCGGGCTGCCCGGCAGGTTCACGATCAAGGTCGAGCCGCGCACCCCCGCGAGCGCGCGCGAGAGCATCGCGGTTTTCACGATCGCCAGCGAGGTCGCGCGCATCGTTTCGCCGATCCCCGGCACCTCGTAGTCGACGATCGCCGCCGTCGCTTGAGGCGTGCGATCGCGTGGCGCGAGCCCGGTGCCGCCGCTGGTCAGGATCAGCTGCATCCCTTCGCGGTCGCACAATTCGATCAACTCGGCCTGCAGCACCGCCGTTTCGTCCGGAACGACGCGAGTTCGTTCGATCGAGAAGGCTTCGCCCAGCAGCTCGCGGACGACCGGGACGCACGCGTCTTCCCGCGTCCCCGCCGCAGCGCGATCGGACGAAATGACGACGGCCGTGCGATAGGGCACTAGCGCACGCCCGGCTGCGCCACGTCAGCTCGCACGCCATCGGCCGCTCTTGCCGCCGCGTTTCTCGATCAAGCGCAGCGATTCGATCGCAATGCCGCGCTCGAGCGCCTTGGTCATGTCGTACATCGTCAAGGCCGCAATCGCGACGGCCGTCATCGCTTCCATCTCCACGCCGGTCTGGGCGCTGGTCTGCGCGGTTGCGTCGATCTGCAGCAGCCCGGCGGCGACCCACGTGAATTCGACCGAGACCTTCGAGAGCGCTAGCGGATGCGTCAGCGGGATCAGCTGCGCGGTCTGCTTTGCCGCCATGATGCCCGCGATTTGTGCGGCGGCGAACGCGTCGCCCTTGGCGAGCGTCGCCTTGCGCAGCGCAACCTCGCTCTCGGCGCTCATGCGCACGAGCGCGCGCGCGTGCGCGAAACGCTCGGTCGTCGCCTTCGGACCGACGTCGACCATCATCAGGCTGCCGTCGGGCCGAATGTGGCTCGGCTTGGCTAGCGGCTTGCGCCGCTTTGAAAGCGTAGCCATACCAGTGCTAAGACGCCGACCAGCGCCAGAACGATCGCGTGGGTGTGATGGGGGCCGAGGTGCGTCGCGCCGATTTGGAGCTTGCCCGTCCAATAAAAGGCGGCCAGCACGAAGCAGACGGCGGCCAGGGCGACGGCGACGACTCTCATGGGACGACCTTCATGCTAGCTAGGGTGAAGCAAATGCTGCCAAACGTCAAGCAGTACCAGCCGAACGGACGAAGATCGTTCGTACGAAAATAGCGCGTCAAGAATGCGACCGACGCATAGGCCGTCACGCCGGCCAACAGCGCTCCCAACAACGATTCGACCAAGATCCCATGCGCCGCCGGGTCGAGCAGGCGCGGAAATTCGAGCAGCGACGCGGCGAAGATCGCCGGGGTCGCCAGCAGGAACGAAAAACGCGCGGCGTCGTCGTGCCTCAGCCCCGCTAAGAGGCCCGCGACGATCGAGGCGCCCGAGCGCGAGATCCCCGGGAAAAGGGCCAGCGCCTGGGAGGCGCCGATCGCAGCTCCGCTCCGAAACGAAAGGCTGCCGAGCGGCAGCGCGGCGGCGCGCTCGGAGCGCTTGAGCCGCTCGCCGACAAACATCACGAGCGCGTTGAGAATCAGGAACGCGGCGACCAGCGCCGGCGAGCCGAACAGCGCACGTACCGGGCCCTCCAAGAAAACGCCGGCGAGAGCGAGCGGAACGGTCCCCGCGACGAGCAGCCAGCCGAGTCTCGCGTCGGAATCCGCGATGCGCCCGCGCGCCAGGCTGCGCACCAGCCCGGCGACGATGCGCAGCCAGTCGCGGCGATAGAACGCGATCAGCGCCAGTGCCGTCCCGAAGTGAAGCGCGACGACGAAGGCCAGAAAGGTCGGATCGCTACGGTCGATCGGCCAGCGCAGCAGCCACGGAATCAGCACCGTGTGCCCGAGGCTCGAAACGGGAAACAACTCGCTCACGCCCTGCAACACCGCGAGCAACATCGCTTGCAGAAACGTCACAAGCGCCGCGAGCTACTGTGAACTGAAATCCGCGCGGAACAGGTACACGCCCGGGACCCGCTGACAATCCTCGACTTCGGGCGAGTAGGAGCTGGCCTTGGCCGCGGCGATTGCGGCTCGGTCGAGAAACTGATTGCCGGAACCCTTGTAAACCGTCGCGTCGATGACGCTGCCCGTTGCGCTCAACGAAACCTTCACCTGCGTCGTGCCGACGGCGCCTTGCTGGCGCGCCATGTCGGGATAATCCGGCTCGACGGGGCGCGTCGTCGTCGCGTCCTTGTGCGGTTGCGAGCAACGCGGCGGCGTCGGAGTCGGCTGAGGCGTTGCGGGCGGCGCGGTCGCGGGACCGGCGGTCGGCGCGGGAGGGCCGGAAGCGACGGTGCCCTTCGGGACGCCCTCTTGACTGCCTTCCTTCGGCTGCACGTAGGTCCGTTCGGACGACGAACTCTGGCCTTTGTTCGTCGTCTTCGGGACGTTGAGCTTGAGCCTGGTCTGCTGTGGCGGAACGGTCGAGGTGACCGGCGGCGGCGTCTGTTTGGGAGGTGGCGTCGGGGGCGGCGGCGTCGGCGTCGGCGGTGGCGTGCGTACGATGATCTTGGTCTTCTTGGTGACGGAGACTTTTTCGGTTTCCTTTTCGCTCGAGATGTACGGCTTGTACTGTATCAGGCCGCCGAAGACGAAGTGCCCGACGATCGAGATGATGAACGCCCAGCCCAGGAACGAGCGCACTCGCGCCCCCGGCGTAGTCGGAACCGGCGCGACCGGAGGCCGGCTACTCATTGGGTCGGGCGTCCCTCGATGTGGTTGGCGAGGCCGAAGTCGGTCAGATCCTCGTTCTTCGCCGCGTCCATCACTTGCAGGACCGTCCCGTAG
>DHWK01000169.1:22225-22803 GCA_002413145.1 bacterium UBP12_UBA5184
ACTTGCAGGACCGTCCCGTAGTTGGCGCGCGGGTCGGCTTTGATAATCACGCTCTTGTAGACGTGATTGGTCTGTTGCTGCAAGAGTTTGAATGCCGGTCCGGCCTCTTGGATCGTAACGGTCTTCGAACCGATTTGAATATTGTTCTTCTCGTCGACGATCACGACGATCTGCGAGGCCTTGACCTTGTCGGTATTCTTCGCGTCGGGCAAGCGCGGTTCTTTGGTGACGGCGGCGAGGATGATAAAGATGATGAGCAAGACCAAGAGCACGTCGGTAAACGGCGTGATGTTGATCGTCGCCATCACCTCATCGTCGCCCTGACTGGTCGAAACAGCCATTACGCCACGTAGCTCTCAAGCGCGAGGGATTTTTTGTCAGGGCGAGCGACGATGAGCTGGCGAAAAAGACCCGCGCTCATGAAGTAACGAAGCCGACGTCTTCGAGGCCGCTAACCCGCGCGGCGTCGAGGATGCGAATGATCACGCCGTAGGGAGCCTTGGCGTCGGCCGTGATCGAGACGTGAAGTTTCCCGCGTTTGCTCGCGGCGTCGGCCATGACGCCGTAGACCCCCGTGC
>DHWK01000169.1:22866-23203 GCA_002413145.1 bacterium UBP12_UBA5184
GCCGTAGACCCCCGTGCTATCGGTCTTCTTGCCGTCGACGAAAATCACGCCCCTGTTGTTGACTTCGACGTCGATCTCATGCTTGGGATCCGGTTTCGAGCTCGCCGGGTTGGTGTTCTTGTTGGGCAGCTGCTTCTCAAAACCCGGTGGCGTGATCAGCGCGGCCAGAATCATGAAGATGATGAGCAAAACCAAAAGCACGTCGGTGAACGGCGTGATGTTGATCTCGGCCATCACCTCTTCTTCTTGCTTTGCCGCGAGAAGCGACATCGAGAAGCCTCGAGCTTACTTCGCGCCGGCCGGCGCGGGTTTGTCCGGAACCGGTTTGTAGAGGTCG
>DHWK01000169.1:23281-39590 GCA_002413145.1 bacterium UBP12_UBA5184
CGTTGTGGAAGTGCAGCATCTCCGCCAGTTGGTTGGCGGCGACGATCATCTCTTGATTGTAGGCCTTAATCCTCGTGCGGAAGTAGTTGAAGAAAATAACCGCGATAACGGCCACGAAAAGGCCGGCTGCGGTGGTGATCAGCGCTTCGCTGACGCCCGCCGCGACGACCGCCGGGGTCGAGTTACCCTTGAGCGCGATGTCGTCGAAGGCCCGAATGATGCCCAGGACCGTGCCGAAGAGGCCGACGAACGGCGCGATGACGGCGATGGTTCCGATGACGCCCAAGTTGCGCTCCAGAGTATTCAGATGCTCCATCAACGCTATCGAGAGCGCATCTGTGATGTCGGCGCGATTCTTGTTGCCGCGCTGCAAGCCGAACTCGAGAATTTTAGGAAGCATGCCCTTGTTCTGCCGGCAGACTTGGATGGCGCCCGCGATGTCGTCTTGCGCGATCCTGGCCCCCAGCTGGCGCAGCAGTTCCTTGCTGTTACCATGTTGCTGGGCGAAGAACACGAGACGCTCGATAACGATCGCTACCGCCGCGATCGAACAGATGAGCAGGCCGATCATCGCCGGCCCACCTCGTTGGATGAAGCCTATGAAACCGCTAAAATAATCCACGCTTTGCGCCGCCTCCAAAGGTTCCGAATTGGTTTTACACAGATGAAAGCGACGCCAAACCCCCGTCGCGAGGTCAGGCTATTTACCCCCGGGGCCCGACTTGCCTGCGGGCAAAAAACCCCGAGCCCGTCGGGCGCCGGGCGCTCATTTTCCGCCGACCCGCTTGATCGCCGCCTCGACTTGCGTCGCCAAGTCGGTATCGCCGTCTTTCTTAGCTGCGTCATCGGCCTTCTTTAAGTAATCCAGTGCGTCTTTGGACTTGTTTTGATTGGCCATCGAAACGCCCGCCGCGTAATAGGCGAGCGCGTTGCCGGGGTCGAGCGCAAGCGCTTTGTCGGCGTCGGCCTTGGCTTTGATATTGTCCGGCTTGTCCCCGAAGAGAGAGGCCTTCGCCGCCTGCGCGTACAGAAACGCCGCCTGAGATGGAATCGCAACGGCGGCCTGCTCGAACATCGTTGCCGCCTCGCCAAACTTTTTGGCGGCATAGAGATCCTTCGCTTGCACGCCGTAATAGTTGACCATGATCGTGTCGAATTGCTTCCCGATGGTCGGATCGAGCTGTTTGCCCTCTGCGGTCACCTTCGTGGCGGCAGCGAGGTTGCCGGAGTTCAAGTAAGCGGAGGCCAGATTGAGATCCAACAGCGCGCGCGTCTTGTCGGAAATCTTTTCGGAGACCGCCAGAGCGCGCGCCTTCTCCAAATCGCCGGCCGCTGCGGCATAATCGGCCGCGCCGTATTCGGTAAATCCGAGCGCGTTGTACGTCCCGAATCCCGGCGTCAACGCAACGGCTTTTCTCGCATAGGCGACGGCGGTCTTCGCGTCCTTAGCGCGCGAGGACGTGACCGCGGCTTCGGCATACGATTTTCCCGCGACCGTCCGATAATTCTGCGGAATCGTCCCGCCCTTGTCGAACGCCGCGGCGGCGCCCTCGAAATCGTTGAGGAACGCGTCCGCCAGCCCGAGATCGACTTGCGCTTTCGCATCGCCGGGGTGCGCCTGCAAGTACGCGTCGACCTTGGTTTTGGCGCCGCTGAAATTACCGGCGCGAATCATGCGTTCGATCTGTCCCAACTCCGACGTGTCGTCGCTGGTGCTCGCTCCCGCTGCGTTGAACTTCAGCCGAAAATCATAGAAGGCCGTTTGCACCTTCGTCCCCTTGCGGGCGGGACGGTAGGTCGACGAGTTCGCGATTTCGAGCGCGGCTTTGTCGTCGCCGTGATTGGTCGAACTGATGATCCCCTGAACTTTGAACGTCCCGTCTTTGTTGACGAGCACCTTCACCAGGACGCTCCCCGGACCGCCGACGGGGGACGTGCTATCGCCGCGCTTGATCAACTTCGGCGCGACGTAGTAGTTCGTCGTCGCGTCCGCAGGCTGGGCCGCGGCGGCGCCGATGGGGCTCAGGAGGCTGAGGACGCAGAGCGCTGCGACCGGCGAAGTTCGTTGCATAGTACCTCTTCAAACGCCGTTCTGCGGCGCCTCGTTCTCGCTCAAGCTACCGACCGCCGCCGCGGCTTTCGCAAAATGCGACTGTAGCGAGTGGCTACGCTCGGCTTCGAGCTCGTCGGCGATTTGCGAGAGTACGGTGGAAAGCTCCCGGACTTCCTGCGCGACCGCCGGAGCGTTCGCGCTCAAAATACCTTCCCACATCGCCCACGAGGAAGCGCCGAGACGCGTCATCGACCGGATGCCCGTTCCGCAGAGTTCCAAAACGCCGTCCTGCTCCAAGCGAGCGGCCAGCCGGCCGGCGAGCGCGACGGCGAGCAGTTGGGGTAGGTGCGAGGTAAGGGCCGCGATCCGATCGTGCAACGCCGAGGGTATCGGAACCGGCCGCGAACCCATCGCAGCGATGAAGGTTCGGGCTCGCTCGGTCGCGCTCGGGGTCGCGTCGGGATCGTACGTCCAGGCATGCCCTTCAAAGAGGTCGGCGCGGGCGGCCACCGGGCCGCTGCGCTCGGAACCCGCGATCGGATGGGTCGCGACGAAGGCCTCGATTCGGGCGCCGGCGGAGTGCACCGGCCCCTTGACCGAGGCCACATCGATGATCAGGGACGCGCGGGGTGGACGGCTCGCGAGGCGCTCGAGGCTGGCGAGCGTGGCGGCGAGCGGGGTCGCCAGCACGATGACGTCGGCTTCCGCGACTAGGGCCGTCTCGTCGGCTGCCACCGCGTCGAGCGCCCCGCGTGCCAGCGCTTGCGCGGCGCTGTCCGGAGCGCGGTCCCAACCGAGGACGCGGTCGCCGCGGGCACGCGACCGCAAGCCGATCGAGCTACCGATCAGTCCGGTTCCGAGAATCCCGATCGTTTCAGACGGCAAGCGCGGGCGCCGGGAGCGAGCGTCCGACCGCATCGGCGATCGGCGCCAGCCGCGCCATCAAATCGGAGAAATTCGGCAGCGTGAGCGACTGCGGTCCGTCGGAGAACGCGGCGGCCGGATTGGGATGGACCTCGACCAGAAGACCGTCGGCACCCGCCGCGATAGCGGCCAGGCTCATCGGCAGGACCAGCGTGCGGACGCCGGTTCCATGCGACGGATCGACGATCACCGGCAAGTGCGTCAGCGAGAGTAAGAGCGGCACGACGGCGAGATCGAGCAGATTGCGCGTCTGCGGATCGTACGATCGGATCCCGCGCTCGCACAATACGATGTCGTGACTGCCGGCGCCGTAAACGTACTCCGCCGCCATCAACCACTCTTCGATCGTCGCCGAGAGCCCACGCTTCAAGAGCACCGGCATACGCGCGCCGCCGACTTCGCGCAGGAGCCCGAAGTTCTGCATGTTGCGCGCGCCGATCTGCAGGACGTCCGCATAGCGCGCGACCAGCTCGACGTCGCGCGTATCGAGTACTTCGGTGACGACCGCGAGGTTGGTGCGATCGGCGGCTTCGCGCAGATATTTGAGACCTTCTTCGCCCAGGCCCTGGAACGCGTACGGCGAGGTCCGAGGTTTGAACGCGCCGCCGCGCAACAGCTTTGCGCCGGCCCGCGCGACGGCGTCGGCGGTCAGATTGACCTGGTCGCGTGACTCGACGCTACACGGGCCGGCGGCGATGACCAGCTCGCCGCCGCCGAAGGCCGCACCGTTGGCCAGGCGCACGATCGTTCGATCGCCGCGCGCCTCACGACTGACCAGTTTATACGAGCGCGAAATCGGGACGACCGATTCGACGCCTTCGAGCTGCGCGAACTGAGCGAGCAAGGTTTCCTTGTCTTCGGAGATTCCGACGACGCCGACGATGGTGCGCTCGCTCCCGCGGCTGACGTGCGAGGCGAGGCGCATCGACGCGATGAGCGCGGTGACGGCTTCGATTTCCGCGTCCGACGCGAAGGGACGCATGACGATGATCATTGGGGCGTTGTACTCCGAGAGACGAGATCGGGACGCAGCGAGACGGCGTCGCGCAGGTAAACGTGGACCATTTCGTTCTGCGCGCGCCCGGTATTTACGTGCAAGAGCACCCGTATGCATCGCTGCAGCCGTCCGGGGACGCCGATCTCGGTGAAATTCAGGAGCGGAACCATCGTCCAGCCCATCCGCCGCGCCGCCGCCGCCGGGAACTCGGCATGCAGGTCCGGCGTCACCGTGAACAGCGCCGAGGCGACGTCCTCCGAGCGGATCGCATTGGCGGCGACGATTTCTTTTACGAGCTCTTCGGTGGCGTCGAGGATCGCCTCGGGGGTGTCCTGGGCGACGGTCGTCGCCCCCCGCACTCCGCGGACCGTCATCGCCTCATCTCGTCAGCGTGCGGCCGCTGCGCCGCGCTTGCGAGCGCGCGCAGCGAGGCGACTTCTTTGTCGGTCGCCTCGCGCCAGTGACCCGGCGCGAGGCTACCGAGCGAGAGCGGACCGAAACGCAGGCGCACGAGCGAACTCACGGGATGTTCGGTCGCTTCGAACATGCGCCGCACTTGCCGATTGCGCCCTTCATGAATCGTGATGTCGATCTCCGACGCACGGGAACCCGTTCGCACGACTCGCACTTTCGCCGGACGAGCGCTGCCCTCTTCGAGGCGCACGCCGGCGAGAAACTTCTTGACGTCGTCGGGACCGAGTTTGCCGCGAACGACGGCGCGATACGTCTTCTCGACGCCGAAACGCGGATGCGTCAAGACATGCGCGAGTTCGCCGTCGTCGGTCATCAGCATTACGCCGGAGGTGTCGTAATCGAGCCGCCCGACCGGGACGATGCGTCCGAGGTCGCGCGGGACCAAGTCGGCGACCGTGCGACGCCCTTCGGGATCGCGCATCGTCGTCATTACCTTGAGCGGTTTGTGCAGCACCACATAGCGGTGTTGCGGCGGCAGCGAGACGCTCCGGCCGCCGACCTCGACGCTGTCGTCGCCGGCGACGCTCGTCCCCAATGCGCGAACAACGCGACCGTTCACGCGGACGCGGCCTTTCTCGATCAGCTCTTCGGCTTTGCGGCGCGACGCGATCCCCGCGTGCGCCAAGTACTTTTGAAGCCGCATCCGGACGTCTTCGCCGTCAATGGGTCAGACGCCGCGGACCCGATACGAACGGGCTTCCGCGCTCGAAGAATCGCAGGACGCGCTCGGGGTCCTGCGTCAAACCGATGCGCACGCTCTCCCCGACGCTCCCAACCGGCGTGCCGGCGGCCAGCCAGAGTTCCGATCGGGGCGAACACAAATCGAGCCCATCGTGCGAGCGGCCGATTCCGAACGCCGCGGCGAGACGGCCCGGTCCGCGAGCGAGATCGACCGGGCGGAGCGTCTTACGGCGACGGCGCATGCGAGCGATCCCCTCGAGCGGCTCGGCGGCGCGCAACAGGACGGCCGCGCCTTCGCCGCCGGCTTCGCTGCTGACGTTGAGGCAAAACCAACTGCCATAGATGAAGTAGACGTAGGCGTGACCGCGGCGCAGGTACATCGAGCGGTTGCGCTCGGTCGGGCCGCGAAAGGCGTGCGAAGCGGCATCGACGCCGGGAAGGTACGCTTCGACCTCAACGATGCGGGCGGAAGTCGGTCCGCGCGCTTCGCTGCGGACCAAGATCGTTCCGAGCAAGAAGCGCGCCAGCGCGACGGTATCCGGCGGCAGTTCGGCGCGGCGAAGCCGTCTATACGTCGTCGTTCGCGCTGCTAGGCCGCGATGTCGAGGAAGATTTCGGCCCGCGCCCGAGCGCTGAAATCGCGCGCGGCGCCGTCGGCGCGTCGGACCGTCGCTGCGTCGAAGCGATTGAGTTTGCAGCGCAGTGCGACGTACGGCACGATGAGCGGGTTGGGCACCGCGCGGCGCTCGCTGAGATCCTCGAGCAGCCGATCGTCGTCGAGATGGATTTCGACGCGCTGGATGCGTCGCCGCAACAGCTCGCCCGCGAGCGCGTCGAGCGCGCAATAGGCGACGTCGCGACCTTGCAAAACCGCGAGAGGCCGGCATGCGAACTCGACCCTGACGAGAGTTTCGCGCGCGCCGTCTCCGACGGTCGCGTAACAGATTCCATGCCGCTCGTCGGCCGCGAAGCCCGCGGTCACGAGCGTGAGCTGGCTTTTCCGGCGTCTGGCACTCATCTCTATCACAACGGTACCCTTATTTTACATCGAACGTATGTTCGATGTCAAGCCAGGGCTATCCGGCGGCGGCGATGCGGCGGCTGTCCGCGAGCCCCTCGTAGATCGCCCGGATCCGGCCGCCCACCTTGCCGGCGTCGAAGCGCGACGCGATCGAAGCGGCTGCGACGTGTCGCCCGGCGGTGAGCGATCTTTGCAGGGCGGCCGCGATCGCGGCCGCGATCGCGGCTGCGTCGGAGCCGACGACTGTGCCTTCATCGCCGAGGACATCTCGCGTCTGCGGCGTGTCGACGGCGACGACGGCGAGCCCGGCAGCCAGTGCCTCCACGAGAACGAGCCCCTGGGTCTCGCTGCGGCTGGTGAACGCCAAGACGTCCGCCGAGGCATAGACGTCCGGGAGCGAGTCGCGCGAGAATTCTCCGGCAAACGTCGTGCGGCCGGCGATGCCTAACCGGACTGCGGTCCGTTCGAGCATCTCGCGCTGCGGGCCGTCGCCGATCAGAACGAGGCGCGCCTCGGGAAAGTCGAGCCGCGCGAAGGCTCCCAGCGTCAACTCGAGATTCTTCTCCCGGCCGAGTCGGCCGACGGCAAGCACCATTTTATCCGACGCCGTGACGCCGAGCCGGCGGCGCAGATCGTCGCGGCGCCTGCCTCCGGCGAATAATCCGACGTCGATCCCCGACGGAACGACTTCGATGCGCGGACGGACCCCGAGCTGGCGCAGACGTTCCTCCATCGCACGCGTGGGAACGATGACGACGTCGGCGGCGTTGCAGTGGCTGCGCGTGAGGCTCGCGGCCGCGTTGCGCGTCAAGCGCGACTCGAACGGAAAATAGTGCGCGTATTCTTCGAGTTGCGTATGATACGTGAACACGTGCGGAACGTGCAGGCGCCGCGCGAGACGCGCGCCCATCCATCCGGTGACGAATGCGGAAAGGGTATGCACGATAGAGAGACGTTCGAGAAGCCGCGCGTCGGTTTCGTTCGGCAGCAGCGGTATCGTCAAGCGATATGCGGTACGGGTCGGCAGCGGTAGGGAGGGGATGCGCACGACGTGTTCTTGCACTTCTTGATAACCGGGCATGCTGGGCGTAACGCACACGACGTCGTCGCCCTGCGCGCGAAGCGACGACGCGAGCGCATCGATCGAGGCGACGATTCCGTTTTGAATCGGGCGATAGCATTCGGTGAACAGCCCGACGTGCAGTTTGTTCACAGTTTGAGAATTGTTCGCATCAGCTTGGGGGACGCCTATCTGGCCCGCGCGACGATTTGTCAACTTGACAGCCCCAAACCCCTGTGCTAAGGTGCCCGAGGTCTGGGTGCCACACGGCCGTGGAACCTTGGGTTTGCTTCCTCGCTAGAAGTTTTCAACCCGCTACTTACCTGAACGGCGCCTCGTGGTGCATCGCAACCGTCAGTGAAACGTGCGGTGCGCGCGACGTGCTGTACGTCCAGAAAAGGAGCTGTGTTGATCGTTCACGATCACAAGCCCGCGACGTTTGTCGCAGCGAGCCTGTTAGCCTTAGGGCTGCTGCTCGGAACGGGCGCGCCCGGGCGCGCCGAAGATGCCACCTCAGCCCCAGCGTCTGCGCCGGCGAGAACCGTCTGGCTCGCGCAAGACGGCAACGAATCGCAGTATCCGACGCGTGCCTTGACGATTGCCGGTTTTCTGCGCGAACACGAGCCTGCGATCGGCGGCGACGACTATGTCTCGGCGCCGCTCGATTCCGCGCTCTACGAGGGAATGCACGTCGAATACCGGCCCGCGGTTTCGGTCATTCTGTTCGACGGCGACAAACAACGCGAACTGCGCAGCTCGGCCGCTTCCGTCGAGGCGTTGCTCGCCTCGCTCAACGTCAAACTCGGACCAAGCGACGAAATCGCGCCCTCGCTCGATGCGCGCTTGCTGCCCAACGCCGTGGTGCGCATCGTGCGCGTCAAGACGTGGATCGCGAAAATGCTCAAAACGATCCCGCAACCGGTGCGGCGGCGTGAAGTTGCGTCGCTCGAGCGCAGGACGAGCCGCGTGATCGACCCAGGCGCGCCTGGCCGTCGCGAGATTGTGGTGCGCTTCACCCAACGCGGCAACGAAAGTCCGCAACGCACCACGCTCGGCTCGCGCGTGCTGCGGGCCCCGCATCCGAAGATCGTCGCGGTCGGCAGCGCCGCGTTGGATTTTGCCGACGTCGCGCGCGATCGTTTCGCAATCGCGATGCACATCGCGGGCAGCGCGGTTCAAATGGTTGCGACGGCATACGTCGCGGGTTGTTACGGCTGCAGCGGAATTACGGCGCTGGGATTACCGGCGGGACACGGCATCGTGGCAGTCGATCCGAGTTTCATTCCCCTGGGAACGAAGCTCTACGTGCCGGGTTACGGTCGCGCCGTAGCGGGCGATACGGGGGCCGCCATCAAGGGACGGCGCATCGATCTCGGCTTCAACAGCCTCGCCGCCGCCCTTCAATTCGGACGTCGCCAAATCAAGGTGTACGTGTTGCGATAGATCCGAGCGAGCGACTCCATCCGCGTGCTTTGCTGACCGCGCGCGGTCTGCGACCGAAGAAACATCTCGCTCAGCATTTCCTGATGGACGGCGGAGCGGCGCGAAAAATCGCGTCGCTCTGCGTCTCGGCGCCGGGCGAATCGATCTTCGAAATCGGGGCCGGGACGGGAACCCTGACCGCCGCGCTCGTACGTGAGGGTGCGCGGGTCGTGGCGCTCGAGATCGATCCAGACCTGATCGCGATCTTACGCGAGCGAGCCGATCTCGAAACGGCGCGAATCGTCGAGGCCGACGCGCTGACCTACGATTTCGATGCCGCGACCGAAGACAAACCCTGGATCGCCGCCGGCAATCTGCCATACAACATCGCAACGCCGCTCATCCTGAGCTGGCTCGAGGCTGCGAACCCTCCGCTGCGCATCGTCGCGATGGTGCAGCGTGACGTCGCCGAACGCTTAACGGCGCAACCGGGGACGCGGGCGTACGGCAGCCTGAGCGTCGTGGTGCAGTATGCCACGCGCGTGCGGCGCGCCCTCACGCTCGGGCCGAACGCTTTTCATCCGCGGCCGAAAGTCCAGAGTACGGTCGTGGTGCTCGAACGGCGCGACGACCCGGCGGTCGCGTGCCGAAACCGCGACTTCTTCTTCCGCGTCGTGCGCGGCGCGTTCGCCTATCGGCGCAAAACACTCGCCAACAGCCTCGAACTCGCGCTCGGAATCCCGCGCGAGCGCGTGCAAGCGACACTTTCGGAAATCGCTCTCGACCGCGAAATCCGCGGCGAGCGTCTCGATCTCGCGGCTTTCGCCGGCCTCGCCGATCGCCTAGAGGAACCGCCGCAGCGATAGCGGGCCGCTAGGAGTCTCACCTTTCGAGCGTCAACCGGCAGCAGGCATGTCATCGTCCACGCAGACCGGCTGGCCACGCGGCGTCTTTAGCGTCTTCCCGACGATACTGCTAGCGGCCGGCGCGGTCGCGATCGCGTTTCTCGCACTCCTGGTCTTTTTCGCTCTCGCGATCAAGAGCGGCCACATGGACCCTCACCACCCGCGCCGCATCTCGGTGATGGTGCAGCTGCTCGCGGAGCTCGCGATCTACCTCCCCGTCGGAACGTATTTGCTGATTTTGCTGCCGCGCTTGGCAAAACGCTCGCTCGGCGAACTCGGATTGCGGCCCCCCGGCTGGCGTGAAATCGGGATCGGACTCGCCGGGGCGATCCTCATGACGCTGGTCGTCAACTCGCTCGGCGCGCTGATGCTGGCCCTCACGCATCGCCACGACACGGAAGCGGCGATCGCCTTGCTCAAACAGATCAAGACGCCCGGCGAGAAATACGTCTTCGTCGCGATCGCGACGGCCCTCGCTCCGATGCTCGAAGAGTTAGGGTTTCGCGTCTTCCTGTTCAACGCGTTCGCACGCTACGCTCCGGTGCCGCTGGCCATCTTCTTAAGCGGCGCGATTTTCGGACTCGTGCACAGCGCCGCCCTTCCGCAATTGCTCACCATCGCGATCCCGCTGGCCTCGGGAGGGATGGTGCTTGCCCTCATCTACGTCTGGTCGCGCAATTACTGGTCGAGTGTAATCACTCACGCATTGTTCAACGCGATACCCCTGACCCTGTATTTTGTCTTTCACATCAAGACGTAGGAGATCGAAACGGCGTGTTGCGCATCGGGGTCGACGCCGCCAACTTTCCCCAGGATCGGCGTGGGATGGGTCGCGTCGCGCGCGGCGTCCTCGCGACGGCGCGCGCTTCGGTCGATATCGCCATCGAGTTGATTTCTCTGCGTCGCAATAACGACGCCGCGCTCGCTGCGGAATTCGGCGACCTGCCCGTGCAGCGGCCGGCGCAAGCGGCGCGGCGCGATGCGTACGACGTCGTGTGGTACCCGTGGAACGGAATGCGCTTTCGCAGCGCGGCTCCGGCACTGGTGACGATCAACGACACCTTCGCCTTCGACGAACCGCACCGCGATCCGATCGCGCGCTGGCGCGAGCAGGCGCCGATTCGCCGTGCGGTTCGCGATGCCGCGCGGATCAGTACGATCTCGCACTGGAGCCGCGAACGTCTCGTGCGCGTCCTCGACGTCGACCCGCAGCGCATTACGGTCATCCATCCCGCACCCGATCCATTCTTCACCCCGGGCGACGACGAGGGCATTCCGCCCTCGCTCGCCGGCAAACGCTACGTGCTGTTGGTCGGGGCGCGCGAGCCCCGCAAGAACGCGCGGGTCTTGCTCGCGGCTGCCGTCCGCGCGCTGCGCACGCCGGCCGAGACGCTCGCCGTCGTCGGCGGCCTCACTCCGGAGGACGAGAGATTCGCCAAGGGCCTCGCGCTGACGACGCACGTGATCGACGTCGACGACGCGCTGCTGCGCGCGCTGTATCGTAACGCCGCCGTCGTCGCCGTTCCGTCGAGCGCCGAAGGTTACGGCCTGGTCGCCGTCGAGGCGATGGCCTGCGGCGCTCCGGTTCTTGCGGCCGACGCCGCGGCTCTCCCCGAGGCAAGCGCCGGCGCCGCCGAGTTGTTGCCGCCGGCAGACATCGAAGCCTGGAGCCGCGCGCTGCGCCGCATCCTCGACGAGCCGGCACACGCCTCGGCCTTGCGCGCAGCGGGGCTCGCACGGACCGCCGGCAGCGACCGCTCCGCGCCCGGCTTACTCTTGCTCGCCCTCTTGCGCGAAGTCGCGCACGGCCGGCCCGGCCAGCACGGCCTCGGCGACGAACGCGCGTAAGCGAGCGACGAAGCGTTCCGGCGAGAACGTCAGCGCGTGCGCGCGCAGAATCGCCGGATCGTAACGTCGCGATCCGTAACCGGCGACGAGCGAGGCCAGCGCTTCCGGCGCCTGTTCGAAGAAGAGTTCGCCAGTAACGCCCGGGATGACCGTCTCGAGCGCGCCGCCCGAGCCGTAGGCGAAGACCGGACGACCCGACGCGTTTGCCTCGAGCGCAACCAAGCCATAGTCTTCTTCCGCCGTGACGATGACCGCACGCGCTCGGCCCATCACCGTCTGCAATGCGTCGTCGCCGAGCGCTCCGAGAAATTCGGTCCGCGTCCCGGCTGCAGCACGTTTGAGCGCCGCTTCGGCCGGGCCGACGCCGACGATCTTCAACTCGACATTCGCCTTCGCGCAGGCCGCAACCGCGATCTCGACGCGTTTGTACGGCAGTAGCCGGGAGACCACCAGGAAGTATCCGCCCAAACCGCCGCCGACGCGAAAACGATCGACGTCGACGGGACAGTGCAAGACGCGCGCTCCACGCCCGTAATAGCGTCGCACTCGATCGGCGACGTTCTGCGAGTTGGCGATGTAGGCCGTCGGACGCTGCGCGGCGCGCCGATCCCATTCGGTCAGACGCGCTACCAGTGGGCGCGCGAAGCGCGCCGCGCCGAATCCGCCGACGTAGTCATCGTAAGCGAACGCGAAACGGCTAACGGTATTGATGTAACATACGTGAACGGCGTCCGGACGGAAGCGAACGCCCTTCGCCCAAGCGGTCGTCGAGCTGACGATCAGATCGTACGACGAAAGATCGAAATGCTCGAACGCGGCCGGATAGAATGGCGCGAGCAAGCGAAAACCGCGCCGCGCGAAGGGGACGCGCTGCAGTGCCGAGGTGCGCACGCGCGAAGCGTCCACCAGATCCCCGGTAGCCTTCGCGTCGAAGAGCGCGGTGTAGACCGGCGCATCGGGATAGGCGCGGGCGATGTGCGCGAAAACCCGTTCCGCGCCGCCGCGCTGGTTCAGATAGTCGTGGACGAGAGCGACGCGAGGAGCGGCGGGCGCTCGCAAATCGCCGGCTATTAGCCTTCGGATGCCGAGCGCGGCAAGACCAAGGCGACGATGTACCGCTGCAAATACTTCTTGGCGACGCGCTGCACGTCGGCCGGCGTCGTCCGTTCGATCGAGTCGAGCGCGGCGTTGATCGCATCGGCGCCGAGACCCTGCCCGCCGAGCGTCCCCAAGAAATACGAGCGATCCGAGAGCGTGACGGCGTCGGTGATGAACGCGCCCTCGGCCGTGGTCTTAAAGCCGCGCAGCGAGACGGACGAGAGGGGCCGCGCGGCGAGCGATTTCGAGACGACGAACAGTTCGCGGATGGCGAGCATCGAATCGACCCGGCCGCCGTTCACGTAGACGACGACGCTGGCCGGCGCTCCATCGTACAGATACGCGGCCCCGACCGAGCGCTGCACGGCCCCGAGCGTTGTCGCACTCGTCCGTTCGAACGCGTTGGCAAGCAGCGACTGCAGCACGAGCATCGCGCCGAAGTCCCGGCTGCCCGGCGACGGCGCCGCGAATCCGACGACGACCAGCGGAGCGCCGATATCGCGATGTGCGACGATGCGCGGAGCGTTTTCCGGTATCGCGCGAACCTTGCCCGCGAGGGAAGCCGGCGCGCCCTGCGGCAGGCCGTCGCCGAGCGCGCGTAGTGCGGCCGAGAGCGCGGGCCGCACGGCGCCGACGGCGCTCGCGCTGACCCCGCCGCGCCGGTACTGCGCGCGATAGAAGGTCGTCAGGTCGTCGGACGAGAGCGCCGCGAGCGAAGCCGTAGTCCCGAAGGCGGGCAACCCGGCGCCGCTCGAGTAGTAGGATCGGCGGAACATCTCGAGCGCGACCGAGCGGGCGTCGCCTTCGATCTCGTTCACGCGCGCGCTCAAGGCCGCGCGCGCCGCGGCGATCGTCGCCGCCGAAAAGTCCGGCGCCGCGAGAGCGCGCGTAAACAAGGCGAGCATCGCCGGAAGGGCTTCTGAACGCGCTTCGAGGTAGAATCGCGCCGCGCGCGGATCGATCGAATACTGCAGGCTCCCGCCGCGCGAAGCGATCGCGTCGCGTAGCGCCACGCCGTCGACGGGCGTACGAGCCAGGCACTCGGCGACGAGCGCCGCGACGCCGTTTTGCGCCGCCGTCTGACGATCGAGCCCCGCGCCGAAAAAGATCTGCACGCCGCTCAGGCTCGCGTCGGCGTCGTTTTCGCTCTGAAGCTTGAGGGAGCCGAGGTCGTCCAGCGTCGCCTTGGGGAAACGTTGGGCCGGCGCCGGCGTCGGCGGCGCGGCGCCTACCACGGCGAAGGCGGCGGCCAGCGCGAGCGCCGTCGCGCGAAGGCGACCGTTCACTTGGCGGCCTCGGGTTTCTTCGGCGCGGGCTGTAACGTTACGACGGCGCCTGGGCGGCCCAGATATTTTTCGGCGACGGCGGCGACGAAGTCCGGCGTCAGCGAGGCGAGCGCCTGAAAATACCGGCCCGAGTTGCTGCCGGCGCCCGGCGCATATTCCACATTCCCCTCGACCGCATACCAGCCGAAGTTGTCGGCCAGCTCGACCGGCGTCTGCAAATCGTGCAAGAGATGGTATCGAAACGCGACGAGTGCGTTTGCGAAGGTCGCCGACGCCAGCGGCGTGCGCATCATCGCCAAGCCGTCGTCGACCTTGGCGCGCACCGCATCGAATTGCTTGCCGGCGAAGCCGACGAACATCACGCCCGGATCGTGCAGCGTGATGAATTGGCCGACGACGAAAGCATCGGGATTTTTTTCGCCGAGCGCCTGGGTGACGTACCCGCTGTCGCCGTTGAACAGATAGTCCGCGATGAAGTCGAGTGCCGTCGCTTCGCGTTCGCTTGTGATCGGCGGTCCGACCCAACCGTAACCGCCCGAGGTTTCCTCGAAGGTCCGGCTGATCGGCGGGGGAGCGCTCGCGATTACGCCGGAGACGTGCGCCTCGGCCGAGGCGAGGGGGCTTTCGGCAGAGCGGCCCGTCGCGGCGGCGGTGAGGATCGCTTGGGGGACCGTTCCGCTCACGACCAGGATCGCGTTCTGCGCGCGGAAGGCGCGGGTCGCGTAGGCGCGGATCTCGGCCAGGGCGATCGCAGGGACGTCGCGCGACGAGCCGAGCGTCGGATAATGCTGCGGGCCGCTCGCGAAGAGCGAGGCAAAGACCGCCTCGCGCGCGGCGGTCTCGGGGTTGAAACTTTCGAACAACGCTTCTTGCGCGACATCGCGCTGCGCGATCTTGAAGCCGGCATCGGTAATCACGGGTGCGAAATAGGCCGTGGTCATCGCCTTGACGACGGCGCGCGCCGCATTGGCCGGGACGACCGCCGCGATCTCGATCGAATCGCTATACGCGCTGATCGCGAGCCTGCCGCCGGCATTCTTGACCACGTCGCCGAGCGCCAAACCGACGAGCGGTTTCGAGGCGGCGACCACCTGCGCGGAGAGGCGGCCCAGCGAAGGTAGCGGTTTCGCGCCGAACCCCGTCGAGGGCGCGCGGTACCATAACTCGACCGCCGCGACCGGCGGGCCGGCAACCGTCTGGACGATCGCAGTGGTGCCCGTCGCGAGCTGGTTGACGGCGACGTTCTGGCCGAGATTCGGCAACGCATCCACGGCGCTCGGCGAACCGAGGGCGGCAACGATCAGGCCGGCGAGAACCGAGAGGCTGCCTCGCTTCATGTCCTCACCACCTTACCCGCTTAGCAGGGTGCTGAAAAACCCCACGCACCAGTCGCCGCTGGTCTTTTCCGCCGGCTCATCGTCGTCGACTCGGTCACAATGCTACGGCATTGCTTCCTCGTCGTCTCCTCGATCCGACGAAAAATCCCAAGCGGCTTTGTGGTACGGGGATTCTTCAGCACCCTGCTAGGCGGGTTCCGGCGAGATGTTGGGCGGGAGGCGCTTCGGGCGCTCTCGTTGTGGCTCGGTTTCGGCCGGCGTCGCCGAGCCTTGCGGGGCTTCGGGGGGCTCTTCGGGTCGGACGAAGGGCTGGTCGTTGAGAATCGCAATCACTTCGTCGGCATCGACCGTCTCGTTTTCGAGCAGTGAAGCGACCATGCGCTCGACCTTGTCCCAATTATCCATCAGCATCTGCTTGGCGCGGCCGTAGCAATCGTCGGTGATGCGCCGCACCTCGGCGTCGATCTTCGAAGCGATCTCTTCCGAATAATTCCGGTCCTCGCCGATGTCGCGTCCGAGGAAGACTTGATGGGTTCCGCGTCCGTATTGGATCGGTCCCAGCGTCTCCGACATCCCGTACTGCGTCACCATCCGGCGCGCTATCTCGCTCGCCTTCTCGAAATCGTTCGACGCCCCGGTGGTCACGTCGCCGAACTTGATCTCCTCCGAGATGCGTCCGGCCAAACCGCGCGTGATATCGGCCAGCAGTTCGTTTTTGGTACGCGAGTGGCGGTCTTCTTCGGGGAGCGACCAGGTGATGCCGAGCGCCATACCGCGCGGGATGATCGTGACCTTGTGGACCGGATCGCCGTGTGGTTGCAGCCCGCCGACGATCGCGTGACCGGATTCGTGGTAGGCGGTATTCTCTTTCTCTTTTTGCGACATCACGAGCGATTTGCGTTCGGGTCCCACGACGACGCGATCGATCGCCTCCTCACAATCGATCATCTCGATGATCGATTTGTTGTGACGCGCCGCGAGGAGTGCCGCTTCGTTGAGCAAGTTCTCCAAGTCGGCGCCGGAGAAACCCGGCGTGCGCTTGGCCAGCGTCTCGAGCGAAATCTCTTTGGAAAGCGGCTTGTTCTTGGCGTGGACGGCCAGGATCGCTTGGCGGCCGCGCACGTCGGCCCGATCGACCACGATTTGCCGGTCGAACCGCCCGGGGCGCAGCAGCGCCGGATCGAGGACGTCGGGCCGGTTGGT
>DHWK01000001.1:0-5462 GCA_002413145.1 bacterium UBP12_UBA5184
CGCTCAGATCGCGTTCCTCGGCTCCGATATAGACGACCGAACGCAGCTCCGGCAGCGCGCCGCGAATCTCGCGCAGAATGTCGGCGTAGTCACTCGTCTTATGGCGCGCCTGCGCGAGCAGCACCGAGACGCCACTCTGGCGAAGCGCATACGACGCCTCCGAACTGCGGTAGGCCGGGTTGATGTTGACCAGGATCGCGCCGAGCTTCGGCGTCGCGAATTGCGCGATCACCCATTCGGCGGTATTGGTCGACCAAATCCCAACGCGGTCGCCGTGCCGTACGCCGAGGGCGCCGAGTCCACGCGCAAATTCGTCGGTCGTCGCGCGCAGCTGCGCGTAGGTAAGCCGAATGTCCTGATGGACCGAGACGACCGCTTCCCGCTCGGGATGCGCCTCGGCTATGCGATCGACACAGGCACCGATGGTCTCGCCGATGAGCGGTACAACGCTCGGACCCGAGGCGTAGCTCGGCTCTTCCATGCGGCGCGGTTCGTCAGGTGCACGGTCGCCCCTAGCAGCGCCGGTTCTCGCCACCGTTCCAATCTACTCTTAATTTCTTAGTTGACAACTAATCCCCGTCTCGGCTACGATGCCGGAATGAACGTTCTCGCCGCGCGTCTCCGCGCGCTTTCCGCCATGATGTTGCTTCTCGGCCTCACGGCCATGCCGGCCGGAGCCGACCAAAGCTTACGATCGGTCAGCTTGCGCACGGTGAACGGGTCGATCGCACTCTCGCCGGCTAACGGGCGCTGATGGCGCGCAAGAAATCCCCGACGCTGACCGAGGCTGAGTTACGGCTGATGGACGTGCTGTGGCGCCGCGACCAGGCGACCGTCCGCGAAGTCGTCGACGCCCTCGGGGTTCCGCCGCTCGCCTACAACACGGTCCTCACGACCTTGCGGATCCTCGAGAAAAAAGGCTACGTCAAGCATCGCGCGGTCGGCCGCGCATTCGTCTATTCGACGCGAATCGACCAAGGCGAAGCGCAGACCACGGTCATCGACTACGTCGTCTCGCGCTTCTTCGACAACTCTCCCCGCGCGCTGATGCTCAAACTGCTCGATAACGAAGAACTCGTTGACAACGAAGCGCGCCGCCTGCGCACGCTCCTGGAAAAGACGAAGAGGGACAAGTGATGAACCCCGAGCTGCTGGAACCGTTTGCCCGTACGATCGTCGGCGCGTTGGGCGCCGGGATCCTCGAATCGGGCCCCTACAGCGACGCAGGCAGCGGCGCCGTCACGCTGATCCCGCTTCCGCAGCCCGAAACGAACTAGCTTCATCAAGCACCAATCCGGCGCTCACGCTCGGCCAATGAAACAACGCTCTCCTTCCCCTACTATATGAGTGCAGAACAACACAAGGAGAGTTCAGCCATGATCGTTCAGCATCACTCGACAAACGTCGACATGAAACCGCGCTTAACCGTTCCGTTGAGCCGCGCCGCAGCGAGCTTCAGCGGTTGGGGTCCCCGCCTCGGTTACTAAAAAAGCGTCGCTTTTTATTCGGGATCGGCGAAGAGCGATTCTAGATCGGCCCGCGTCAGCGCCTTCATCAGCGCGCCGTCGGCCTTGATAATCGTCTTCGAAAGCGCCATCTTCCGGTCGGCGAGCGCGCGTATCTTTTCTTCGACGGTTCCGCCCGTCACCAGGCGATACGCCGTCACCGCACGATTCTGACCGATCCGATGGGTGCGATCGATCGCCTGGCGCTCGACGGCGGGGTTCCACCACGGGTCGTACAAGATCACATAGTCTGCAGCGGTGAGGGTCAGCCCAACGCCGCCGGCCTTGAGCGAACATAAGAATATCGGCGGCCCGTCGGGCCGCATGAAGCGCTCCACCTCCGTCAACCGCTCGCGATCTTTGGTCGAACCGTCGAGATAACCGTAGCAAACCTCACGGCGATCGAGTTCCGCTCGCATGATGCGCAGCATCGAGGCGAAGGCGCTGAAGACCAACACGCGATGGCCGCCCGAGCGAATCTCGTCGACCGTCTCGAAAAACGCGTCGAACTTCGCGCTGGCTTCGGGTTCGTTCAGATACTCTTCGAAGATCAGCCCCGGGTGAGAGCAGATCTGCCGCAGGCGCGTCAGGGCCGCCAGAACGTGCACCGTCGAATTCTCGATCCCCGTCCGCTCGACGATTTCGAAAACGTCTCGACGCGTCGCTTCGGCGACGCCGCGATAGAGCCGCTTCTGAAGGGGCGAGAGATCGCATTCGAGCGTGACCTCGGTACGCTCCGGTAATTCGGGCGCGACGTCTTCTTTGGTCCTGCGCAGCACGAACGGCTCGAGCCGCGAGCGCAAGATCGCCGCCGCGCGCTCGCCGGCCTCGCCGTCTTCGGCGATCGGCACCTCGAAGCGGCGCCTGAACGAGGCCTCGCTGCCGAGCAAACCGGGCTCGACGAAGGCGAAGATCGACCACAGGTCGCGCAACGAGTTTTCCACCGGCGTGCCGGTAAGGGCCAGCCGGTGCTCGGCGCGCAGCGCGCGCACGACCCGAGCGATCTGCGACGAGGGGTTCTTGGCCATTTGCGCCTCGTCGAGGATCAGCGTACGGAACGCGAAACGAGAGAGCTGCTCGGCGTCGATTCGCGCGAGCGCGTACGAGGTGACGACTACGTCGTGGCTGGGAACGTCATCGTAGCGCGAGGCGCGCTCGCTGCCGGAATGTAGCCGTAAGACCGAGAGGTCCGGCGCGAAGCGCGCGATCTCGGTCTGCCAGGTGTGGGTTACGGAGGTCGGCGCGATCACCAACGACGGCGCGGGACCTTCGAGCATCTTCCGCCGCAGGAGGTAGGCGATCGCGCAGAGCGTCTTCCCAACGCCCATGTCGTCTGCGAGGACGCCGCCGAATCCGAATTCGGCCAGGTACGACAGGAAATCGAGCGCGACGCGCTGGTAGCCGCGCAAGGATCCGTCGCGAATCGGCGGCGCATCGACGTTGGCAATGCCTTGAAAACCGCGCAGCTTTTCGCGCATCTGTTCGACTTCGAGTGGAAGCCGCACGCGTTCGAAGTTTTCATGCAGCTCGTCGCGCAGGGCCAGTAGCGCCGCGAAACCGCTGCGCTTGCGTTCGGCCAAGTCGCTGAGCAAGGCGTTTTGCGCGCGCAGTTTCCCGATGTCGACCAATTTCCCGCGAACGTCGGCGAAGCGTTCGTTGGCCGCGAGCAGCGCTTCGAGTTCTTTCGGCGTAAGCGCCGCACCGCCGCCAACGAAAACGTCGACCCGCAGCTCGAACCAATTTTGTTCCCCGCCGCTGCGCACGGCCGAGACGTCGATATCGAGATCGGAAGTTCCGGCGGCGACGTCGTGCAACCCAGGGTCGAGGCGAGTTTCAAACTCGCGCCAGCCGGCCAAGACGTCGCGGATGAACGCGGCCGCACGCTCGGCGCCGTGCAACGCGAAACCGTCGGCCGCACGCGGCACGAAGCCGGCCCCGAGAAAGCGCAAGCGCAGACGCTCGGCGTGATCGGTCCCAAAGCGAACGAAACCGTCGCCGTGCGGAGCGCTCGCACCGAGTGCGTCGTAGGGAGCGCGCGCGCCGGTGGCTCGATCCAGGAACGTCACGCTTGCAAAGAGCGCGCCGCGATCCCACGCGAAGGCCAGGGCCGCACTCGGCTCGGCGGCGTCGGCGATCCGTAAGGCCGCGCGGTCCGGCGCGGTCAGATAGGGCGCGACGCGCGCGATGCTACGCGGCGAGGGCTCGACACCATTCTGGGCGAGGGCGCCGTTGAGATTGCGGGCAGCCGCGATCACCTTACGCGCATCGAACGAGCCGTCGATCAGATACGCCCCTTGGCGCGTCGCCAGCCACGCAGGCGGGCCTTCCAACAAAAACGCTTCCGCCGCGCCGATGAGCCGTCCGTCGACCGACTCGAATGCGGGGCCAAAGCCGGCGCCGTGGCGTTGCACGCGTAACGCGACGCCGCGCAGGTCGATCGCGAATTCCGGCAACTCCGAGGGGTGCCGCCCGGCCGCCGGGTCGTCGTCGAAACGAAGCCGCGGATGCCGCGCCAACTGGAACAACGCGCGGGCCAGCGCGCGCGGTACGATACGTCCGGCGAACGCTTCTTGTACCGATTCGTCGCGCAACAGGGCCCGGTCGACGTCGTCCCAGTCGTCGAGCGGGGTCGTATCCATCATCGCCGCAATCGAAGGGGCGTCGCGTGCCGCAGCGCGCAAACGCGGCGAATCCAGGACGAGTTGCGCGCCGAGCGTTTGCCCGTCCGCCGAAGAGAATACGGGCCAGACGCAGCGCGCCCGCAACTGGCGCGATTCGCTGCGAGGCTCCGGCAGCCAACTCAGGTCGACGTCGTCGGGGTCCGGCGCCTGCGCGAGTTCGGTCTGGGAGCGCACCGTTTCCAGCGCGGCGACGATATGTTCGCAGACGCCGTTGCCGCCACACGAGCATACCGAACGTAACGCCAAAGGGCCGGTCCCGCCGGCCCACTCGACCAGCACCCGATGCTCTCCGCGGTCGTCGCCGACGATCGCTTCGAGCCGCAGGTCTTCGACCGCACGAATGACGACGCGCTCGCCCCCGACGAGGGCGAGCGCGGCGCGCGTGAGATCGCGTGCAAACCAAGAACCGATGGCGCCCGGCAAGCGCGAACGCCACGTTGCAAAGGGTGTCAGTGTCAGTAGCCCGAGTCGACGCTACCGATCCCTCGGCTCGGGGCCACTCACCCGAGGGTGAGCTCCGGCGACGGAGCGGCAGGCGGTTCGACCGAAGGAATCTTGGAGAAGCGCAGTTTCTCGGGATTGTCGGGATTGAGTTCGGCCAAGATCCGGTCGCCGCCGGAGAACGTGCCCTTGATCATCTCCTCGGCCAGCTCGTCTTCGACTTCACGCTGGATCGCTCGGCGCAGCGGGCGGGCGCCGAATTGCGGGTCCCAACCCTTGCGCGCGAGCAACACCTTCGCGTCTTCGGTGACCTCGAGATCCATGTCCTGAGCCTTGACTTCGCGGATGACTTTCTCGAGTTCGAGGCCCACGATCTCTTCGATTTGCTCGCGCGTGAGTTGATGGAACACGACGACTTCGTCGACGCGATTGAGGAACTCGGGACGGAAGGTGTGTTTGACTTCGTCCAGCACCTTGTTCTTCATCTTCTCGTAAGCGGCTTGCTCGTTTTCGCCCAGCGACTTCGTCGGCCGGAACCCGATATCGGTCGTCGTCTGCATCCCGGTCGCACCGACGTTCGAGGTCATGATGATAACCGAGTTCTTGAAGTCGACGACGCGCCCCTGAGAATCGGTCAAGCGCCCGTCTTCGAGCACTTGCAGCAGCAAGTTGAAGACGTCGGGGTGGGCCTTCTCGATTTCGTCGAGCAGCACGACGCAATACGGACGGCGCCGCACCGCTTCGGTGAGTTGGCCGCCTTCTTCGTATCCGACGTATCCCGGAGGGGCGCCGACGAGTCGCGAGACGGCGTATTTTTCCATGTATTCCGACATGT
>DHWK01000001.1:5519-19897 GCA_002413145.1 bacterium UBP12_UBA5184
TATTCCGACATGTCGATGCGGATTATCGACTCGGCGTCGTCGAACAAAAACTCGGCGAGGCTGCGCGCGACTTCGGTCTTGCCGACACCCGTCGGTCCCAAAAAGATGAACGAGCCGATCGGGCGTTTGGGGTTTTTCAGGCCGGCTCGCGAGCGGCGAATCGCCCGCGTGACGGTTCCGATCGCTTCCTCCTGACCGATGACGCGCTTGTGGAGCTGCTCCTTCATGCTGAGCAGTTTCGCTGTTTCGCCTTGCGCGAGGCGGCTGACCGGAATTCGGGTCCACGAGGCGACGATGTAGGCGATGTCTTCCTCGGTGACTTTGAGCGTCTTGTCGGATTGCGCCCGACGGTCTTGCATCTCTTGTTCGAGACGCCCCTTTTCGAGCCGCAGTTTTTCCTCGCGGTCGCGGATCGCGGCCGCCTTTTCGAACTCTTGCGACTTGACGACCGCTTCTTTCTCGACCTTGACCTTGCGGATCTCGTTCTCGATCTCGCGGATCTCGGGCGAAGGCAGCGTCGCCTGCAGGCGCACGCGCGAGGACGCCTCGTCGATCAAATCGACGGCCTTATCGGGCAAGAACCGGTCGCTGATATAGCGATCGGAGAGCTTGGCCGCCGCAACCAGCGCTTCGTCGGTAATCGCCACCTTGTGGTGCGCTTCGTAGCGGTCGCGCAGGCCCTTGAGAATCTCGACGGTCTCTTCGACCGACGGCTCGCCGACCATCACCGGTTGGAAGCGGCGCTCGAGGGCGGAGTCCTTTTCGATGTGCTTGCGGAATTCGTTGAGCGTCGTCGCGCCGATGCATTGCAGTTCGCCGCGCGCGAGCGCCGGCTTGATGATGTTCGAGGCGTCGATCGCGCCTTCGGCCGCTCCCGCGCCGACCAGCGTGTGCAGCTCATCGATGAAGAGGATGATCTCGCCGGCCGCGCCGCGGATCTCGTCCATGACGCGCTTCATCCGCTCCTCGAATTCGCCGCGATACTTCGTCCCCGCGACCAAGCCCGCGAGATCGAGGGTGATGACGCGCCGGTCGCGCAGCGGTTCGGGTATCTCGCCCTTGATGACGCGCTGGGCCAGGCCCTCCGCGATAGCCGTCTTGCCGACTCCGGGCTCGCCGATAAGGGCCGGGTTGTTCTTGGTGCGGCGCGCTAAAATCTGAATTACGCGCTCGATTTCGTTGGCCCGGCCGATCACCGGGTCGAGTTTGTTATCGCGCGCCAGCGCGGTCAAATCGCGACCGTACGTATCGAGCGTCGGCGTCTTGGATTTGCCCTTCGGCGCGACGGGTTGCCCTTCGGCCCCCAAGAGCGAGGTCGTCTGGACGCGGACTTTCGCCGGGTCCACCCCGAGGTTGGTCAGAACGCGAGCCGCGACGCCTTCGCCTTCGCGGATCAGGCCGAGCAGCAGATGCTCGGTGCCGATGTAGTTGTGGTTGAGTTGCCGGGCCTCTTCGAAGGCAAGCTCGATGACGCGCTTGGCGCGCGGCGTGAAGACCATCTCTTGCTGGACGGTCTGCCCGCCCCGGCCGACGATCGCCTCGACCTCCTGGCGCACCTTCGCGAGGTTGACGCCCAGGGTCTCGAGCACTTTGGCCGCGAGGCTCTCACCTTCGGAGATAATGCCGAGCAGAATATGCTCGGTCCCGATGTAGTTATTGCCGAGCCGCTGCGCCTCTTCTTGGGCCAGCACGATGCTGCGCCGCGCGCGTTCGGTAAACGGTTCCCACATTGACATTCTGGTTTGGCTCCTGTCCGCCGGCCTCTTCGGCTCCAACGGCACCTGGGGGACGACTTGCCGGGCTCCTGCGACTTACCCTTTGTGTACGTGGTCGGTCGCAATCCGGCTTGGCCTCATGGTTGCATAACATGAAACGAGATTCGAGGAGTTTCGGTCGCCACGAAGCCTGGGGACGACCTGAGCGCCGCGAAACCGGCCTGGAGGCCTCGCGGAGCGTCGGAGGGGGTGAAGCCTCTCGGCCGGGGCTTTAGCGGCGCCCGCCGACCCGGCGCAACGTCGCGCCCTGGTCGCGCAGGAATTTGCCGAGCGCGCCGTCGTTCAGGTGCTTCCCGAAGAGCTGGACCAGGGCGATCTCGACGATCGAACTTTCGCTGAAGCGCTCGTCGAAGGCAAGGCGACGCAGGCGCGCTCCAATATCGAACGAGACGTTGACCGAGAGCTTCACGGCCCGCCCGTCGCCCATGGCTGAATGGGCGGCGCTTGAAATCGCCCGCGGTCTGGTCTTCACGCTGGCAGCCATTCGCTCGGCTGGACCCTCACCCTCCCGATGCTCGGCAGGCTTGAACGGGGAAGGGTTTGCCTGCGGCCGCCCTCAATGCGCGCCTCGTGCTGCACCAAGTCGGCGATCAGATCATTAATGGACTGACGCTTGGGATGCTCTATATCCTGGTGGCGCTGGGCCTGAACATCATCCTCGGCCTCATGGGCGTGGTCAATTTCTCGCACGGCTCTTTTTTTATGCTCGGCGCTTACGTCGCGCACGACTTACAGCCCCACCTGGGCTTCTGGCCGGCGATCTTCTTTGCTGCCCTGGTCATCGGCGTCTTCGGGATGCTTTTCGAGTCCTCGCTGATCCGGCCGCTGTATCGACGGCTCCCGGAGTACACGCTGCTGCTGACGTACGGGGCCGCGCTCATCTTCGAGCAATTCGTCCGCTGGAAATGGGGCGACATCTCGCTGCCCTCGCAGACGCCGTCCTACTTGGCCGGCTCGATCACCCTGGGCAGCTTCGAAGTCCCCCTCTATAAGGATGTCTTTCTGGTCGGCATCACCATCCTGATCCTGATCGGGGTTTGGCTCCTCATCAACAAGACCAACGTTGGGATGATCATCCGGGCCGGGACGCGCGATGCCGAGATGGTCAGGATTCTCGGCGTCAACATGCCGCTGATGTTCACGCTCGTCTTCGGCATCGGCTCGTTCATGGCGGGCCTCGCGGGAGCGCTCGCCGCACCGGTCTATGCGATCATCCCGACGCTCGCGTCGCAGTGGATCATCTTGACCTTCGTCATCGTCATCGTCGGCGGGATCGGCTCGTTCTGGGGGGCCGTCGTCGGCGGACTCATCATCGGGATGGTCCAGAGCATGGTCGAGCTGATCCCCAACCTGGGCCCGACGATGATCGATTTGAGCGGCTTCATGATCATGGCCATCATCCTGCTCATCCGCCCGCGCGGCATTTTTGGAGTCGAAGGCCTCTTCGAATGATGAAGGCGCCGCCGGCCGCGAAGTGGTGGATCGACCTCGGCCTCATCGCGGCCGCGTTCGCGATCTTGCCCTTTCTCATGCCGGGCGGCTCGCTCGATTTGAATCCGTTCACGGGCCACCGTCTTCCGTTCCATGCCGGCTTCGTCGATTTGGCGACGACGATCTTGGCGTTTTCACTGCTGGCGCTGGGCTTCAACCTGCTGTTCGGCCACAGCGGCGAGCTGTCGTTCGGTCACGCGATGTTCTTCGCGATCGGGGCGTACGTGAGCGCCCTGTTTTCCAAGGGCTTCAACGTCACCGGCACGCTGTGCGGCGTTGGAATCGGATCGCTCCAACTCCATCACGATGCCGTCAACAATCTCTGGATCAGCTTGATCTTGAGCTTGGGGCTGGCGGCGCTGTCGGCATGGTTGCTTGCGCGGCTCATCGTCCCACGCTCGAGCGGCATCTACTACGCCATGATCACGCTGGCGTCGGCGCAGGTCATCTACTTCCTTGCCTTCCATTGCTCCGAACTCAGTGGCGGCGAAGATGGCGTCCAAGGGGTCGCGCGGCCGTCGTTGCCGGGCTTTCCGGTCGATTGGCTCTCGCAGAGCGGCGGCTTGCACATGTACCTGTTTGCGGCGCTCATCACGTTCGTGGCTGTGGCCTTCAACTATTGGGTCGTTCGTTCGCCGTTCGGCTCGGTGCTGCACGCCTTGCGCGAAAATCGGCAGCGGGCGCGGTTCCTCGGTTACGACGCAAACAAGTATCGCGTTAACGCCTTCGTGCTCTCGGCGCTCTTCCCGGCACTCGGCGGCTGGCTCTGGACGTATTTCCAGCAAGCGATCAATCCCGATGCAGGCTCGGTCGATTATTCGGGGCGCGTCGTCATGATGTCGCTACTCGGCGGCATCCACAGCTTCGTCGGGCCAATGATCGGAGCTTTCGTCTACTGGGACATTCAGAACAGCGCTTCGCAGGTCACCCGGTTCTGGCCCGCGGCGCCAGGCGCCGTATTCGTGGTCTTCGTTCTCGCTGCGCCCGAAGGCATCAACGGGCTGGTCGAAAGCCTGCGAACGGCACTACGCCGAAGATCCTTCAACGAGACTGCCCGCGAAACCGAGGACGCCGGCGGCGAGGTGCTGCCGTGAGCGAGTCCGGCCATACGTTCGCCTACGCCTTTAAAACCGAGCATTTGACGCGCTCGTTTGCAGGCTTCAAAGCCGTCAACGACATTACGCTCGAGATTCCTAGCGGCGGCGTGCGAACGATCATCGGGCCCAACGGCGCCGGAAAGACGACCTTCTTCAACTTGCTCTCCGGCCTGTTGCCGCCGTCGAGCGGACGCGTCCTGTTCGAGGATCGCGACATCACCGGCCTCGACCCGTACCAGCGCGCTCGGCTCGGAATCGCGCGTTCGTTTCAGATCACCAACATCTTCGGAAAACTCAGCGTCTACGAAAACGTGCGGCTCGCCGTCCAGTCGCTCTACGATGGGAAGGCCAACTTCTTGCTCCCGAGCGGCCGGATGGGCGACTTGCACGGCAAAGCCGTCGCCATCCTCGACGACATCGGGCTGAGTCCGGCCGCCGAGGCGCTCGCGGAAAATCTCTCACACGGCGACCAGCGGCGACTCGAGATCGGCCTCGTTCTGGCGCGCGATCCCGCGATCTTGATGCTCGACGAACCGACGGCCGGGATGTCGCCGACGGAGACGCACGCAACCGTCGAGCTGATTCAGCGCATCTCGCCCGGCCGGACGATCATGCTCGTCGAACACGACATCGACGTCGTCATGTCGATCTCGACGACGATCACCGTGATGCAGACCGGTCAAATCCTCGCCGTCGGGACGCCCGAAGAGATTCGCGACAACGAGGCGGTGCAGCGCGCGTACCTGGGGGGTTTGGCATGAGTGCCACGCTTCTCGAACTCGAAAACGTCAATGCGTTCTACGGCAAGAGTCACATCCTGCAAAACGTCTCGCTGACGGTTGGCGAGGGCGAGGTCGTAGCGCTGCTCGGCCGCAACGGTAGCGGCCGCTCAACCACGCTCAAGTCTGTCCTGGGCCTGTGCTCGGTGCACAGCGGCGAGATACGCTTCCAGGGTAAGCCGATCCAGCGTCAAGCGACCTACAAACTGGCCAAGCTCGGCATCGCCTACGTCCCCGAAGACCGGCGCATCTTTCCGAACCTGACCATCGGCGAAAACCTCCGGCTGGCAGCGCTGGCCGGCCGCAAAGGCAATTGGACCGAAAAACGAATCTACGAATACTTTGCGGTCTTGGGCGAGCGGCGCGACAAACCCGCGAAACTTTCGGGCGGCGAACAGCAGATGCTCGCCATCGCGCGCGCGCTCGTCGCTAATCCGTCGATCATCCTGCTCGACGAACCGATGGAGGGACTCGCTCCACTGATCGCCCGCAACGTCGAGGATGTGGTGCGCCGCATCCGCGATGAAGGCAACACGATTCTGCTCGTCGAGCAGAACGCCGAGGTTGCGATGAGCCTCTCAAATCGCGGCTATATCCTCTCGAACGGTCGGGTCATGGCCAGCGGCCGCATCGCCGAACTCAGGGCGGACGCCGCCGCGATGCAGCGCTACCTCGCCGTATAGCCATTCGGGGAGAGCCGCCGAAGTATCGGTCGACAAGAACAACGCGCTGCGCGTCCCCGCGTCGTCGAGGCGTGCTCGCGCATGGTCGCGTCATAAAGGTGCCAGGTCGGGATACCAATCATTGAAGGCTCTGCGCCGACCGGTTCGGCGCGGGCGTGGCGCCGAATCAAAAAGAGCGAGCTCCTCGCCGAGCCATGAGTCCGGCCTAGCTTCGGCTGCGGAGCGACATGCGACACCGCGAAAACCGCTGTCGTGGGCACGTTTGCCGATTGGTTGGCATTGCTCCCAGCCGACACCGAAGGGATAACGCTTCGGTAATCTCAGCGCCGCGATGCCCGCATCTGATACGGCGTCGACGAACCGCTGTTCCAATAAGTGAAAGGTTTCGAGTTGCGGGCGGCGATCGGGCCTCACGTCGAAGAGCTTGATCGCTCGATCTCTATGCCATTCACGCGCGTTGGCTGCCGCAACCTCGAGCGTCGCGTTCAAATAGAGAGCGCCGAACACACCGGGCGGATTCCAGCGGCCGCCTTGCGCCTTGGAATACGATGTGTCGCGGCAGTCGACCCATTCCGGCTTGCAGAGCCGATAGTATCGACCACCTCGCGGGACGAGGGGTAGCGAATCCTTAGGCGCCGCCATAGGCGAAGAGCCGGTGTAGGTAGCCATAGACCGGTTCGGGACCGCCGATCGCAATCGTCTCCAAGATCGAACGGCCATCCAGCCATTTGTCTTTGGTATTCACAACTTCTGGGATGCGTGATGGAACGATCTCCCGCTCCAAGGCTCTTGCAAGATCGGCGACGCGCTCGACGCTCGCTCGCCGAGTTAAAGGAACGCCTTTCTTGCGCCATTCGCTGACGGATTGGCGCTCGACGCGAAACAAGCGCCCGAGCCCGGTTTCACTGATCCCAAAGATCCGAGCGATGTCATCCAGCTCTGCCACCGGGTTCAGCGCGCGCGCCGTGGAGGTCGCCATACCGATAGTATAGCGCGCAACCCGCCGGGCCGCAAGCACCTTGCAGGTGCCTGCGGTTCCTGACCAGGCTGCTGATGTCAGCGCGGCCGGGTGGCTGCGCCGACGGCGCGGGCCGCGATGACGTCGGCCATCGCCGTCCGGTACGCGGCCGAAGCCTCGACGTCGCTGCGAACGTCTTGGCCCGTCACCGCGCCGGTGCAAGCCGCCTTGATCGCCGCGCCGTCGTTGCCTTTGATGCCGCGCAAGCGACGTTCCACGCCGCCGGCGCGAAACGGCGCGTCGGCGAGCCCGCCGATCGCGATGCGCGCGTCTTCGATCGTGTCGCGCGACATCACGAGAACGGCCGCGACTCCGACGAGCGCGTAGTGCGAAGCCGGATGCTCCAGCTTCACGTACGCCGAGTGCGCTGCGGCGTCGAACGTGATCTTCGTCAAAATCTCGCTCTCGCCGAGCGCCGTTTCGAACGTCCCTTTGAAGAAATCCGCCGCCGCGACCTCGCGCGTCTTCTCACCCGCAACGATGAAGCATGCGTCGAGCGCGAGCATGACGGCCGGATAGTCGGCCGACGGATCGGCGTGCGAGCAGGCCCCGCCGATCGTTCCGAGATTTCGCACCTGCGGATCTCCAAGCGCGTTCGCAGCGTCCCAAAGCACGCCGGCCTTCCGGCGGACGTCGGCATCGGCCGCCAGGCTGGCGTGCGTCGTGAGCGCGCCGACCGTGCAGTGGCCACCCGCCCACATCACGTGAGCCAACTCCGGCACACCTTGCAAATCGATCAGCGTCTTCGGTTCTACGACGCGGAATTTCATCATCGGGATCAGGCTCTGGCCGCCGGCAAGTATTTTCGCCGCTTCTCCTTGACGTAGCAGCAGAAGCGCTTCTTCGATTGAATGTGGACGAAAATAATTAAAAGTCGCGGGGATCATACCGACACCTTCCCGTTCGAACGCGTACCCATCGCTTTCCAAAGTTTTTCCGGTCTCAGCGGCATGTCGATGTGCTCGACGCCGAAGGGCGCGAGCGCGTCCAGAACCGCGTTGACCACCGCAGGAGTCGCTCCGATCGTCCCGGCCTCGCCGACGCCCTTGACCCCGAGCGGATTCACCGAGGTCGGGGTCACCGTTCGATCCAAATCGAAATGCGGAAGCTGTTCGGCTCGGGGGACGGCGTAGTCCATCAGCGAGCCGGTGAGCAACTGGCCGTACTCGTCGTAGACGACCTCCTCGTACAGCGCTTGCGCCATCCCTTGCGCGATCCCGCCGTGGACTTGTCCCTCGACGATCATCGGATTGAGCACGTTTCCGCAATCGTCGACGGCGACGTACCGTTCCACGCTCACCTTGCCGGTCTCCGCGTCGACTTCGACGACGCAGACGTGCGTCCCGAACGGGTAGACGAAGTTGGGCGGCTCGAAGCGCCGCGTCGCGTCGAGTCCGGGTTCGAGACCGGGTGGCAGCTGGTCGCCCATGAACGCCAGGAATCCGGCCTCTGCGGTCGTCATCGCCTTCGATGGATCGCCGCGGAGCCCGATCTTGCCGTCGCGATACTCGAGATCGGCCGGGTCAGCTCCCCATCGATGCGCCGCGATCTTTATCGCCTTTGCTTGGATCGTTTCGATCGCGAGTTTGAGCGCAGCGCCACCGACGGCCGTCCCGCGCGAGCCGAACGTCCCGACTCCGTACTGGACTCGATCGGTGTCGCCGTGCACGACCGCGATGTCATCGATCGCGACGCCAAGTTCGTCCGCCACCAATTGCGCGAACGTCGTCTCCTCACCCTGACCATGCGGGGAGATCCCCGTTAGGACGGTGACGCTTCCGGTCGGCTCGACGCGAATCGTCGCGCTGTCCCAGCCGGCGGCAGGCATCGCGGCCGAGGGCCCCATCCCGCAAACCTCGACGTACGTCGAAAGCCCGATGCCGAGATAGCGCCCCTCCGCTCGAAGCGCCGCCTGCCGTGCGCGCACGCCAGGATAGTCGGCCAGTTGCAACGCTTTCTCCATCGTCTTGGCGTAATCGCCCGAGTCGTACGTCAAACCGGTCGCCGTCGTAAACGGGAAGGCGCTCGGTTCGATGAAGTTGCGGCGCCGCACGTCGGCGGGATCGGCCCCGAGTTTTCTCGCGACGAGATCCATCAAACGTTCGATCAGGTACGTCGCTTCGGGACGGCCCGCGCCGCGATACGCGTCGGTAGACATCGTGTTGGTGAAGACGCCCGTCACCTCGAGGTCGACGTTCGCGATGCGATACGGCCCGGGGGCCATCAGCACGGTCAGCGTCGGAATCACCGGCGTCAGAAGCTGATGGTAGGCGCCGAGGTTAGCCAAAATGCGCGCGCGCAGGCCGACGATTGTTCCGTCGCGTTTGGCCGCGATCTCGCAGTCGGCGATCTGATCCCGGCCGTGGATCATCGCTTGAAAGCACTCGCTGCGGGTCTCGCTCCACTTCACCGGCCGCCCTAGGCGCATCGCCAACCAAGCGGCAACAGCCTCTTCCGCGTAGACGTTCAACTTCGAACCGAAACCGCCGCCGACTTCGGGAGCGATCGCACGTACGTTGGTCTCAGGAAGACCGAGAATCAGCGAAAGTTGCGTGCGCAACAGATGCGGAATCTGCGTCGACGAATAAAGCGTGACTCGCCCTGCACCCGCGTCCCACTGCGCGACGACGCCGCGCGTTTCGATCGGAACCGGCGCTAAGCGCTGATTGACCAGTCGCTGCTTGACGACGACGTCGGCGCTCGCGAACGCGCCGTCCGGATCCCCCGCTCGCAACGGCATCGCGTATGCCACGTTCGTCCCGAGCGACGCGTGGACGAGCGGCGCGCCGGGCGCCATCGCCTTCTCGACCTCGACGACGATCGGCAATTCGTCGTACTCGACCTCGACGAGCTCGGCCGCGTCGCGCGCGATGTACGGATCGTTCGCGATGAGGACCGCGACCGCTTCGCCGACGAAGCGCACTTCGTCGACGGCGAGCGGATAGTGCGGCGGCGTCTTGAGGTCGGGCATCTTGTGCGCGACCGGCAGCGACGCCGTCATCCCGGCGGCGTGCAGGTCGGCGCCGGAAAACGCAGCCAAGACGCCCGCGTGCGCCTTCGCCTTCGCCAAGTCGACGCGCACGATCTTCGCGTGCGCGTACGGACTACGAATGAAGGCGGCGTGCACCATTCCGACGAGCTTCACGTCGTCGACGTACGTGGCGCGCCCGGTGATCAGACGCGGATCTTCGCGGCGCCGAACCGGAGTGCCGACGAGCCGAACGGCGGCCATCAGCGGCTACCTCCGACTTCGAGCAGTTCCCCGGGCGACTTCGGGGGTTCGCCGGCCTCCCGAACCGGCTGCGCGGCCGCCATCGCCGCCGCCGCGGCGCGCACCGCTTTGACGATGTTCTCGTAGCCGGTGCAGCGGCACAGATTTCCCTCGAGGCCCGTGCGAATCTCGACTTCGTCGGGATCGGGGTTGCGGCGCAACAGATCGATGGCACTCAGGATCATCCCGGTCGTGCAATAGCCGCACTGCAACCCGTGTTGCGCCCAAAACGCTTCCTGCATCGGGTGCAACTCGGCACTCGAACCGATACCTTCAATCGTCGTAACGGCGCGACCGTCGGCCTGCAGGGCGAACATCGTGCAACTCTTGACGGCCTTCCCGTCCAACAGGACCGTGCACGCGCCGCAACTCGACGTATCGCAGCCTATGTGCGTTCCGGTCAAAGCCAAACGCTCGCGCAAGAAATGCACGAGTAGCAGCCGCGGTTCGACGCCCTCCAACTCGTGTCGCGTCCCATTGACCTCGAGCTCGATGCGTCCCATGGCGTCCTCCGTCCGAATGGTGGAGGAGAAGGCTACCGTGCCGAACCCAAAACTCCTAGCATGATAGACATCCTCGATGCGATCGAAAGGTGGCGCAGCGACGGGCAGCGGGTCGCGCTCGCGACGGTCGTCGGCGTCGAAAAATCAGCGCCGCGCGACCCCGGCGCGGCGATGGCCGTCAACGAGCGCGGCGAGGTCGCCGGCTCGGTCAGCGGCGGTTGCGTCGAAGCCGCCGTCTATGAGGAAGCCCAGGACGCGATCGCGGGCGGGCGGCCGCGACTCGTCACCTACGGCATCAGCGACGAACAAGCGAGCGAGCAAGGTCTGACCTGCGGCGGGACGATTTACGTGTTCGTCGAGCGGCTCGACTGGTGACCATTTTCGAGCGGTTCTCGGCGTCGTTGCACGGCGACGAGCCGGTCGCGCTGGTCACCCGGCTCGACGACGATTTACCGGGCGCGAAGTTGCTCGTCGACCGGCACGGCCGCCTCGGCGACCTCGGTTCGCCTCGCCTGAACGCAACGGTCGAGGCCGAAGCTCGTGCCCTCTTGACCTTCGGCCAGACTGCCCTGCGCACGTTCGGCGAAAACGGCGAGCCGATTCCTCTCGGCCGCGAAGCACGGGTCTTCATTCAGTCTTTCGCACCCAAGCCGGACATGTATATCTTCGGCGCGATCGACTTCTCGCGCACGATGGCCCGCATCGGCAAATACCTGGGCTATCGCGTCACGGTCGTCGACGCCCGCCCGGTGTTTGCCACGGCGCGGCGCATCCCCGACGCCGACAAGGTCGTCGTCGCGTGGCCGGACGAGTTTCTTCGCAACGCGCGGGTCGACGCGCGAACCACGATCATCGTCCTCACCCACGACCAAAAATTCGATATTCCCCTGCTGCTGGTCGCACTCGGGACCGACGCAGGGTACATCGGCGCGATGGGAAGTCGCCGCACGCATGCCGCGCGCGTAGAAGAATTGCGTGCCGCCGGCATCGGCGACCCCGACCTGGCGCGCATCAGCGCGCCGATCGGCCTCGACATCGGTGCGCGCACGCCCGAAGAAACCGCGCTCTCGATCGCGTCCGAAATCGTCGCGCTTCGTTCGGGCCGCGGCGGCGGTCGCCTGCGCGACAGCGCCTCACCCGTTCATCCGCAGACGTCGCACGCGACGCGATGACGATCGAAGATGCCTTCGACGTCGCCGCGCCGCTCGCACGCGTCTGGCCGGTGTTGACCGACTTCCCGCGCGTCGCGACCTGCATCCCCGGGGCGGAGATCACGGAAAAAATAGACGATCGCACGTATCGCGCGAAGATCGCAATGAAAGTTGGGCCCGCCGAAGTGACGTATCGCGCGACCGTCAGCGTCGACGAACTCGACGAGAACGCACATCGCGTCACGATGTCGATCAAAGGCGACGACACGAAAGGCCGTGGCGGCGTCCGGATCAACGTCATTTCGCAAGCGATCGAGCGGACCGGAAAAACGCACGTTACCCTGCGAAGCGACGCGCAGATCAGCGGTTTTCTGGCCTCGATCGGAGGACGCCTGATCGAGGGCGTCGCGAAAAAAACCGTCGCGCAATTCGCCGAAAACCTGGCCGCGCTCGTATGAGCGACGTTTGCGTGATCCTAGCGGCCGGCCGCTCGCAGCGCATGGGCGCGCAAAAGCTGCTCCTCGACCTCTGCGGAAGGACGCCGCTCGAGCGCGCGTTGGCGGCGGCCTCCGCATTTCCGACGATTGCGGTCGTCGCCCCCGATCTGGCGCCCCACGTCGCGAAGAATCCGAATCTGTCGGTCATCGTCAACGCTCAGCCCGAACGCGGGATGGCGCATTCACTCGCCCTCGCCGATGCGGCGGTCCTCGATCCCGATGCGGCGCTCGTCGTCTTACTCGCCGACATGCCGCTGGTCGACGAGGCGCTCGTTCGGCGTATGGCTGAGGCCCGCGGCGAGGCCGACGTCGCCTATCCCGTGCGCGCCGGGATCGGTGGCCATCCGGTCGTTTTCGGACCACGTCCGCGTAGCGCGATCGCGAGTCTAGAGGAAAGCGATACCTTGCGCGGCCTGCGCGACGATCCGCGCTGGCGCCGCGTCGAGGTCGCGATCGATACCGACGGACCTTTTCTCGACGTCGATACGCCGGAGGAGTTTGGCCGCCTTGGGGCGCGGCTATCGTCCGGTAGTGGAACCCCCGGCTAGGAAGGCGAAGTCCTCCGGCCGGATGACAACGCAAGAAGAGGTTTACGAAGCGCTCAAAGACGTCCAGGACCCCGAACTTTATATCGGGATTCTCGATTTGGGCTTGGTCTACGGCGTCGAGATCGCCGGCGAACAAAAGGACGACGTCACGGTCACCATGACCCTGACCTCACCGATGTGTCCCGTTGGGCCGATGTTCAAGGAAGCGGTCCAGTCCAAGGTCCAAGCCATCGAAGGCGTCGCGAAGGCTAACGTCGAGATCACCTTCACGCCGCCGTGGGATCCGCGCACGATGGCCAACGACGACGTAAAGACGCGACTCGGTATCTGGTAGGCTTGGACCTCCCGGCGCATCACGAGAATACCGAAGCGCTGCGCAAGCGGCGCGCGCAAGCATTAGAGCCGGCCGGCACCGGCAGCAACGAGCGCCAGCACAAGCGCGGCAAGCGCACGGCGCGCGAACGGATCGAAGCGCTCGTCGACGGCGACTCGTTTGTCGAACTCGACATGTTCGCGGTGCATCGCAGCTCGGCTTTCGGCTTAGACGAACGAGAATTTCTCGGCGACGGCGTCGTCACCGGCCGCGCGGCAATCGATGGTCGGCAAGTCTTTCTTTTCTCGCAAGACTTCACGGTCCTCGGCGGGTCTCTCGGCGAAGTCTTCGCCGAGAAGATCTGCAAGGTGATGGACCTGGCCCTGCGCACCGGTTCGCCGATGATCGGCATCAACGACTCCGGCGGCGCGCGCATCCAAGAGGGCGTCGTGAGTCTGGGCGGCTACGCCGAGATTTTTTGGCGCAACGTGCAGGCCAGCGGCGTGATCCCGCAGTTGAGTTTGATAGCGGGGCCTTGTGCCGGGGGCGCCGTCTACTCGCCGGCGATCACCGACTTTACCATCATGGTCGAAGGCATCGCGCAGATGTTCATCACCGGCCCCGAGATCATCAAGACGGTCACCGGCGAAGAGGTCACCTTCGAGGAGCTGGGCGGCGCGATCACCCACGCGACCAAGAGCGGCGTCACCGACCTCGTCGCCGCCGACGAAGACGAGATGTGCGCGCAGACGCGCCGGCTGATCTCGTTCATACCGCAGAATAATCTCGACGATCCGCCTCGTTACGCGCCCAATGATTCACCAGACCGGCTCTGCCCCGCGCTCGACGAACTCGTCCCCGACTCGCCCAACAAGCCCTACGACATCAAAGAAGCGATCTTGGCGGTCGTCGACGACGGCGATTTCTTCGAGCTGGCTGAACTGTACGCGCAGAACGTCGTGATCGGCTTCGGCCGGATCGAAGGCGGGACGGTCGGCATCGTCGCCAACCAGCCGAAGATGCTGGCCGGCGTGCTCGACATCGCCTCGTCGATCAAGGCGGCGCGGTTCGTGCGCTTTTGCGACGCCTTCAATATCCCGCTGCTCACCTTCGTCGACGTCCCCGGATTTTTGCCCGGCACCGCACAAGAGTATGGCGGGATCATCAAACACGGCGCGAAGTTGCTCTACGCCTTCGCCGAAGCGACCGTCCCGAAGATTACGGTGATCACGCGCAAGGCTTACGGCGGCGC
>DHWK01000152.1:0-17903 GCA_002413145.1 bacterium UBP12_UBA5184
TGGCGCGATCTCGTCACGCGTCTGCGCGGACTCGGCATCGACGCCCAGTATTTGGAAGTCAATCCTCAGCTAGCGCTCTTCTAGTCTGCGCTACGAACCTACGTCCCACATCAGGCCCAAATCGCGTTTCGAATAGGCGCGGAACGCGATCAGCGTCTCGGTGCGGAGGATCCCTTCGAGGTGGGCGATGTGGTCCGTCACGAGGTCGGCGAGATCTTCGTGGCGCTTGACGCGCGCGATCGCGACCAAGTCGAAGGGTCCGGAGACGCTGTAGACCTCGCCGATCCCCGGAACCTCCAGCAGCCGTTCCGCCAGCGGTTTCACGAGCCCGGGCTGCGCGGTCAGCATCACAAACGCGGTGATCATCCTTGGAAGTCGCCGTCCTTCAATCCGAGGTTGGTCTTGATCTCTTTGAACCTCTCGGTCTTGACCAGCAGCGAGCCGGCGTACTGATCGCGCCCGAGCGGCAAATGGAGAACTCTCGAAAGGTAGAGGACGTCCTTGGAGACGTTCGCGTTGGCCTTCGGATCGGCGACGGCGAGGGTCACGGCCGTCGTCGGCTGGCCCCCGATTTCGGGACCGGCGGCTTCCCAGAGCGTCCCCGGCGTATCGGCGAAATGCTTGAGTTCGGCGTCGTACGCATCGGAGGTCAGGACGTCGCCGCGCAGTGAGGTCGCGTCGCGGTCGTGGATGTTCTTGGTGAGATGGACGAACGAGACCAGACCACCGTGGTGGCCGCTGACCGTATCGCCGCCGTGCCAGGTCGCCGCGCCGCCCTTATCGCGGCCTTGCAGCACCACGATCTGCGCGTCCGTCGGACGGCGCCACCGGAAGAGATAGACGCGATCCTCGGCGTGCTTCCCGTCGTCGGTCGTCTCGTGCGTCACGATCCGGAATTGGTAGTCCTTCACCCCGGCGAACGCTTTGCCGAATTCCTCGAGCGCCGGCGTCGCCTTATTTTCCGCAGCGGCCGCGGGGAGGAGCGCGGCGGCGGCAAACAGGGATGCGCATATCGCCGAACCGGCAACTCGAACCCAGGATGACAACGGCTTGCTCATTCTTCCCCTCGACGTGATGCGCTCGTGATCGACTTCGCGAACGTCTGCGACGCCGTCGCCGCGACGGCTGCGAAGTCGACAAAGATCGAACGGCTGGCCGGCTACTTGAATTCGCTCGAACGTGACGACCTCGTCGCGGCTTCGCGGTTCCTGAGCGGCGCCCCGCTTGCTCGAAAGGACGACCGGCGGCTCGCGATCGGCGGCCGTACGATTCTGAACGCAGCGCGGCACGTGTGGGCCTTCGACGATGCTGCGCTGGGCCGCGCGTACCGCGACAGCGGCGACTTGGGCGAGGCGCTCGGCGCGCTGTTTGGGGAGCCGCCGGTTCCGTCGCTGTTCGCCGAGAGGCTGACGGCGGCGTCGCTTGCGGCGCTGCTTGACGAGATCGCCTCCGTCGCAGGTCGGGCCGCCGCGAAGAAGCGCGAATTCGTCTGCGAGCGTATCTTGCGCGCCTGTCGCGTAAACCGCGAAGCGGTCTATGCCGTCAAGATTCTGACCGGCGATCTGCGCATCGGCCTGCGAGAAGGTTTGGTGCTCGACGCGATTGCCGCGGCGTTCGGCCGCGAGCCGCAGTCCGTGCGGCGCGCGGCGATGGCGGCGGGGGACGTCGGCGCGGTCGCCGTCGCGGCGCGCGACGACCGGTTGTCCTCGATCGAAATTCGCTACGCCGCGCCGATCGGTTTCATGCTTGCCTCGCCGATCGCGTTCGGTTCGTCGTACCGCGAACTCGCCGCGGGGACGTGGCTCGTCGAAGACAAGTACGACGGCATCCGCGCGCAAGCGCACAAGTGCGGCGACAGGGTACGGCTCTTCTCGCGAACCTTTAGCGACGCCGGACGCGCCTTTCCCGAGATCGTCTCAGCGCTCGCCGCGCAACGCGGCGACTTCATCCTCGATGGCGAGATCGTCGCGCGGCGCGAGGGCCGGGCGCTGCCCTTTCGCTATCTGCAGCCGCGTTTGCAGCGCGTCGATCCTTCGGAAGAGCTGCGCTCCGAAGTCCCCGTCGCCTTCGTCGCCTTCGACGCGCTCGCGGTCGGAAGCTCGTTCTTGATCGATCGGCCCCTCGGAGAACGGCGCGCGCAACTCGCCGCGGCGCTCGAACCGCTGGGCGCGCTCGAGCTCGCGCCATGGCAGGCGCTCGAACCCGACGCACCGCCCGAACGCGTCCACGAACTCTTCGAGGCCGCACGCCTGCGCGGAAACGAAGGGCTCGTCCTCAAGCGCACCGACGCGCCCTACGTCCCGGGCCGGCGCGGAAAGTGGTGGCTCAAGCTCAAGCGCGAACTCTCAACGCTCGATTGCGTCGTCGTCGCGGTCGAGTGGGGCCACGGCAAACGCGCCAAGGTGCTATCCGATTACACCTTCGCGGTGCGCCGCTCGGCCGAGAGCGACGAACTGTTAACGATCGGGAAAGCCTATACGGGTCTGACCGACGTAGAGATCGCGACGCTGACCCGCTGGTTTGAGGCCCACAAGATCGCCGCCGGGCGCCACGGCTTTGCCGTCGAACCGGCGATCGTCGTGGAGATCGCATTCGACGTCATCCAAAAGAGCGACTTGCATCTCAGTGGTTTCGCGCTGCGTTTTCCACGCATCGTACGACTGCGTCCCGACAAGCCGGCCGGCGAGATCGACACGCTCGAGCGAGTCGAAGAGATCTACGCCGAGATGCTCGCGCGCGAAGGCGTCGCAAGATGAAGCCGGCAACCGGCGATCTCGTGGTCGACTCCGAGCTGAGCCTCGTCCCGCGGCGGCCCGACGACGCGCGCGAGATGTTCGCGCTGATCGACGCGCACCGTGCGGCCCTGACCGAGTGGGTGACCTGGGTGGACGCGACCTTTTCGGTCGACGACGTGCGGCGCTACGCAAGCTTCGCCCAATCGCAGTTCGAGCAGTCGAGCGGCTTCGAGTACAGCGTGCGCGAGAACGGCGTCATCGCCGGCGGCATCGGACTCTATCATCTCGATTGGGCGAGCCGGATGGGACACGTCGGGTACTGGCTCGCGCCGGCCGCGCGCGGTCGCGGTTTGATCACGCGAGCGGCCCGAGCGCTAACCACGCGGGCATTCGCCGAGCTGAATTTGCATCGCCTCGAGATCCGCTGCGTCGTTGAAAACCACAAAAGCCGAGCGGTCGCCGAGCGCTTGGGGTACTCGTCCGAGGGCTTCTTGAAGGAAGCGTACCTGCTGCACGGCCGCTTTCGCGACCTCGCGCTCTACGCGATGCTGCGCGAGCGCTGGAAGCCACGGGCCTCGATCGCCTAGGATTCGAGATACCGGGGATTCGAAACCGCGAGCTTGCGCTCGACCATCTCTCGCGCGTAGGCGAGCGCGGCGGCGAAGCGCGGCGGCGGATCGAATCGCCCGGCGCGAATCTCGGCGCAAAGCGTGCGCCGCCGCGCGGCGGCGTCGCCGGCTGCGTAGCCGAGCGCGCGCAAACGTTCGTCTTCGATGCGCGCGTCCTGGCCGGCGGTCGAGAGCTCGCGCTCGGCGATCGCCAGCACGTTTGCGGCGATCAAGGCCCGAAAGCGCGCGCGCCGGTCGCTCGTCTTCGCGACCTCCTCGTTCAGGTAGCCGCGCACGGCCTGCAAGAGTTCGGCGAGCGTCGGGCGGTCGTGCAAACTCATGCGCTCTTCCATTGAGAAATCAAACGGAGCGCCTCATATTCCATCTCGGCGCTGAGCCGGCCGAGACTCGCGAGTTCGATGCTCGGTTCGACGCCCGAGAGATGACGCCGCGCCTGCATCGACGCCCCGACGGCCCAGCGTACGTTGCCGAGGACTTCGAGATACGCGATGCGCTCGCGATCGACGCTGCGGCCGCTGGCGCGTTCGTAGGCTTGCAGCCAGGTTTCGCGTTCGGCGATTCCGCCGGCTTCCAACGCGACGTTCCCGAAACGCCAGGCGCGGACGCAGGGCCACGCGACGTCTTCCAGCGGATCGCCGATATGAGCAAACTCCCAGTCGAGGATCGCGGTCAAGCCGCTCGGACCGACCAGGATGTTGCCGATCCGAAAATCGCCGTGCACCAGCGTCCGCTCGGCTTCGCGCGGCGGCTCGTGAAGCACGAGCCAACGCAACGCAAGCTCGAGTGCCGGATGCGCCTCGTCGACGCTGTCGAGCTCGCGATAGAGCCGCTCGATCTCAACTTGCAGCGTCGAGGACGCCGACTCGGAGCCGGGTGCGATTGCCTCGAGGCCGGCCGCGCGTGGTTCGATCCGGTGGACCGCCGCCAACGCGTGCGCCATCTGCTCCGGCAGTTTGGCGCGCGCGGCGGCAAACGACGGATCGCTCACCAGCCGCCGCCCGACCGCCTCACCGTCGACGCGCTGCATGAAAAAGGCCGGCCGGCCGGCGATCGTCGCGGCTTCGAAAAACGGTTGCGGCACCGGGACGCCTGCGGCATACGCGGCCGCAATGACGGCGAATTCCGTCGCTCGCGGGAGGGTTGCGAACGTCAATACGCCGCCCATATCGCGTCGCATGACCAAGTCGAGCCGTTCGGAGCCGGGCTCCAACGCGACCTCAACGCTCCAACTTTCTTGCGACGCACCGCCGGCCAGCAGCTTCGCCTCGACGATCCGTGCGCGTTTTCCGGTCTGCCCCGAAAGAAAACGCTCGACATCGTTGCGTACGACGTCGAGCGTCTGTGTGGCGGATGCGTCGGCCAACTAGGCTGCCGTCAAATTAACGGCCGGCCTGGCGAAGCGAAGGCGTAAGCGAGCGGTTGAGTTGCAACTGCACCTGCGCGCCGCGCGCGAGGTTGAGGTTTGCCTTCATGTTGCTGGCGTACAGGTAGCCGCCGGCGGCGCCGGCGACACCGCCGAGATTGGTCCCGACGTGCTTGCCGATGTAATTGCCGACGATCATACCCGCTGCGGCGCCGATGGCGTCGCGCGCGATCATGTTCTGCTGTGTGGTCGTGGCCGCGATAACGTGCCCGTAGACGTGGGCCGAGCGTCCGTTTCGCAAGGTGATCTTATCGAAGGTCAAGCCGAGAGAGGCTTTGCGGCCTTGCGCGGCGCTCACGACGTTGGAGACATGCCCGTAGACGGTAGCGTAGGCGTAGGAGGAGTCGCCGTTGGGATACGGTTGAACGACGGACATGCTGAAGGGCTGTCCGACGTAGGCGTTCCTCGTGTTGATGTCGCTGCTCGACAGCTGCGCCGTTATGGTGGTGCCGGCCGGCAGCGAGCCCGCGAGCGCGCTTTGGGCGCCGAAAGCTAGCGCAAGAGCAACGGCCGACGCGGCGGCGACGGTGCGGAGAGAGAAAGTAGTGCGATTCATAGGACCTCGTTCTTCTAGCCAGGGGGTTGCTTGGTGATTGTTCCCCCGATACCGCATCATGTAACGCATAGGTCCTATCGGGCAGTTCCCGCCTGGCGGCGCAGTTCGAGTTTGGCGATCGAGGCGCGGTGGACTTCGTCGGGCCCGTCGGCCAAACGGAGTGCCCGGTGCCACGCATAGAGGTGGGCGAGCGCGAAATCGTCGCAGACGCCGGCCCCGCCGAAGGCCTGAATCGCCCGATCGATGACGCGTACGGCGACGTTCGGCGCGACCACCTTGATCATCGCGATTTCGGCGCGCGCCGCCTTGTTCCCCAGAGCGTCCATCTTTTCGGCGGCGTGCAGGGTGAGCAGGCGCGCTTGCTCGATCTCGATCCGCGAGTCGGCGATCCACTCGCCGATCACGCCCTGTTCGGCCAGCCGTTTTCCGAACGCGACGCGGCCGGAGACGCGCGCGCACATCAGTTCGAGCGCGCGCTCGGCGGCGCCGATGGAACGCATGCAATGATGGATCCGGCCCGGTCCGAGCCTGCCCTGCGCGATCTCAAAACCGCGCCCCTCGCCGAGCAACAGATTTTCGGCAGGGACGCGCACATTTTCGAAGAGCATCTCGGCGTGGCCGTGGGGAGCGTCGTCGTATCCGAAGACGTTGAGCGCTCTGAGCATCCGCACGCCCGGCGTCTCCATCGGGATCAAGATCATCGACTGCTGCCGATGTTTTGGTGCCGACGGATCGGTCTTACCCATGAAAATCAGGATCTTGCAGCGCGGATCGGGCGCGCCGGTCGTCCACCACTTACGGCCGTTGACGACGTAGGAGTCGCCGTCGCGTTCGATCCGCGCCGCGATGTTGGTCGCGTCCGACGAAGCGACGTCGGGTTCGGTCATCGCGAAAGCCGAACGGATCTCGCCGGCGAGGAGGGGTGCGAGCCAACGCTTCTTCTGCTCGGAGGTCCCGTAGCGCACCAGAACCTCCATGTTGCCGGTGTCGGGCGCGTTGCAATTGAACACTTCCGGACCGATGTGGGTTCGACCCATCGTCTCGCACAGCGGCGCGTAGTCGCGGTTCGTGAGCCCGGCGCCGTACTCGCTTTCGGGAAGCCAGAGATTCCACAATCCGGCGGACCGCGCTTGCGCCTTCAGCTCTTCCATGATCGGCGGGATCGTCCAACGGTCGGCGGCTGCGGCGTGCTGTTCGGCGTAAATGCGCTCGCCCGGAACGACGACGTCGCGCATGAATTCACGCAAGCGTTCGTGAAGCGCCTCGACCTTCATAGGAGGTCGGTGTTGCACGATTCTTCGGCGGTTCCTCGCCCAGTCGAGCAGGCGGTGGTCGTCGGCGCCGGGACGATGGGACGTGGGATCGCGCTCTGTTTCGCGGACGCCGGGATTCCGGTGACGCTGATCGACACCGATTCCCAGGCGCTCGAACGCGCGCGCGAGGCGACCGAGAAGGTCTACGCGACCCAGGTCGAGCGTGGTCGCATCTCCGCCGAAGAGGGAGCGCGGCGGCTGGCGCATTTGACGACGCTCGCCGAATACGGCGCTGCGCTCGCGAAGGCCGACGTCGTGATCGAAGCCGTCTTCGAAGATCTCGCGCTCAAACAAGACGTCTTCGCGCGCCTCGGAGCGCGCGCTCGCCGCGACGCGTTGCTGGCCACGAACACCTCGACGCTCGACGTCGATGCGATCGGCGGCGCGGCGCCCCACCCCGAGCGGTCGCTCGGCCTGCACTTCTTTAGCCCGGCGCACGTGATGCGTCTGCTGGAAGTCGTGCGCGGCGCGCGCACTTCGCCGGCGACGATCGAGGCGGCGTTGGCGCTGGGCAAGCGGCTCGGCAAAGTTTCGGTCGTCGTCGGCAACTGCGACGGCTTCGTCGGAAACCGGATGCTCCTGGCTTACCGGCGCGAAGCCGAGTTTCTTCTGTTAGAGGGCGCGACGCCGGCGCTGGTCGACTCGGCGCTCGAGCGCTTTGGGTTCGCGATGGGACCGTTCGCGGTAAGCGATCTCGCGGGCATCGACGTCGGCTGGCGAGCCAAAGGGGAACGCATCAAAGCTGGGAAGATGCCGCCGTTTGCGGTGACGCAGCTCGCCGATGCGCTCGTCGCCGCCGGACGGTTCGGACAAAAAACCGGCAAAGGCTGGTATCGCTACGAAGCCGGCGACCGCGCGCGGCACGACGATCCCGACGTCGCGACGATTATCGCAGCCGAGCGCGCGCGGCTCGGCGTCGCGCAACATGCGGTCGGCGACGATGAAATCGTCGAGCGCTGCCTCTACGCGCTCGTCAACGAAGGCGCACGCATCCTCGACGAAGGGATCGCCTCGTCGGCGGCCGACATCGATACGATCTGGCTGAACGGCTACGGTTTTCCGAAAGCGCGCGGCGGCCCGATGCGCTATGCCGACGAGGTCGGCTCGGCGGCGGTGCTGGCCGTGATCGAGCGCTTCGCCGAACGCGACCCGAGTTTCTGGCAACCGGCACCCGCGCTGGTACGGCTGGGCACGGCAGGCCGTCGGTTTCACGCGTAGGGGAAGACTGCTAGTCGAAGCCCGCGATCGTCGTGCCGCCGTCGACGACGATCGTCTGGCCGGTGACGAACGCCCCCGCCCGCGACGCAAGGAATACCGCGGCGCCGCTGATGTCGTCGACTTCGCCGAGACGCCCGAGCGGATAGCGCGCGACGGCCATCTTATAGATCGCCGGGTCCTCGTACAGCGCCCTCGCAAAATCGGTGCGCACGATCCCCGGCGCGATACAATTGACGCGCACGTTCCGGGCGCCCCATTCGACGGCGAGATTGCGCGCAAGTTGTGAGTCGGCGGCCTTCGAGAGCGCGTAGGCGCCGAGCAGTCGAGTCCCTTGGATGCTCGCGATGCTCGAGAGCAGGATGACCGCGCCGCCGCCGCGCTCGGCCATCTGCGGGATCGCCATGTTGCATAGCCAGACGTTGGAGCGCACGTTGGTGCCGATAATCTTGTCGAAGGCCTCGTCTGAAATCTTCTGCAGCGGACCCATGTACGGATTGGTCGCGGCGTTGCAGACCAGGACGTCGATCGCACCGTACCGGCCCAACGCCGCATCGACCAGAGCCTGAAGCTGTTCCTTATAGCCGACGTTACACGGAAACGCCAGCGCCTCGCCGCCGGCGGCGACGATTTCGTCTCGCGCCCGCTCGCAGGCGTCCGCCTTGCGGCTCGATACGACGACCTTCGCACCGTGTGCCGCGAGCTCGCGCGCAATCCCCAAACCGATGCCGCGCGTCGAACCCGTGACCAGAGCGATTTTTCCGGAGAGGTCGAAGAGGCGTTGCGCCTCGCTCACTTCGCGTACGCGGGGATGCGCTTTTCGACGAAGGCGCGGATGCCTTCGAGGACGTCGCCGCCGTCCGCAGCTGCCTGCTGCAACTCGGCCTCTTCCTCGAGCCAGCGCTCGAAGTTCGGCATCACGGCGCGATTGAAAGCGCGTTTGGTCAGCCCGACTGCGGCCGGTGAGATGCGGGTAAAGCGCTCTGCTAACGCCTGCGTCTCGCGCTCGAGATCGGCGGCCGGGACGACGCGATTGACCAAGCCGATGCGCTGCGCCTCGGCGGCGCCGATTTTTTCGCTGGTCCAGGCGAGTTCGAGCGCCCGGCCCAGACCCGCCAGCAGCGGCAGCATGAAGCTGGCGCCGCCGTCGGGGATCAGCCCAATCTTCGAGAAGCCGAGCGTCAATTCGGCATCGTCGGCGGCGACGCGGAGATCGCAGGCGAGCGCGACCGAAAGCCCGACGCCGGCGGCGATTCCGTTGAGCGACGCGATGACCGGCTTTTCGACGCGCCGCAGCAGTCCGGCGACGCGATTATACGTTTTCCGCAGGTGCTGGGCGATGTCGACGCGCTCGCCGCTCGCCGCGAGCTGCAGGAAGACCTCGAGATCTTGACCCGCTGAGAAACCGCGCCCGTTGCCGCGCAGGACGATGGCACGGACCGACGCGTCGTCCTCGGCGGCTTCGAGCGCTGCGATCAGGCCGTCGGCGATTTCGAAATTGAAGGCGTTGAGCTTCGCGGGACGATTGAAGCTCAACGTCAAGACGCCTGCGCTGCGAGCGCTTATCAAGGCCGCTTCCATGGCCTGACCTTCCTGGTTCGAAAGGACGGCTCCCTTTTGCGCCGATCTGCTATCCGGCGAGTTAGACACCGAGCAAATCCTTGTAGCGCTCGCGGAGCTCACGCTTGAGGAATTTTCCGACCCCGGTGCGCGGGATCGCATCGACGAAAACGATGCGGTCGGGGATCTGCCACTTGACGACGCGTTCGCCGATCCAGGCCCGCAGAGACGGCTCGTCGACGCTCTGACCCTCGCGCAGCGCGACGACCGCGATCGGGCGTTCGACCCACTTCGGGTGGGCGACGCCGATGACCGCGGCCTCGCGCACCGCAGGGTGACCCATGATCGCGTTCTCGAGGTCGACGCTCGAGATCCACTCGCCGCCGGATTTCACGAGGTCCTTCGTTCGATCGACGAGCTGCAAGTAGCCGAGCCGGTCGATGGTGCAGACGTCGCCGGTCATGAAATAGCCGTCTTTGAAGACCGGCAGATCTTCGTCGAGCCGATAATACGAGCGCGTCACCGCGGGGCCGCGGACCCACAGGACGCCGGCCGTCTTACCGTCGTGGGGCACCGGCTCGCCGTTGTCGTCGAGTATCTTCCACGCAACGAGCGGGGTGAAGCGGCCCTGTTTGAGCAGGGCGGCGCGCTGCACGTCCCACGAGGCGCTCTCGAGGTCCGCCGTTAGTTGAGAGGCCGTGCCGATCGGGGACATCTCCGTCATCCCCCAAGCGTGCATCGTGCGCACGCCGCGTTTTTCGAGGTCGTCGAAAAGCGAGGGAGGCACCGCCGAACCGCCGATGACCAGGCGTTTGAGCGCCGGCAAACGGAGGTCGCGCCGTTCCATCTCATCGCGAACGGCGAGCCAGACGGTGGGGACGCCGAGCGAGACCGTGACGGTTTCACGTTCGAGCAAATCGATGAGGCTCGCCGGATCGAGTTTGGCACCCGGCAGAACGAGCTTCGCGCCGACCATCGGAACCAAGAACGGGATGCCCCAGGCGTTGACGTGGAACATCGGGACGACCGGCATCACCACGTCGCGCTGCGTCAAGCCCAGCCCGTCGGCCATCCCGGCGGCGAACGCGTGCAGGAGCGTGGAGCGGTGGGTGAAGACGACGCCCTTGGGGTCGCCGGTCGTCGCCGAGGTGTAGCACAGGATCGCGCCGCTGCGCTCGTCGAGTTCCGGCCACTCGAACTCCGAGGGCTGCCCGGCGAGCTGCGCTTCGTAGTCGAGGGCGCCCGGCAATTCCACTTGCGACGCTCCCATCACGACGAATTGTCGCGACGATGCGGGACGGACCGCGAGCGCGCGAGCGACGGCCGGCACGAGCGAGCCGTCGACGAAGATCGCCTTGTCGTCGGCGTGCTCGAAGACCCAGCAGACCTGCTCCGGAAACAAGCGGATGTTCGCCGTGTGCAGGATCGCGCCGATCATCGGAACGGCGAAATACAACTCGAGATGGCGGTGCGTGTTCCAGCCGAAGCTCGCCACCCGGTCGCCCGGCCGGATGCCCATTTCGACCAGGGCACTCGCGAGCTGCGCGACCCGCGCGCCGAAATCCGCATACGTGTAGCGGAATAACGAACCGTCGTCTTCTCGCGAGACGACCTCACGCATCCCGTGCGAACGCTGGTTGTGTTCGAAGATCCAGCGAATCGTAAGCGGCACGTCCATCATCGTGCCGGCGCTGGCGGCGCTCGGGTCGAGGCGCGGTCGCGTGGTCTGCATCGCGATTCTCCTTACAGCAATTTTCCGTCGTCATCGGCGCCGAGCAGGATCTTCCGTACGATCGCGAGCGGCGGATCGCCGTGGGCCAGCAGCTCGTCGTGGAAGTTCTGGAGGCTGAAACGGGCGCCGAGTTTTTTCTTATAGTCGTCGCGCAATTTGAGGATCTCGAGCTTTCCCAGCGTGTAGTATCCGTAAAGCGGGTCCTGCGTCCCGCGCAACGCCTCGCGGCGCGACGGCTCTTCGCTCAAGAAAGCGTTTTGGGCAAAGAACTTGGCGGCGGCGTCGACGCTCAGGTTCTGCGTGTGTTCGCGCAAGCCGACCAGAAACCGGCACTCGCGCTGCAGCGCGAGCTGCAACTGCGCCAGCCTTACCTTGGGATCGCCGTTGCCCCAGCCTTCATCGACCATCATCTGCTCGTCGTAGTGCGCCCAGCCCTCGGAGAACGAATCGCTCCGTAGGATCTTGCGGATCGACGAGAGCCTCAAGTGCCTGTCGATTGCAAAGTTGACGTAGTGGCCCGGCATGACCTCGTGCAGGCTCACGATCGGAAACGCATAGTCGTTGAAGTACGCCAGGTGCTGCTCTTTGCGTTCCGCCGGCCAGTCGGGCTCGATCGGCGTCACGTTGTAAAATGCTTGGGTCGCGACTTTTTCAAGCGGCCCCGGCGCGTTCATCGAAGCGAACGTCGTCTGCCGCGCGAACTCCGGCGTGGGAACCACCTTCACGTCGTTGTCGGCCGGCAAGGTCACGATCTTGTGAGCGACGACGAAGCGTCGCAACGCGACCAGATCGGAGGTCGCCTTCTTGAGAAGATCGTCGGCGGACGGGTGTTGCGCGCCGAGCGCCGCCGCCACCGCCGCGGGAGATTTCGCAGGATCGATGCTGCGCGCGGTCTCGACAAACTCGGCGCGCGTCTTCTTCAGGGCGTCTTCACCGACGCGTTCGTACTGCGCCAGCGTGATCGGCGAAAGCTCTTGCAACGCGAGCATCCGCTCGAAGATCTTCGCGCCGATCGCATAGCTGCCGCTCGGATGGGCCAGCGTTCCGCCTTCCATCGCGCTGCGGTAACTCTGCAGGGCGGCGAGGACGACCTCGTTGGAGGCTTTGAATTGCGCCTGCAAGGCGGCATCTTTGAGTGGCGCGACCGCGAGGGGAACGACGATCCGGAAGAAATCCGTCGTGCCCTTCATGTTTCGCCGCGCCAGTCCGGCGGTCGTCGCATCGACCGTCGTCAGGTTCCCCTTGGCCTGTTCGAGCAGCGCCGGGATGGCGCGCTCGCGGGCGATGACCGACTTCGTCCGATCGCGCAGCGGGGCGAAGTCGCGACTCAAGAGCGAATAGACCGCATTCGCCGCCTGGCCGGTATAGAAACTCGGATCGTGACGCCACGCTTGGCGCTCCCGAAGATTCAACAACGTCGCTTCGAGCGACGCTTCGAAGATGTGCGCGTCGTAGGACGCTTCGGCGCCGTAGGCCGCGGGATCGATCGCGCGCACGTCGCCGAGGAACAGCCGCAGCTGGGCGATGCGGCGGGCCATCCCCGCCGCCGAGTAGTCGGGGAGTTTGTCGTCGTAGTCGTGGACCCCGATCCCGGTCGCGCGGATCGGCTCGAGCTCCCAGCTCTTCGCGAAGTATTGGGTCGCAAGCGCGTCGAGACGCTCGTCGCCGATCGGCCGCTCCGGCGCGCTCGACGCGCGCGGCGATCCCAGCGCCAAGACGACCGCGACACAAAGCGTGGCGGCGAGCGAGCGAAGCACGCTGCGCTTAGCGAACGTTCTCAGTCTTCGGTCTCGTGGAGGTGGAGGTGGGTACCGTCTTCTGCATCGTCGAGCACCTCTCGCGCTTCGGCCAATACCGTCGACGACAGGTCGACTGCGCCGTCGACCGAACCGTCGGCGGCAAGAAAATCAGCCTCGGCCCAGTCTTCCCAGGTCTCGAGCGGTTCTCCGTCCATCTCGGCCGGGAAACGAACGCAAAATCCTTGGTCCAGGTGAACGCCGGCGACCAGCACGCGCGTCCCCCGCGGGAAGTAGGTCCCATCTTTCCACAACGTTCCATAGGTCGTTTGGTAATACTCACCGATTTTCAGTGCTTCGATCGTCGTGGCTCCCCCCGAGCTAGGCACTACTTTTTCCCTCTCCCGGCGCGAGCCTTTCGCACGGTCGAAGGTGAATAGAGCACGTTCGATGCCCGACACACCGGAGCCGCGCGGCTGGCAAATCGCCGCCTCAGAGATCGTGATCGACACGCCGCACCTTCGTCTGCGGCGCGACGCGATCGTCTTACCGAGCGGCCAGCGCATCGAGAACTATTACGTGCGCGAATCGCGTGGGTTCAGCGTCATCTTCGCCCTTACACCNNACACCCGACTCTCGCGTCGTGCTGGTCGAGCAATACAAGCACGGCATCGGTCGTAGCGTCGTGGAATTACCGGCCGGAGCGATCGATCCCGACGAATCGCCATTGGATTGTGCTCGGCGCGAGCTGGCCGAAGAAACCGGCTACACCGCCGCCGAGTTCGAAAACGTCGCAACCTTCGCGACCGATCCAACCAATTCCGACGCGCATTTTCATCTCTTCCTCGCGCGCGACGCTCGCCGGAACCAGCGGCAGAGGCTCGACGCAACCGAAGAGATCGAGGTGCGATTGGCGACCTTCGACGAACTGCGCCGCTTCGCGCGCGACGGAACGATCGAGGTCTCGTCGCACGTCGCGTCGATTTATTTCTTGCTCGACCGGCTCGCGAAGCTTTAGCGCCCCGTTAACCGGGGCCGAGCCGGCGCCGGAAGCGCGCCAGCCCCGGCGGGGCGCCGCGTCGCGGCGAACCGTTCTGCGGAATTTCGCGCTCGAGATCCGACAGCGCTCGCCGCAATCGAGCGAGGGAACCGAAGGGGTAGAGTTTTTCGGCGCCGAGCGCGACGACCGCGACGTCGTCGCGGCTCACGTCCCACGCGCCGAGTGCCGCCGCGAAATCGCTCGAACAGCAATCGAGCCCCGACGAATAGGGACTGAGCGCGGGAACGACGATCAGCTTCTCGCCGCCGACGAAGGCGGGTGCGGTGGTGCGGACGTCGAGCCGCAGACTGGGATGGAGATGACCGATGATCGTGCGCCGCCCGAGATGCGCGGGGCCGTCGCCGTGGACCAGCAGCCATCCGTCGCGTTCGGCGGCGGCGACCGTCTCGCCGAGGACCGCGAACGCGCGCGAGCGGCCTTCATGGTTGCCGGCGACGAGCGTCACCCTCGCCTCCAAGCGCAACCGATCGAGCGCCGCACGCACGTGGCTGGCGGCGCCCTCGTTCATCCGCGGCCCGTGGACGATATCGCCCAAAAAGACGATCTCGCGCGCGGCGTTGGCGCGCGCGGCGCTCACCAGGAGCGCGACGATCTCGCCAGTGCTCCACAGCGGCAACGCGCCGCCGACGACGTCTTCGTAGGCCAAGTGCGCGTCGGCGGCGATCAAGACGCCCGAGGCCGGTAAGAGCGCTACCCCTTGCGCTAGGGCGATCACGCCGTCGGCGAGCGGGAAACGCGCCGTCGCGCGCGCGGCGTTCACGGCGCGCAACGCGCCGGCGCGCGCCGCGCGAAAAGCGGCCCCTCGGTTGCGAGCGCCGGCCCTCTTGCATCGACGATGGCCAGCACCCGCTCGTGCAGCGCATCGACCATCGAGGCACGATCGTCGAGGACGACCGAGTCGCCGAAACTCGAGGTGACGATTCCGAACGAAAACGGCGATGCCGCGGGCGGGTGGATCACGCGCGGTTCTGCCTTGAGCCCTTGCAAATATGCCTGCGCGGCCGGGAGGTCGAGCAAATCTCTGGTCACGGTTCGAATCGTCTCTTGCAGAAGCGGAAAGTGGGGATCGGCTTCGAGCAGCCGTTCGAAGATCTTCGCACTGTTCCAACGTAGACCGCTGCGACTCAAAGAACGGCCGCCGGCCCGCCGCAACACGAGCAAGCCCGTGTTCGCGACGTACCTGAAGTGGACGCGCAAGAGATGCGAACCGCGCAAACCGTCGAGCAAGTCGCGCTCGACGTCGCCGGCGTGCAGCAAACCGGCCCAAACCGTATCCGGCACCGACTTTCGCGCCGGCAATCCGATCAAAAAGCCGTTGTCGTCGGTCGAGATCGTCGTGTTGGCGCGTACCTCGCGAAAGAGACGCGCGGCGACGATGCGCGCGAGCGCCTCGTTCGCGCGCCGTCCCGCACAGGTGTGATAGATCGCGGTCTGCCGGCCGTCCATGCGATAGATCTCGACCAACGCTTCGCCGGGGTCGGGGACGGCGGAGATTGCGGCTTGCTGGGCGATGTAGCGAACGGCGTGGTTCGCTTCGGCGCCGCTCACCCCGTAGCGCCGCGCAAGCCAGCCGAGGGCGACGCGAGCGCCGTCCTCGCGCAAGCGGCGCGCGATTCCGGCGCGCAACTCGGCGATCTCGGTCGCGAGCACGAGCGGAATGCCTTTGATGTGCGAGCTCCAGACTGGGACGGTCGGCCGGGCTGCGAACGGCTCGACGCTAACGCCTGAGGGTCGGATCTCGCGCACCCGATAGGTCTTTCCGGCGAGCAGCAGGACGTCGCCCTCACGCAAAGCCGCGACGAACTCTTCTTCCACTTTTCCGATCGTCGCACCGCCCTGCGCGCTGACCGCGACGTGCGACTCGTCGGGGATCGTCCCGACGTTTTCGAAGAACGCCGAACAGGCCTCACGGCCCAGGCCGTAAAGCGCGTCGGCGTCGGCTCCCAAGCGACGAACGTGCGCTTCGTCCGGCCCGGCTCCCCCGCCGCTCAAATAGGCCGCGACGCGCCGGAGGTCGTCTTCGGCCAGCGCGCGATAGGAGAGCGTCCGGCGCGCCGCGCTCAGCATCTCGGCAAACGTGACGCGCCGGTCGGGGCAGACGTTCATCACGAGCCACTGCGCGAGCACGTCTTTGGGTGCTTGCGGTATCACGATCTCTTCGATCAGGCCGCGCGCGATGCAGCGTTTTGTCGCCGCACCTTCGATGACGTCGTCACGATCTTGGGCGACGATGAATCCATCGGCGACGGCGTCGGGCCGGTGGCCGGCGCGACCGACTCGTTGCAGCGTCGGCGTCATCCCACGCGCGCCGCCGACGATGCAGACGCGATCGATGTAGCCGATGTCGACGCCGAGTTCGAGGCTCGAACTGCAGACGACCGTGTGCAGCGCGCCGGCGCGCAGTTGTGCCTCGACGCGATGGCGCACGCTCCGCTCGAGGGCGCTGTGATGGATGCCGATTTTGCGATCGGAGCGCGGCCGAGGCCGCGCGTCTTCGTTGGCGACGGCGACCTCGCCCTTGCCTGCCAGTTCGCCCATTTCGTGCGCCAGGCGCTCGGCTTGGCTGCGCACGTTGCTGAAAACGAGCTGCGTGCGAACGTCCCGGCCGAGTTCGGCGCAGCGTTCGGCGATTTTCGCGAGCGGCGCCATCGCGCCGGAAAACGGCGCGCTGAGTGAGAGTCGAATCGCGCGCAAGCCGCGCTCGTCGACGATCTCGCACTCCCGGCCGACCCCGACCAAGTACGAGGCAACGCGTTCGAGCGGCGCCACCGTCGCCGACAGTCCGACGCGCGACGGCGGCTCGGCGGTCACGGCGGCCAGCGATTCGAGGCACAGCGCGAGATAGACGCCGCGCTTGTTGCCCGCAAGCGCGTGCACTTCGTCGACGATGACGGTTTCGACGTAGCGCAGATGTTTGCGATAGGATTCCAGCGCGAGCATCAGCGCCAGCGACTCGGGAGTCGTCAGCAAGATGTGCGGCGGACGCGACATCATCAGGCGCCGCTCTTCGAGCGGCGTGTCGCTGGTGCGCACGCCGGTGCGCACGTGCGTCTCTCGGATGCGGCCCCGCCGCAGGCGGCCACGTTCGGTATTCGGGCGCTCGAGCAAGCCCATCTCGCGTAGCGGCCGGCGCAGGTTGTGTTCGACGTCGTAGCCCAGCGCCCTCAAGGGTGAGATGTAGAGCGCGTAGGGCCTCGGAAACAATTCGTCGCGATCGCGCCGCCCGGCGAGGCGGCTCATCACCGGAAGGAACGCGGCGAGCGTCTTCCCGGTCCCGGTCGGCGACGAAATCAAGACGTTGCGGCCGGCGACCCCGAGGGGAAGGGCGCGTCGCTGCGGCGGCGTTGCAGAGCCGAGTTTCTCGTCGCACCAGGCGGCGACCGTAGGGTGAAGGGGCGCGAAGGCGGTGTCCATGGCGAAACCTGAGCGACTCGGAGCGGTAGATGGGGATGTGCTTGCTTCAGCCTACCATCAGTTGCCGCTCTTCCTCCGCGTGACCCTGATCATCGCCGCCGCGTTTCTGGGCCTGATCGTCGCGGCCTTCCTTTTGAAAATCGTCGTCATCGCCGCGCTCGTCGCGGCGCTCGGTCTCGGCGGCCTCTTCCTCTACAACTTCGTCAAGGCGCTCTTGCGCGTACGCGCGACCGGCAGCCCGCCGGCGACACGCCGGCAGGGCTAGCGCCTCGCGAACGAGTCCTCGACGAGCGTGAGGCTGATCGCCATCCGAAGGATCCGGTAGCCTTGCGGCGTCTCGCGCCGCGACTGGGAGTCGAGGCTCGCGCTGAGCGGAACGAGCCTGAGTTGGTCGTAGTCGACCTTCCCCTGCAGCGCGACGGTGACGTTATCGAAACCCGCTTGGTGATACTCGCCATCGAGGTCGAGCCGCAGGTCGCTTGCCGACTCGACGGCGCCGACCCGAAACTGTGTTTTCGAGGCGTAACCCT
>DHWK01000152.1:17967-25921 GCA_002413145.1 bacterium UBP12_UBA5184
GTGTTTTCGAGGCGTAACCCTTTCCGATGTCCTCGACGGTCCACGACGCTCCAACGGCGTGCGGCTGGCTCCCGACGACCGAACGCGCGAGCAGATGGAGCAACGCGGACTCTTCCTCAAAGAGCGGTGGTGAGGGCGCGTAGTTCAAGTGCCCGTTCGGCTCGATGGCGACCCGAATCGCCGGCCCGACGCGTTCGGCGCCTTGCTCGCTGACGTCGACCACCAGGCCGCCGTCAGCTGTCGCGGCGACGATGTCGCAGAGGATCCGGCCTTTCAAGCGGCGCTCATACGCCGCCATGCGCTGGTCGGGCGGCAGGACTTGGGCCCCCCTCCCAACCGAGCGCTTCGAGGCGCCCTCCATGACGCGCGGCGTCGTCTGCATCTGCTTCTCGTATTCGTCCTTCACGCCGACGTCGACGGCGAAGGCGAGATGCCGTAGGGAGGGGAGCGGCGGCGGCGATTCGGAGGCGCGCACGGCTTGCGCTCCGGCGGCGAGCAGCGCGAGGAGCGTGAGCCAAGCAACCGTGCGCAGCGTCTTCACCGTTTCGCGAACGAGTCTTCCTTCAACGTGAAATCGAGGACGGTTGAGACCACGCGATACTGATCCCCCTGTTGACTACGCGAGCGGGTGTCGAAGCTGCCCTCGCGCGGCACCACTTTGGTCGGGTCGTAGTTCGCTCGCCCGCGAATCACCCCGCTCGAAGCCTGGGTGCCGGCAACGGTGAAGCTTTCCTCGAATTCGACGCTGATGTCGGCCGGTGCGCGCACGGCGCTCACCTTGAAGATCGTCGTCGCCTTGAAATTGTCGAGGTTGTCGTTGACCGTCCAGGTCTCACCCGCCGTGTGCGGCGGCGGACCGATGTACGTGCGCGCCAGGAACGGCACCAGCAGCGCCGCTTCCGACGCGAGCGCCTTCTGATCGGGAAGATAGTTGAATTGCCCGTCTGCGTGCAGCACGATGCGTGAAACCGGCGTCTTCTGCCCGCGCATCGTCTCCCAGACGTCGATCAGCAAATCGCCCTCGTTGCGCGCCGCGAGGATGTCACAGACGATCGTCCCATCGGCGCGGTCGCGACTTTGCGTCGTCGAGCCGGACGCGCCGACGGGATCGGCGATGTCTTTGATCCCGCGCAGTTCGCTCGAATAGTTGGTCGCGACCGTGAGCGAGAAGGCGAGGTGACGCACCGGCTTTTCAGCGCCGCTCGCCGGCGTCGGCGTCTGCGCCGCAGCGGGGGAGGCGAGCAGCGCGGCGAGCGCGAGAATTGCGAAGCGGTGGAATTTCACGTTGGCTCCAGCGAAGCAGTCCGAGCGAGCAGCCGTTCGAGCGAAGCGGTCAGCGCGCCGGGCGCCTCATATAAGGGAAAGTGTCCGCACTCGAGGAGATCGTATTCGGCGCCCTCGACGCCTTCGGCGATGGCGCGCGCTTGGTCTTCCGCGACGAACGTATCCTTCGACCCGCCGACCACGTGCACCGGCAGATGCATCTCCGCGAAGATGTCTTGGGAATCGAGGCGCTCGGCCATCCCGCGTAGCATCGCCGCCGCCCCGCTGGGATTGGTACGCGCGACGATAGCGCTGGCGCGCGCGACGAGATCGGGCCGCTCGCGGTAGACCTCCGGCGCGAAATACCGAGGGACGAACGCTTCGATCAGCGCCGCCGTCCCTTCCAGCTCGACCCGGTCCGCTAGCGCACGGCGGTTGGCCGCTTGTTCCGCATCGTCCGCGCCGGCGCGGCTACAAACGAACCCAAGGCCGGCGCAACGCTCGGCGAACATCCGGAAGAACGCGAGCGCGACGTAACCACCGAGCGAGTGTCCGATCAGCGTAGCGCGCTCGATGCCGAGCGCGTCGAGGATCTCGAGCACGTCGCCGGCGAGCGCCTCCATCAAATACGGGCCGGGCGTCGCGCTCGTCGTACCGAGCCCGCGCAGATCGAAACGCACGACGCGCGCCCGCAGTGAGAGCGCCGCGGCCTGCGCGTCCCAGGTTTCTTTCGCGAGCGGAAAGCCGTGCAACAGTAGACATGCGGGCCCGTCTCCCTGATCGAGAACGTCGAATTGTGCGCCGTCGATGTTGAGTCGCATGCCGCGATTTTCAACCAACGCGCACTCCGCTCATCTCGCGCGACGCGCCACGATTTGCAAAATACGGCGGATTGCGGTATAACTGTAGCAACTACCCTGACGACCTGTCGAACCGGACCGTCGTCAGACGGTCCGATCGATGGAAAGGATGACTACCAGAATAATGGCAGCCAGAAAAAAGGCACGTAAGAAGGCCGGCGGCAAGAAAAAGGCTACTCGCAAGAAGGGCGCAAAGAAAGCGACCCGCAAGCGCAAGCGCCGCAAGGCCAAGAAGGCCGCCTAACTACCCAAGCCACGATCAAGAGGCGAACCGCGCATAATTGCGGTTCGCTTCTTGCTTTTTCCTAAGGAGTGGCCAGGGCCGCGAAGTTTCCGAGCGTATCGTCGTGGCGGACGCGCCGCCGCGGAAGTTCGAAACGCGCTCCGAGCGATCGCACCGTCCCAGGACGCTCGGTGAAGGCGGCGCGGAAGCCGAGTGCTTTCAGGATCGCAAACGTGGTCGCGTCGTATTTGCCGGCGGGATAGGCGTAGGTGGCCGGCCGGAACGTGCCGAGATAGCGCCGCAGGGTCTCGACGCAATGGCTCGCTTCGCGCAGCTGCCCGGGACGATCGAGCCTCGAAAGATCGAGGTGGTACGTGCCGTGGCACGCGACCTCCATCCCGGCGTCGCGCAAGGCGCGCACCTGTCTCCAACTCAGGTGGCGCGGCGTTCCGACGAAGCCGCTCGAGATATAGAACGTCGCCGTCGCGCCGGCGGAACGCAAGAGCGGCAACGCCGTCGTCGCCGCGTCGGCGTACCCGTCGTCGAAGGTCAAGACCACCGCGCGCTCGGGCCGTTCGCCGCGCGCGAGCGCAGCGACGAGCGTCGCCGCCGTCAGCGTGCGAATGCCGTGCGCGCGCAGCCATTGCAGTTGCGCCGCAAACGCCGCGGGCTCGACGGTGAGATCGCGTCCCACCGCATCGCGCGGGACGAGCGCATCGACCCGGTGATACATCAGCACGGGGACGCCGGCCCAGGCTTGCGGCGTGCCGTCGATACCGTGGGCGAGCGCGAAGCCGGCGACGAGCGCGAAGATCTCCCTCAAAGCGTCCCCGCCACGGTGACGACCGGATTGCGGAAGGCGATCGCACCGGCCGCGTGCGACGACGAGCCGGCTAGCGACGCGACGGCGTAGAGTGAGACGAGCGTCACAGGCGGGTTGAGATCGGCCGGAAGGGCGATCGAGAGTCTGCGCCAGCCCATCCAATCGATCGTGCGCGCCAGCGTCAGCGCGCGCCGTTCGCCGAAGCGGTTGGTGAAGGCGGCGCGGAGTCCGGCGCCCCCGCCGTCGCCCCGAACGTCGAGCGCGAGCGCAAGCGGCTGGGCGGGGAGCGGAAACGCGCCATTGGCGTATGCCGCAACTTCTTTGCCGCTGAAATCGTAGCTCAACTGCAGCTCGGGAGGCGCGCTCGTCAGCGCGCCGGCTCCGCCGCGCGGGTAGGTTGCGAATGTCCAGCCGAACGGCGTGCGCGCGGCAAACAACGCGAGTGGTTGGGCGTGATTCCCGACCCGGACAGCGGCCACAGCATTCGCGCCGCCGGCGCGTGCGGCGACTCTTGCGTCGCGAGTTCCGGCGCGATACGTCGCATCGGCTGCAATCGTCCCATTTGTCGCCGTCCACGCGACCGAACCTACTTCGACCCTTTCTCCGTTCGCATCGAGGCCGCGCGCGTGGAACCGCATCGCTGCGCCGGGATCGAGATTCACTTCGTCGGGATCGATCGCGAGACGAGCGAGCCGCGCCACCGTTCGATATTGGAGCGCCGCGCTCGCGGCGCCGCCAAGTTCGCGAACGACCATCGAATGTAGACCAGGCTCGCCGGCAACGCGAACCGGGGAGACGTTCGCGCCGCGCAAACGGTGGCCCGCGTCGTCGACGATGGCGCCGCGCAACGCGACGGCGACGCCCGGCAGCGCGCTGAAGGTCGCGGGACTCAGAACGAGGTGCGGGTTGCGCCCGAACGCCGCGTCGCTGTAGACGAAGAATCCGTCGGCGACGGGTCGTTCAAATCCGTCGCTCGGCGCATTGAGCACGCTCGCGCGATCGTCGCCGAGGATGCGGCCGACGAGCGTCGCCGAACCGCCGGAGTCGAACGCCATCCCGTCGCTCGCGCCGAAGCCGATCATCAGGCCGGCGAATTCCGGGCGCGTCAATCCGAGCGATTGCGCCGGCTGCCGACCGTCGACGGCGATCAGGAGCAGCGTTCCGCCGGCGAGCAGCGCCGCCCCGGAAACTGGGAAACGGCGATCGCGCTCGTCCGGTGCGGGGGAATTCGGGTCGTCGTAGGGTGCGCCCGACGAGACGAGCAGCGGACCGCCGCCGACCGCTGCGCCGATCTCGCCGAGCGGCGGATCGAGCGCCGCGAGAAGTCGTACCGTATCTCCGGCGTTCGGCGGCGCGCCGAGTGCGAGCGCGGCCGGCCCGAAAGCGAGCATCGGTCCGCGTACGAGCGTCGGCGCGCTCAACTCGCCGACCGAGTCGACGCGGTACGTCCCCTCGATTCCGGCGCCGCCCGCGAACGCGGTGAGCGAGGCGACGCGCACTCCGGCGATCGGTTTCAGGCTGCCGTAAGGCGGCGCGAGCAACGCCGCCCCGCCCTGAGGCGGCCACTCGTCGACCGTCGTCAACGGGAGGGTCGTCGCGCCATACGTCGCGCTCCCCGAAAAGCGAAACGTTCGGAAGCGGATGGACTTGTCGGCCAGGACCTCGAGTGCGACGCGCTTCGACGGCGTGCGCACGAGCGACGCGTTTTGAACGACGATTCCGAGCGGTTGATTGGTTTGACCGATGTCGTAGTAGTCGGCGTTGACGCCGGCGATCGCCCCCGTCCGGATCGCCATCGATGAGATGGTCTCGCCCGGCGAGACCAGCCGGTCGTTGGCGACGACGACGCCGAAGCGCACCGTCGCTTCCTTCGAATCGACCGCGACGACGTGGACGACGAGCGGGCCGCTCGCGGTCACGAGGCGGTAATCGGCGCGCTCGACGCCGGGTGCGACGAAGGCGGCTTGGACGGCGGTCCTCAGCACCAATGGGAAGGGCGCCGGCGGCGCGAGCACCGGGGGAAAGATAAACACTAGGGCGTCGGCCGTGTTTCTGGGACGGGGGTCGTGGCGGCGCGCGGGGCGACGATCTCCGGCGCCGGCGCCGAACTGTAGAGGAAGAGCGCATCGGAGACCCAGCGTTCGGCGCTGTTATCCGAGGGTTGGTTGCGAACGCTCACGTTCTCGTCGCCGGGGGCGCGCGAAACCAGGGTGACCGACCCGCCCGAGTCGAGCGCCATCGCGTCGACCGCGCCGAACCGCTGCAGCAAGCTCGCGAACTCCGGCCGCGTCATCCCGACCGAGCGCTCGGGATGCCGCCCGTCGACCGCGACCAGCATCAATAAATCATCCGAAAGATGCGCGAGCGCGATGACGGGCCAACGGACGTCGCGTTCGTCCGGGGCCGGTGCGTGGCGGTCCTCGTACCAGGCGCCATCCTTGATCAGCATCGGTCCGCCCCCGATCGCGGCGACGGCGTCCCCGACCGAAGGCTCCAACCGGTACGACAGCCGTATCCGATCGCCTGGCCGCGGCAACGGGCCCTTCAGGCGCGGCCCGAAGACGAGGCCGAACGAGACCGGCAGAGCCTGATCGACGGGCCGCACGTCGACGACTTGATAGCGTCCCGCCTTCTGGTCGACCGGCGCGAGTTCGACGAAGGTGTCGCCGGGATAGGGCGGGAGCGTCTTACCGAAGGCCGGCGTAATGACCGTGACGTCTCCCGCCGGCCAGTTGTTGAACTGCGTCACCGGAAAGTTGCCGCGCGGCGTGGCGACGGAACCGCGCAGTTTGTATTCGTTGAACTCGACGCTGCCGTCGCGCTGGACGACGAGCGCGTAACGATCGACCGGACCGCGCAGCAGCTCGCCGGAGCGGATCAGCATCCCTTGGGGTTGATAGGTGCGGCCGATGTCGAAATAGTCGCCGTTGACCCCCGCGATCGCGTGCGTGCGGACGCCCATCGATGAGGTGCGCTCGCCGCTCGAGAAGACGTGATCGTCCGCAATCGCGGTGTCGAGCCGCAGCGTCGGCTCGCGCGGATTGAGGATGACGGCGCTGATCGTTAGCGGACCGTTGTCCGTCGCGATCGAGTACTTCGAGAAGCCGACCCCGGGTGCCGTCCACTCGACGCGCATCGACTGCAGTTTGGGTTCGGCGGCGACCGAGAACATCAAACGGCCGAGCCGGCGCAGATCCGGCGAACCCTCGACGATCCACGCCAGACGCGAGCGAAGATCCGAGACTTCGCCGGTAAACTCGAACGGTATCCCGTCGAGCGTGGCTCTGAGGCCGCCGCTTCCGATCGAATGCGTCCCCATTTCGAGATTGCCGTTCAAGCCGGCGAGGACGTGCACGCTTCCCGAGCGGAGCTCGACGTTCGCGGCCTCGACCCTCGCCTGCGCGCGCAGCGCCGCTCGGTCCTGTGTGAGCGAGACGCCGGTGAGCCAGCCTGCCCGGATGTGGACCGGCGCGTCTTGCGAGATCGCGGCGCCGAGCGCGCCCAGTGGAAGCGCCGCCGCTTCCCAACGCACCGCCGGCGTCGCCGAAGCGCCGGGTTCGGTGCGCGCGGAGATTGGGAAGCGGGCGCTGCCGTCGACGAGATCGAGCGACAGCGCGAAACTCGGTTCGCCGTCCCGCAGGCCTAGGTTGCCGCGCACGTCGGCGAAAGAGACCGCCGCTTCCGGGACTACGCCGCGCGCGACGAGGATGCTGCCGTCCACAACGCTGGCGTCGAGGGCGTCGACGTGCAGCGCCCGAACGGCGGCCGTCAGTTTCTCGCGCTCGTCGCCCTGCCAGCGATCGGGTAAAAGCGTCAGCCTTGGACGTTCTACCCTCGCGACGATCCCTCGCTCGCTCGTCGCGACTTCGGCGCGCGCGACGTCGACGACGATAGCTCCGCCGCGCGAGTGGGCGTGCAATCCCTCGACGACCAGCGTCGCGCCGTTATGACGCACCGCGTCGAGGGTCACAACGTAGCCCGTTGCGCGCTGCAGGGCGTTCTCGAGCGACATCCGCTCCCAGCGTTCGCGAAACGTGAATCCGGCGACAGCCGCGAGTCCGAGCAAGGCGCCGGCCGCGAGAACGATCCAGCGCGCGTACGGCGCGGCGCGAAATCTGTCGAGCGCCTGCCGCACCCAAGAAGTTAGTGGCACCGAAGCGGGGATTCGGCGTAACCCCCGTCGGAAAACCTCTTATCGTGCCACGAGCCTTCGCGTTGGCTTGCCTCGCAGCCCTGGCGCTGGGCGCCGCATCTCCGCTCCCGCAGGTTACCGCCGGGGCGCAGCAGCCGTACGTTGCGGTGCTGGTCTGGCACGACGTCGTCAGCCCCCAGGAAGTCTGGTTCGACACGACGCTCGAGACGTTTCGAACGCAACTCGAGGCGGTCAAGCGCGGCGGATTTCACGTCGTGACGCTGGCGGCGCTACGCGCTCACCTCGAGCGCGGTGCGCCGTTACCTGCCAAGCCGCTGGTACTCACCTTTGACGACAACGGGCACGGGATCTACGAGAATGCGTTTCCGCTCCTACGAAAGTACGGTTTTCCTGCGACCCTGTTCGTGCACACGAACTTCGTCGGGAAGACGACGACGAAACGCCACAATACCTGGGATCAGTTACGCGAAATGGAACGCAGCGGTTTGATCGAGGTGCAGAGCCTGACCGCGAATCACCCACCCGATCTCCGCGCGCTCTCCGATGCAGCCGTCGTCCACGAACTCAGACTCTCGAAGTTTTCGCTCGAGCGCAGGCTCGGGCGGCCGATCTACGCGCTCGTTTATCCCGAG
>DHWK01000152.1:26019-26235 GCA_002413145.1 bacterium UBP12_UBA5184
ACAACTACGATGAACGGCTAGCTCGGCTAGCTTCCAGCAACGGCTACCAGCTCGGTTTCACCGAGGATTGGGGCAACGCGGGAGAATCGGTGAATCTTCTTCTCGTCCACCGTTACTCGATCTTGACGCGCTTCGACCAAGCCCTGCGCGACGTTAGCGCCAGCAGTCGGTAATCGGCGTGACGCCGCCGCTGAGCCCGGCGTGGGGCAGCCGGTA
>DHWK01000083.1:0-3042 GCA_002413145.1 bacterium UBP12_UBA5184
CTGCCGGTCACGCCCATCAAGGTCTGCGCCCTCATCCCCTGCTGCAGCCCGTCGACCAGCTTGACGATTGCCTGGGGCTGGTCGCCGGTGGGTTCGAAGGCGCTCTGGAGCTTGAACGGGGGCATGCCGAAAGCTTAAGTCGCGATGTCCTCGCCAAGGCTGGCGCGCGGTGCCAAGGCCAGGGTCAGACCGAGGGCGGCGCCACCAAGGAGGATGCCCCCCGCGACGTCGGCGGGCCAATGATTGCCCAGGTACACCCGGCTGAAGCCGATGGTCGAGACCAGCAGCACGCACAGCCATGGCCACCACGCGCTCCGGAAGCGACCGTCCAGGCGCAAAGCCACCAGCCCGTAGACAAAGGTCGCGCGCACCATGTGGCCGCTGGGAAAGGAGTACGGAGGCGACACCCCGACGCCGAACCTGGGTCCGCGGACCAGCGTTGCCGGCGGGGACGGCTGGTGGATGATCAGCTTGCCGGCGACTTCGATGATGCTGGCGACCAGCAGGAACGCCACCGGCGCGAGCAAGTCGATGGAAAAACGGCGGCGCCGCAGCAACGCGGTCGCGACCAGCGCGGCCATCACGCCACCCGTGACCTCCACCGAGCCGAGAAGCGCGATCACCACCATCACAAAGTCCAGCGGCAGCGAGGCCGGGGTCTGAACGATCGTCAGTAGCGGGCTGTCAGGCGGCGGGCGCCCGCGGGGGGGGCGCCCCCCCCCGCCGCTGCGGCGACGGCGACCGGCGCGGCGGCGCTGACGCCCCACTTCTCTTCGAGCGACTTGACCAGCTCGTTGAGCTCGAGGACGGTTAATTTTTCGACTTGATCGATGATATCGGCAACTGCCATGATCTGCTTCTCCTAGTTTACTTAAGATGCTGACTCGGCGAGTTGCTTCTCGCGAGCGCTGAGGACACGGACGAATCCGCCGCGGTTGGCTGCGAGCACGCCGACGAATCCGCGTAGCGGACTGACGAACGTGCCCAGCAGTTGAGCTTGGAGCTGGGGCTTCGAGGGGAGCGAAGCGAGGGTCGCGACCGCCGCCGCATCGAGAACCTTGCCGTCGACGTACGCGGCTTTGATTTCGATCGGCTTGACGCCGTCGCTGAACTGTTTGAGGGCCTTGGCGGGCGATACCGGATCGCTCGGGGCAAAGACGATCCCGGTCGGGCCGGCGAGAAATTCCTCGACCGCCTTGGCCAGCAACGCGTCGGCGGCGCGCGCGAAGAGCGTGTTCTTCACGACGGCGTAGGTGTTGCCGTCTTTGCGCAGCTCGGCGCGCAGCTTGGTGATCTCACCGACGCTGAGCCCGGAGTAGTTCGTGAAGAACAGATATTTCGCGGAGGCGAGCCGGCGGCGCAACTCGCCGATCGTCTGTTCTTTCTTCGCGGTCGGCATCGGCGGTTATCTTTCTGTAGAAAAAAAGAATGCGCCCCGCTCTCGGAGCGCGCCGCCGGCCGGAATCGTTCGCGCGGGCGAACGTCACGGAACGCGATCGCACATCCTCGGTAGGCGCTTGCGCATTACCCGCCCGCTGGCGGACCTACGGTCATCGGAGCCAGGGGCTATCATATACAACCACCCTGCGGCGGTCAAGCGCTTTCGGCTACCCTCGACGCTCGGCTTCGGCTTCGCGAAGGCCGCCTCGTCCATCCGGGGCGCTGCCCGGAGCGTCAGGCGGCGGCTGCGGTCCTAACGCGGTTCGGATCGACGCGCACGCCGGGACCCATCGTACTCGCCAGCGTGATGCTCTTGAGGTACGTCCCCTTTGAGGACGAAGGTTTGGCGCGCACGATGGCGTCGAGCAGCGTCGTTACGTTCTCTGCGAGCTGCTGCTCGCCGAAGCTCGCTTTCCCGACGATCGTGTGCACGATCCCCGCTTTGTCGAGGCGATACTCGACCTTACCGGCCTTGATCTCTCGCACGGCGCCGCCGATGTTGGCGGAGACCGTCCCGGACTTTGGATTGGGCATCTTCTGCGCGAGGATGCGCCCGAGCTCTTTACCGATCGCCGGCATCATATCGGGCGTCGCGACGGCGACGTCGAACTCGGAAAATCCGCCCTTGATGCGATCGATCAAATCCTGATCGCCGACGATGTCGGCGCCGGCCGCCTCGGCCTCCTTTGCCTTGTCGCCCTTCGCGAACGCGATGACGCGAACGGTGCGCCCGGTCCCGTGCGGAAGCTGAACGGTGCCCCGAACGTTTTGGTCGCTCTTCTTCGGATCGACGCCGAGCCGCACGTGGATCTCGATCGTCTCGTCGAATTTCGATTTTGCATTGCGCTTGACGATCTGGGTCGCTTCGGCCGGATCGTACATCTTCTCGCGATCGAAGGATTTGAGCGTGTCCCGGTACTTCTTACCATGCCGCTTCATGACGCGACCTCGACGCCCATCGAACGCGCCGTGCCGGCGATGATGCGGACCGCTTGGTCGAGGTCGTTCGCGTTGAGATCCGCCATCTTCGTCTCGGCGATCTCGCGCAGTTGTTTCTGCGTGATCTTCCCGACCTTGTTCCGGTTCGGGATCGCCGAACCCGATTCCAACCCGAGCGCCCGCTTGATCAGGAAACTGGCCGGCGGCGTCTTGGTGACGAACGTGAACGTGCGATCTTCGTAAACGGTGATCTGGACCGGGATGACCATCCCGGCCTGGGATTGGGTGCGCTCGTTGTACTCCTTACAGAACGCCATGATGTTCAGCGAGTAAGGTCCGAGCGCGGGACCGACGGGCGGCGCCGGCGTCGCTTTACCGGCGTCGAGCTGTAAGCCGATCGTCCCGACGACTTTCTTGGCCATGAGTTCTCCTGACGAATGCCTGGACGGCAGTCTCCCCCTCGTGAAGCGGCGCCGGGCCGGGGTGGGGCTGGTCGGCGCAACCTAGGGATTATAGCGTCGGCGCCTCAGTCGGGTCAACGGCTTTAGACCTTTTCGATCTGGTAAAACTCGAGTTCGACCGGCGTCTCGCGGCCGAAGATCGAGATGAGGGCGCGGACCTTTTCTTTGGCGGCCAGGATCTCGTCTGTCTCTTATACACATC
>DHWK01000083.1:3119-3500 GCA_002413145.1 bacterium UBP12_UBA5184
GCCGGTGAAGTCGAAGAACGGGCCGCTCGTGACCTTGACGCGATCGCCCTTGGCGAAGTCGATCTTGAGCTTGGGGGTCTCGATCCCCATCTGCTTGAGGATCGTCTTGACTTCTTTCTCTTGCAACGGCACGGGCTTTTCACCCGAGCCGGGCGAGCCGACGAAGCCGGTAACGCCGGAGGTATTGCGCACGACGTACCACGACGAATCGTCCATGTCCATCTCGACCAGGACGTACCCCGGGAAGACTTTCTTGGGCGTGATCTTGCGCTTGCCGTCCTTGAATTCGACCTCGTCTTCCATCGGCACGAGCACGCGGAAGATCTTGTCCTGCATCGCCATAGAGTGGATGCGGCGTTCGAGGTTCGCCTTGACCTTGTT
>DHWK01000083.1:3825-10265 GCA_002413145.1 bacterium UBP12_UBA5184
AGAAAGGGATCCCTCACTTGTGCACCAGCCCGAAGAGGAAACCGAAGAGCTCGTCGATGCTATAGGTGTAGAGTCCGACCACCGCAACCAGGGCCACCGTAAGCACGGTCGCTGAAATCCATTCCTGGCGCGTCGGCCAGGTGACGCGGCGCATCTCTGCGACGAGGCCACGAAAGAACTGGTCCGTGCGCGCGGCGCGCGCAGCACGATCTCCCGAACCTGGGCGACCACCGCCCCCCGTGGGCCTATTCATCTCTTGCGTCTTGCTCCTTGGAAAATGTGGCAGGGCGGACAGGACTCGAACCTGCAACCGNNCGCAACTCTACCAATTGAGCTACCGCCCTTCAAGTTCGAAGCTACTTCGTCTCGCGGTGGGGGCGATGGCAGCGGCACCAACGGCAATACTTGGACAGCTCGAGCCGGTCGCTGGTGTGCTGTTTATTCTTTTGCGAATTGTAGTTCCGCCGCTTGCATTCGTTGCACGCCAGCACCACCATGATCCGGTTTTCTTTCTTGGCCATCCCCGTTCCCCAGTTGGTTACCCGACATCAAAAAGACGGACACGCAGCCCGTCAAGACCCCATACTAGCACGGAGACCGGGCCCCTGTAAATCGCCGCTCGGCCGGTCCGATGGAGTTAGCCGCCGCGGAGGCGGCGAACAGGCTCGGCGGTCCCGCATCGTCACAGCGCGCCCGTAGCTCAAATGGATAGAGCGGGGGACTCCTAAGCCTCAGGTTGGGTGTTCGAATCACCCCGGGCGCACCAATGGCCGCCTCGCCCCCCAAGAGGGGCCCTGGCTAGCCAACTCTGCAGGGAACGCGACCGCTTCAGGACGTATGAGCGCCCGGTTGTCGTATCGACCCGCGTTCATTTCCGCGTCCTTGGGTGGACTCGAGCGCAGCCCTACAGCGTCTCAATAGAAAGTCGCCCAATGCACGATAAGCCGGTACCCTACGAAAAGGGTTCGCTGGTCGTCCTCCCGCTGAGCGGAGAGTTCGACCTTGCCACTTCCGACGCGTTCGAGTCTAGCCTAAACGGCGCGGACGACGGCACGCGGACGATCGTCGTCGATTTCAGCGAGGTCACCTACCTCGACAGTTCCACCTTAAATGTTCTCGTACGAAAGCATAAGTCCGTGGGCGGCCGGCTGCGAATCGTCGTCCCGAAAGACTGTCCCGCCCGGCGAATCTTCGACCTGAGCGGCTTGAGCCGGCAGCTGAAGGTTGTCGAGAGTCTCGCCGAACTCGAAGGCTAACTGGCTGCTCGTTACTGCCCTGCTCCGTGCACGAACACGAGCGAAATCTCCGGAACGAGCGCGATCAGGATCAACGCGAGCAGCAGCGCTCCCAAGTAGGGAAGGATTGGAAAGACCGCCGCGTCCGGGCTCGCCTTACCGATCGCGCAAGCGCTATAGTAGCCGACGCCGAGCGGCGGCGCAAACAGACCGATGCCCATCGCCAGCACTGCGACGATCGCGTAGTGCACTTCGTTTATGCCGGCGGCCTTCGCGACCGGAAAGAGCAGCGGCCCGAAGAGCACCATCGCAGGAATCCCCTCGAGCACCGAGCCCAGGACGACGAACATCAGGATCGAGACCAGCAAAATTCCGGTCGCTCCGCCGGGCGCACTGCGTAAGATGTCGGCTAGCTGCTGCGCGAAGCCGGATTGCGTGAGCGCCCAACCCATCGACGTCGCCGTCGCGATGATCAGCAAGATCGCGCCGGCAAGCGCGACGGTATCGAGTAGCGTCGGATAGATGATCCGCCAGTCGAGCTCGCGATAGATCAAGAACCCGACGAGCAAGGTATAGACGATGCCGACGACGCTGACCTCGGTCGCGGTCGCGATCCCATCGATGACGAAGTAGCGGATCACGACCGGCAGCGCGAGGCCCGGTAACGCGACGACGAGCGCCCACAGGATGTCTCTGAAGGGTAAACGCACGCTCAATTGCGCGTTCTCTCGCCGCGACCCGTACAATGCGACGACGACGATTGCGACCGCGCAGACGAGTGCCGGCAGCAGGCCGGCCTTGAAGAGAGCGCCGATCGAAACGCCGGTCACCGAACCGATAATGATCAGCACGAGGCTCGGGGGGATCGTCTCGGCCATCGCCCCGGAGGCCGCCAGCAGCGAGATCATCTCGGTGCGTTTGTGCCCGCGACGTTCCATATCGGGGAAGAGCACCGGCGCGACGGCCGCCATGTCGGCGATCTTCGACCCGGAGATCCCCGAAACGACGTACATCGCCGCCACCAGCACGATGTTGAGCCCGCCGCGGAAATGCCCGAAGAGCGCCGCCAAGGCGTTAACCAGCCGCCGCGCGATCCCCGATCCTTCCATGATCAATCCGAGGAAGATAAAGAGCGGCACCGCCAGCAAGACGAGATTCGAGACGCCCTCGTCCATCCGGCTTACAACCGTGTTGAGCGGCACGTGGGTCGTGATCGCGAGATAACTCAACGTCCCGACGCCAAACGCGAACGCGATTGGAATTCCGATCGCGACGCAGATTCCAACCAACCCAACGAAGAAGATGACCAGGTTCGCGTTGCCGAAACTTTGGAACGCGCCGCGTTCGAACCAAACCGCGCCGCTCACCACGACGCCCAGGACGACTGCGACGGCGACGGCCTTGGGATCGGTTTCGCTCAGTCTTAGCAGCGCCAGGATCAAGATCAAGGCCAAACCGACGATGATCGCGAGCACGACGTACGAGCGCGGGATGCTGAGCGCCGGGCTCAAATCGATCTGTTCTTGCTGGAAAAATTTCAGACTAGCCGGCATCAGTTCGATCACGAAGATCGCGACGACCACCGACGAAATCGCCTCGAGCACCTCTCGGACGTTCGACGAAACGCGCCGCACCAGAGCCGTCATGCGGATGTGCTCGCCGCGGCGGTAAGCGATCACGGCACCGAGCATCGCGAGCCACAGCAGCAGGATCGTCGCCAGCTCGTCGCTCCACACCAGTGGACTGCGCAACACGTATCGGAACAGCACGCTGCCGGCAAGGATCACGATCTCGACGGCGACCAGCAACGCCGCAAGCGGTTCGGCGACCCCGCCGACGACCCGGTCGACCGCGACGGCCCAAGGCCGGTGGAACGTCGTTTTCTGGCCAACGTGGACTACTGCGGCGGCGGCTTCGGCTGCGGCAAGTTCAGGATCGGCGGCGGCCATCGCTCTCCCCTATGCGAGCTTGTTCGCGTATTTCTCGAGCGCCGTCCAGGCCTTGTCGCCGAATTCTTTCTTCCAGCGCTGGTAGTAGTTCGAGGCGATCAGCTTGTTGCGGAACGAAGCGACGTCGACGTCGTTGAACTTCATCCCGCGGCGCCGCAATTTGTCTGCGACCGAGAGGTTGAGGACCTTGATATCGTTACGCGCCTCGACTGCGGCGCGATTCATCTCTTTTTCGAGAAGCGACTTGAGGTCGCCCGGCAGCCGGTCCCAAACGTCCCCGTTCACGAGCGACCAATAGCCCGACCAAATGTGATTGGAGAGCGAGACGTACTTCTGAACTTCGTAGAATTTCTGTTGCTCGATCAGTACCAGTGGATTCTCTTGCGCGTCGACGACGTGCGTCTGCAACGAGGTGTATAATTCGCTCAGCGAGATCGGCGTCGGCGAGGCGCCGAGCGACTGGAAGGTATCGATCCGAATCTTTCCGGGCGAGACGCGTATCTTGAGGCCGGCGAGGTCGGAGACGTTGCGGATCGGCTTCGTCGAGGTCGTGATCTCGCGGAACCCGTTCTCCCAGATTCGTTCGAAGACGTGGGCCTTGATCTTGGAGGTGATCTCCGAGCGGATGATCCGGCCAAGGTCGCCGTCCATCGCTTTAAAGACCGCATCGCGGTTAGGGAAGGCGTAAGCGAGGTTTTCGATCGAGGCGACCGGTGCGAGCTCGTTAAGAAAGGCGCCCGGCAGCGCGAGCATCTCGAGCGCGCCGGTGCGCAGTTGCGAGATCATGTTCGGATCGGAACCGAGGACGCTCCCCGCGAACGTCTTGACGGCGACGCGTCCTTTGCTCGCCGCTTTGACGCGGGCAAACGCCTCGACCGAGCGCACGCTGATGGGATGATCCGGCGGAACGTCGACGCCCCACTTGAGATCGAACTCGGCGGCGCCGGCCGTCTTGATGACGCCGATCGTCGCGAGCGCGGCTGCGCTCCCCGCGACGAAGGTTTTCCGGGAGACGGTCATCGCGTTGGTCCTCTCTCTGCGCGGAGCTAGGGCTCGGGGGCCGGGCCCTCGCCCGGGGTCGTGGCAAGCCCGATGACGCCTTCTTGGACGAGGCGTCGCATGTTCTCAGGATCGATTCCCAGTTCCCGGTCCAAGACCTCGGCGGTGTCGGAGCCGACCGCCGAGCGGCCGGGGTGAAGCTTCGGCATCCCGGCGCGCGCGAAGCGCGGAAACGCATTGTTGATCGTCACGCTGCCCAGGACGTCATCGGCGAGGCGCACCAGCGAGCCGCGCGCGACGATTTGGGGATTATCGAAGACCGAATCGATCGTTTCGAGCGGGCCCACGGCGCAGCCGGCGCGGTTGAAAATGGCGATGACCTCATCGCGCGTGCGCTGCGAACAGAATCCTTCGATCAAGGCGTCGAGCGGCTCGCCGTAGCGAACGCGATCGGCATTGGTGCGAAAGCGCGGGTCGGCGACGAGTGCGTCGCCACCGATCGTCTGCAGCACGCGTTCGGCGACCGCTTGCGTGCTCCCCGACAGCGCTACGTATGCGCCGTCGCCGCACAGATATGCGCCGCGCGGCGCGGTATCTTCGAGCCGGTTGCCCAGCCGGCGGTGCAGCGTGCCGTTGGCGGCGTACTCGCTCAGTTGCAGTTCGACGAGCTTCAGCGCGGCTTCATAGATCGCGAAGTCGATGACCTCGCCCTGGCCCGTTTTGAGGCGGCGCGCATAGGACGCACACACCGCCGCCGCCGCAGATTGCCCGGCGATGATATCCGCGAGCGGAAAGGCCGGCAGCAGCGGCGGCTGGTCGTCGTAACCGGATACCGAGGCGATCCCCGTCATCGCTTCGGCCAGCGTTCCAAATCCGGCGCGGTCGCGATACGGCCCATTTTGACCGAACGCGGTCATCCGCAAGATCACCACATGCGGCGCGGCGTCGAGCAACCGTTCGGGCGCGAGGTTCCAGCGCTCGAGCGTTCCGGGCCGAAAGTTTTCGATGATGACGTCGAAACTCGGTAACCAGCGCAGCAGCAGCGACTGCGCTTCGGCACCATGCAGATCGAGCGCGACGCTCTTTTTGTTCCGGCCGAGCGCTTTCCAGTACAGACCTTGACCCTCGCGCTGCGCGCCGAACCGTCGCACGGGATCGCCGGCGCCGGGCCGCTCGAGCTTAATGACCTCCGCGCCGTAGTCGGCGAGCGTTGCCGCCGTGGTCGGCGCGGCGATCATCGTCGAGCAGTCGAGGACGCGTACCCCCGCGAGCGGGCCCCCGGAATCCATCTTCCGCCCGTTCTGCCGAACACTAAGGGGTGAACCCTCTCGGCCGGACGGAGCAGCGCCTCGCGGTCGCGGCCGTCGCCGTGGCGGTCGTGGCCCTCTTCGCGCTCAGGCCCGAGACGCGACCCTCCGCCCTCATGCGCGACTTCAACGCATTTTACTGCGCCGGAGCGGCGCTCGACCGCGCCGCCGATCCATACCGCAGCGAGCCGCTCGGTTCGTGCGAACGCGCACCTCGGGCCACCTGGCTGAACCGCGGGATCCCGAATCTCGCGGCGCCCGCGCCGCTGCCGCCCTATGCCCTAGCTCCGTTCCGCGCGCTGGCCCGCCTTCCGTACGCCGTCGCCGTCATCGTCTGGAGCGTCGTTCTCGTGTTGAGTTTCGGCCTGACGGTTGCCTCGATGCGCCGCTTGACGAATCTGCCCATCGGCGTGATCGCCGGGGCATTTCTCCTGGGCGACGGGTATGCCGCCTGGACGCTCGGCCAGGTGGCGCCGATCGCGGTCGCCGCGCTCGCCCTGGCCGGATACTTCGTCGCGAGCGGCCGGCCCAATGCAGCCGCGGCCGCCGTCGCCTGCGCGACCATCGAACCGCACGTTGCGTTGCCCGCGGCGCTCGCGCTGTTCCTGTGGTGCCCGCGCGCGCGTCTCGGGTTGGGGGCAGCAGCGGTCGCGCTGGGCGGACTCTCGCTCTGGACCGGCGGTTGGGACCTCAACCTCGAGTACGTCCGTCAGGTGCTGCCGGCGCACGCGCTCTCGGAGCTCATCAGTTCGCGCCAGCTGAGCCTGAGCTCGGTGCTACACCGCGTCGGAGCGAGCGACGCCGCAGCGATACGCGCCGGCGAGATCTCCTACGCCGTGATGCTCGCGATTTCGCTTTGGGCGGCGCCGATCGCAGCCCGGCGCCTGTCGTCACCGGCGTTGCTGGTGGCGCTGCCGGTCGCGCTGACGCTCGTCGGCGGACCGTTCGGC
>DHWK01000083.1:10332-12481 GCA_002413145.1 bacterium UBP12_UBA5184
TTGCAAATCGCAGCCGCGCTGCCGTGCGCTCTTCTGTTGTACGTCGCCCTGCCCTCGGCGCGGGCGATCCTCACGCTGGCGATCGTCGCGCTTGCTATCCCGTGGGTGCAGTTTTCGAGCCTCGGCGCAATTCTTCCGATCGCGGCCGCGGGCGTGGCGGCACTCCTCGTCTTCACGTTGCTTAGCCGCCGCTTACCGAGCGCGGCACTCGCCGCGATTGTGGTCTTCGGCATCTTCGAAGCGATCTCGGCGCTGGTCACGCAACGCGTCCCCGACGCCGCGCAAAGACTAGCCGCAGCGTACGATCCGCATGCCCTCGCGCAGACCAGCTGGACGCTTTACGTCGGGATCGTCGGACCTTGGAATCTCGCGGCCTTCGATCTCGCGAGGCTGCCGACGTGGCTCGGCCTGCTCGCCCTCGCCTGCGTAGCGCTGCGCGCCACGTTCGCGCTGGCCAGGCGGCCGACTGCGCAACATGGGTATTTGACTACCAGCCGGGGCTCCGCGCGCTAGCGCTGCAGCGGCGTCCAAATCTTCCCGCGAAGCGAAAATGGGTAATCCCGGTACGCATGAATTGCACTTAGGTATGGTCCGCCGCTAGCCGGCCCGGCCGCCCCCGTGAATGAGAGGTGCCCCGTGAGGCTCGCGCCGAGCTCGCCGCCGAACCTTCTGCCCGTGATGAACGCCGCTCCGCCGGGTTTTGCGATCGAGCGCGACCTGCCGGCAGGCTTCGCGGCCTTCTACCGGCCGCTCCACGAGCGCTTCACGCCCCGCCAGCAAGAGCTGCTCGCCGCGCGAAAAATCGCGCTCGCGCGCGCCCACGAGGGCAGCCTCCCCGGCTACCTCCCGCCGTCGGAGGCGACGACGGCCGATTGGAAGATCGAGTTGCCGAACTGGTGCGCCGATCAGCGCAACCAGATGACCGGCCCGGCCGACGAGGCCGACCTGGTCGTCAAAATGTTGAACTCGGGCGCACCCGGCGTCATGCTCGATCTCGAAGATTCGCTGGCCAACCAGTGGGACCACATCCTGGCCGGAATCGACCACGTCATCGCAGCGCTCTACGGCGAGTTAACCTACGAGGATGCCAAGCGCGGCGCGACGATCGGCATCAAACCGTCGAACACCGTGATTTGGACGCGGGTGCGCGGTCTGCACATCTCACAGGCGGGCGTCTATCCGGACGATATCACCTCGGCTTCTCTGTTCGACTTGGCCCTGCTGATCTATCGCCTCGACCTCGACCGGCTGCGGCATCCGCTCTGTATCTACATTCCGAAATCGGAATCGGCCCTCGAAGCGCTCTGGTGGCGCGACGTCTTCCAAGCCCTTGCTCTCTTCAAGGGCCGGCCGAAAGACGAGTTCAAAGCGATGGCGCTGTGCGAATCGCATCCGCTGGCATTCCAGCTGGAAGAGTTCGCGTTCAACCTTCGCGAGCATCTGCTCGGGCTCGATCTCGGGCGCTGGGATTATATGGCGAGCCTAATCGACTTCACGCTCGCCGACCCAAATTGGATCCTCCCCGATCGCAACACCATTCCGCACGACGTCCCCTTCTTCCAGAACTTGCGCCGGCTGATACCGTCGATCGCCCACAAGCACGGCATGCTCGCCGTGGGCGGGATGACGGCTCTTTTCCCCAGCCGCGAAGACGCCGAACTCAACGAGCGCGCCCTGCGCGTCCTGGCCGAGGACAAGAAGAACGAAGCGGCCTGCGCGATGGACGGCGCGTGGACGGGACATCCCGATCAAAACGCGATCGCGGTCGCGCAGTTTCCTGCGCCGAACCAAATCGCCGCTTTCGCGCCCGGCTTCGATCCGCATCCGGACCTTCGTCCATCGGTGAAGGGCGTCGGGAAAAGAACCATCGAGGGAACGCGCGCTGCGGCGCGGACCGTGATTCGCTATCGGAACGGATACCTGAACGGACGCGGCGCGAGCTTGCTCGATGGATATATGGAAGACCTAGCGACCGACCGAATCTACCGTCTCATGATCGCACAGCGCTTGCGGCACGGAATGCACTCGCCGGCCGAGATCGGCGCGCTCTTCGATGAGGAGCTCGGGAAGCTGCTCGCCGCCAAAAGCGAGATCGGCGACGCGCAAACGCTGACCTGGGCACGCGCGATCGGCGAAGCGCTGATTCGCC
>DHWK01000083.1:12540-12919 GCA_002413145.1 bacterium UBP12_UBA5184
AGCGAAGCGCTGATTCGCCAGGGAGCGCACGACCCGATCTAGTACTATCACGCTCGATGCGCGAGCGTTATATCGGAATCGCGGCGCTGACCGCGTTGCTCTGGGTTGCGTATAACGCAAGCGCGCAGACGACGGCGAGTTGGGGCGGCACCGTCGCTTCGGCTGCCTCCAGCGCGACGGCATCGGACGCCGGGGTGCCGCGGCCGATTTCGGACGCCGAGGCCGTCGTCGGCCGGCCGCATGACGGGATCCGCGCGCTTCCCGCGCGGCGGGTCGAGCGAGTGGGCCGGCCCTAAGGGAGAAACCAGTGGAGCCCTCGCCGGGGATTGAACCCGGGGCCTCGATCTTACCAAGATCGCGCTCTACCACTGAGCTACAA
>DHWK01000083.1:12981-13845 GCA_002413145.1 bacterium UBP12_UBA5184
GACCTCGTCCTTACCAAGGACGCGCTCTACCACTGAGCTACAAGGGCCTAGTCGGAGCGGGCGGCGAGAATCGAACTCGCGACATCTGCTTGGAAGGCAGAGACATTACCACTATGTAACGCCCGCGCTTTTTGGTGGGCAGGGCTGGATTCGAACCAGCGTACCGCATTGCGGAGCAGATTTACAGTCTGCCGCCTTTAACCACTCGGCCACCTACCCGTTGCGGACCGTTCCAGCCGCCCAGAATTATGGAGCCGCCGGACCCGGTCCTGGTCGCGGCCCGGCCGCTCGCCCGCCTACTCAGTCTTTTCGGTCGTCGGATCGATCATCTTGCGAACCTCGGTAATCTTACTCGCCGGAAAGCCGCTGATCTCGGCATGCTTGTGGATGAGCGCCTCATCTTTGGCAAGGTAGACGCAGAATGTCTTGTCGCCCGCGACGTAGCTTTCGACCCACTGGATGTCGGGCCCGAGCTGGCGCAAGGCGTCGTTCGACTTCGCGGCCGCACCGCGAAGTTGGTCGCGATCGAGGGAACCGACCGCCGGGATGTCACGTTCGATGATGAATTTGCGCAGCGCCATTGATCCTCCGCGAAAGTGATGAAAAGCCCTGAGCCGACGGTGGGAATCGAACCCACACGGCCCGGAGGCCTCCGGGGTTTAAGCCCGGTGCGTCTACCAATTCCGCCACAGGGTCACCGACGACGGTACACCCGATCCGGGCCTTCTTTCGCCGATCGCGCACCGGCGAGCCGCGCCAGGCGACCGCGTAGGGTGTCCGGATGCGACGTGCGGTTGTCCTGGGAGCGGCGTTCGTCATCCTGACGGCGGCGGTGGGGACGGGGCTGACGCGCCCTACACATCT
>DHWK01000092.1:0-1154 GCA_002413145.1 bacterium UBP12_UBA5184
ACGACCGTGATCCTGACGACCCACGATCTCAACGACGTCGAACGCCTCTGCCGGCGCATCCTGTTGATCGACCACGGGCGAATGGTCTTCGACGGCGAGATCGAGACGCTCAAGGAGCAATACGGTACTCACCGGACGCTCGTCGTGCAGCTCACCGAGCCGCAAGAGGTCGCGCTCGAGGGTGTCGAAATGGGCTCGCGCGAGGGGAACGTCGTTCGGTTGCGTTTCGACCGCCGGGAGATCAGCGCCGATCAGTTGATCCGGCGCGTCGCCGAGAAGTACAGCATCACCGACGTCTCGATCGAAGAACCCGAACTCGAATCGATCATCCGGCGCATCTATCTCGAGGGTTACGTCGCCGCGCCGCCGGACGAGCCGCCCCCGCCGTGACGTTCGCCGAACGAACCGAACCGTACGTCGAGTTCGCGCGTAAGGCGTTTTCACGCGAGGCGACCTACCGGTTCGAGGTCTTTGCCGCGATCGGCTCGCTCGTCGTGCGCGTCTATCTGTTCCGCTCGGTCTGGACGGCGCTCTACGCGCAGAACGCGGCTCCCGCCGGCATCCCGCTCCATGCGATGATCACCTACGCAACCGTCGCCCTGTTGATGTCGCTGATCCTGGAAGTCGACGGAACCCGCGCGATTCGAGAAAGAATTCGCGAGGGGACGATCGCGACCGACCTGATGAAGCCGATCAACTTGCCGCTCTACTTCTTTAGCGACGGCGTGGGCATGACGGTCTTTGCGGCCTTTACGGTCATCCCATCGCTGCTGTTTTCGCTCTTGCTGGTCCATATCGATACGCCCTCACCCGACGCGTTGGCGGCGTTCGCCCTGGCCTTCGTCCTCGGCTATCTCGTAAATTTCTTCTTGAACTTCTTGATGAATGCGGTCGCCTTTTGGACGCTTGAGACGTTCGCCATCCAACTCATGGTGCGCTGGGCGTCGGATCTCCTGAGCGGTCAAATCCTTCCGCTCGCCTTCTTCCCCGGAATCCTCGGGCAGATCGTGCAGGGCTTGCCGTTCGCAGCTATCTACTCGACCCCGTTGCAAATCTACATCGGTACGTTGCCGCGTTCGCACTGGGCGGCGGCGTTCGGCACCCAACTCATGTGGCTCGGCATCTTCGCACTCGCTGCGTACGTCGTGTGGCGC
>DHWK01000092.1:1281-11354 GCA_002413145.1 bacterium UBP12_UBA5184
TCGCTGCGTACGTCGTGTGGCGCTCGGCCGCGCGACGCGTCGTGGTGCAAGGAGGATAAGCCGAGGCAAACGCCCCGTCAGCAGGAAGTACCTCGCAGCTTGATGCTAACGCTCGACCAGCATGGCTATCGAAGAGGCCGACCTCGTCGTCATCGGGAGCGGACAGGGCGGCGTCCCGCTGGCGGTCGACGCCGCGAAGAACGGGAAGCGCGTCGTCCTCTTCGAGCGTGACAAGCTCGGTGGCAGCTGCGTCAACTACGGCTGCACGCCATCCAAAGCGTTTCTCGCGTCGGCCCACAACGCCGGCCGCGCGCGGTTAGCGAGCAGTCTCGGGGTGAACGCCGACGTGAGCGTCGACCAGCGGGCCGTCATGCAGCGCGTGCGCCGCGTCGTCGCCGAGTGGCACGACGGCATCCAACCGAAACTCGAAAAGGCCGGCGTCGAGATCGTCTGTGCCGGCGCCGAGTTTGCCGGCGAGCGAATCGTGCGCGCTGGGGACCGTGAAATTCGCGCGAAGCGCGTCGTCATCGATACGGGAACGAGCGCCGCGAAGCCGCCGATCGAAGGTCTGGCCGACGTTCCGTACCTGACCAATCACGACTTCTTCGACCAAGAGACGTTGCCGGAGCGGCTGATCGTGGTCGGCGGGGGCTACATCGGGCTCGAACTCGGGCAGGGGGCGCACCGTCTCGGCAGCCGCGTGACCGTCGTGACGCCGGCGGACCGGGTGATGGACCGCGAAGAACCCGACGCGTCCGCCGTCCTACGTACGAGCTTCGAACGCGACGGGATGACGCTGCGCTTCGACGCGAGGGCGAAACGCGTCTCACACGACGGCGGCGGCTTTCGGGTCGAGTTATCCGACGGGGGCATACTGGAAGCCGAGGGGTTACTGGTTGCGACCGGACGGACGCCGAACAGCGCCGATCTCAAGGCCGAGGCCTCCGGGATCGAACTCGAGCGCGGCTTCGTCAAAGTCGATGAGTTCTTGCAGGCGACCTGTCCGGGCGTCTACGGGCTCGGCGACGTCGCGGGCCAACCCGCATTTACGCACGTCTCGTGGGAAGACTTTCGGCGCCTAAAGTCGACTTTCGCCGGCACGCCGCGCAAGCGCGACGATCGCGTCCTCTCGTACTCGACGTTCACCGAACCACAACTGGCGCGCACCGGTTTAACCGAAGAGCAAGCGCAAAAGAAAGGCATTGCGGCGCGTTCGGTCACGCTCCAGCTCGAAGAGGTCGCGCGCGGTTCGGAATGGGACCTCGAGCTGGGGTTCTACCGCTTGGTCGTCGACACGTCGAACGACAAGATCGTCGGCGCGACGCTGGTCGGCTACGAAGCCGGCGAACTCGTGCACGTCATCGCCTTCGCGATCGAACTCGGGGCGACGTGGCGCCAGCTCGACGCCTTCATGGCCATCCATCCAACTTTCGGCGAAGGCTTGCCGAGCCTCGCTCGCTTGCTCGAGTGAGTCGAACGCCGAAGAAGCACTGTCTTGCTGGCGTCTTCCTCGTTCCGAGCCTTGTTGCAGGCACACAGACACGGGCAGACAGTATCTACGATCCGTCGATGATTCTCGGACGCCAATGACCATGGTTGCGGAGGTCTAATAATGGTCGTCGAAATGCGCACCTACAAGACGAAGCCGGGGATGCGCTCCGAGTTTCTCGAGATATTTCGCTCCAAATCGACCCCGGCGCACATCGCGATCGGCATGAAACTCTTGGGGCCGTTTTCTTCCATCGAAGATCCCGATACGTTCTTCTTCATGCGCGGCTTTCCGAACGCTGAGTCGCGCGAACCGATGAAGGCGCAGTTCTACGAAGGGGAACTCTGGAAGGGCGAGCTGGAAAATATCCTGATGCCGATGTTGGAAAGGTATGATGTCGTCGTTGTGGACGATCCGGAGTCTCAGATTCGGTGGTAGCCGGCGCTATTCGGCCGCGGCGAACCCACGCAGAACGCCCGCGAACTCAGCGAAATCGGCGCGCTCATCTAGGGTCGGGACGATTGCGACGACGCGTTCCGCGGCGGCTTCGCCGAGGCGAGAAACCGCGAGCGTCATGAACTTCTCTACCACTTGTTCCCAACCGAGCGGCGAATCGACGCCACCCGGCGGATGATCGCTCTGCGCCTCGAACCTGCGGCCATCGCTTAGCGACACGCTCACGCGATGAGGCCACTTTGCCGGATACATTTCTTGAAACTGCGGGTCGAAGAGGACGCTCACACGTTTCGCCAACGCGAGGAGCGTCGCGTCTGATCGCTTCTCCTCGTCGAAGGACTCGAGCATGATCTTCCCGTCGATCAGCGCGAGCGCCGCATTATACTGGTGACTCAAAATCGCATCGAGGCGCGAGCGAATCTCCGGATGATCCGAAACGCTGATCGAGTCGCGGAACGTCGCGATCTCGATCGCCTCGACGTCGCTCGCCTCGAAACGATGCTCGCGGCGCAGCGCCAGGAGCACGGCGATCGGCCCGTGCGTAAACCGGCACGAGGGGTACGGCTTGAGCGCGGTCGCGGAAAACTCGTACGTCGAACCAAGGTCGCGATCGAGCCGTTCGAGGTGAGGTTCGGCGGACATCACGCGGCAGATTCCCCAAGGCCCGTCGAGTATGCCGCGCGGGCCCGCCAATCCGGCGCGCCGCAATTCGACCGCCGTTACGCCGGTCTGCGCCGCCCGCGCCGCATTGAGGCTGCTGTCGGCCATCGAACCATCCACTTGATATTGCCGCAGACCCGCCGCAGCTTCGCCCGCCAGACCGAGTGCGTCGGCGGTCGCCGGTCCGTCGAGCCCGGCGATGCGCGCCGCGGCGGCGCAGGCGCTGAACGCGTTGCACGTCCCGGTATTATGAAAGCCCGCACCGTAGTGCGCCGGTCCGAGCGCGAGCGAGAGGCGCACGGCGACCTCGTGGCCGGCCAAGACTGCCGCGAGAAAATCGGCGCCCGATGCGCCGTTCGCTTCGGCGGCGGCGAGCGCGGAACTTACGACGGCGCTGCCCGGATGCAGCGGTCCTGCTTCGTACGTATCGTCGAAGGTGTGCAGCCGGCCGTGCAACGTGTTGAGGAAGGCTGCGTGCGGCGCGGGGACGCGCCAGTCCAGCGCGATGACCGACGCCTCTGCAATGCCGCCCCAGCGCCGCACGACCGCCTGCGCCGCGCGGCCTTCGTCGGTCGCGACACCCGCGCAGATGACGCCGAGCGTGTCCAGCACGTGCGCCTTGACCTTCTCGCGCAGCGGGGCAGGGACATCGCTCCACTGCAAACCGGCGACGAACTCGCCGAGCTTCTCGGCGGCGTTCATCGTTTGACGACGAGGTTGCCGTTGCGCGCTACCGTCGCAACGGCGCCGGTGCCAAGCAGCACCGTCGATTCGACTTCTTCCACCACCGCAGGGCCGCGCAAATTGGCGCCGGCCGCGAGGGCATAGCGATCGTAGACAGGGCATGAAACGAACGCCGCCCGCTCGGGGAGATAGACGTCGCGCTGGCCTTTCTTCGCGCGCCGGCCGCGCGCGCTCGTGCGCGCCACCTTGATCGGCTGCTCCGGCCCGCTCACGACGACGCGGCAGTTGACGACCTCGAGCGGCACATCGGGATTGAGCCGATGGAAGCGCTCGCGATAGTGCTTCAGAAAACCGGCGCGGATGGCGGCGACGTCCCCGGCGCTCAAGCGCCCACTCGGCAGCGCAACCGAGAGTTCGAAACTCTGTCCCGCAAAACGGATCCCGAATTCGCGCCGGACCGCACACTCTCGAATCGGGACGCCGGCCGTCTTCACGAGCGCGCGTCCTTCGGTCTCCATCGCGCCCAGGACGCGATTGACCTCGGCAAAGTCGAGTTGTGCCAGCGGAGCCACGATCGCACGCAATAATTCCAAGGCCGGCGGCGCGACCAAGAAGCCGAACGCCGACATGACGCCGGCGCGCAACGGATAGACGATCGTCCGGATGTCGAGCGCGCGCGCGATGCCCTCGGCATGGACCGGACCGGCCCCGCCGTAGGCGACCAGCGTGTACTCGCGCGCGTCCTTGCCGCGCTCCAGGCAATGGATCTTCGCGGCGCGCGCCATGTTGTCGTTGACGACCTCGTGGATACCCCAGGCCGCGCGCGTCGTCGACAAACTAAGCGGCCGCGCGACGTGTTCCTTGATCGCCGCCGCGGCCGCCTTGGCGTCTAAGCGCATCGCGCCGCCGAGAAACGAGTCGGCGGCCAAATAGCCGAGATACAGGTCGGCGTCGGTGACGGTCGGCAAGGTCCCGCCCAAACCGTAACACGCCGGACCCGGCGCCGCGGCGGCGCTGTCGGGACCGACGCGCAGCCGCCCCATCACGTCGACGCGCGCGATGCTCCCGCCGCCCGCGCCGATCTCGATCATCTCGAGCGCCGGAACTTTGAGCGGCAGCCCACTGCCCTTGGCGAACCGGTCGACGCGGCCGAATTCGAACTGGTCGGTCTTCTCCGGCGCGCCGTCGTCGATCAGGCAGACCTTCGCCGTCGTTCCGCCCATGTCGTAGGCCATGACGTGGTCGAGCCCGTGTCCCCGTCCGATGAATGATGCCGCAATCGCGCCACCGGCCGGTCCGGATTCGACCAGCCGGATCGGATGGCGCACGGCCGTTTGCGTGCTGACGGTCCCGCCGTCGGACGACATGAGCAAGAGCGGAGCCGTGATCTTCAGCGAACGCAGGCGACTCGCGAGTTCTTCAAGGTAGCCGCGGATCGCCGGCTGCACGTAGGCGTTGGCGACCGTCGTGCAGGCGCGTTCGAACTCGCGAATGTCCGGCATCACGTCGGACGAGAGCGAGACCACGATCCCGGGCGCCTCTCGCGCGAAGATCTCCGCGATCCGCCGCTCGTGCGCCGCATTGCGATAGGCGTGCAACAGGCAGACGGCGACCGCCGAGACCTTGTGCCGGCGCAACTCGCGCGCGAGCGTGCGCACTTCCGACTCATCGAGCGCTTCGACGACGCGCCCGGCGCTGTCGAGCCGCTCGCTCACCTCGAAGACCATCTCGCGCGCCACCAGCGGCGCCGGGATCTCGAGATCGATGGCATAGATGTCGTATCGGCTTTCGCGCCCGAATTCCAGGACATCGCGAAAACCGCGGGTCACGACGAGCGCCGTCGCGGCGCCGGTGCGTTGAATCAAGGCGTTGGTGACGAGCGTCGTTCCGTGCACGACGTTCTTCACGCCGGCGCCGGCGACGTTGTTATCGGCGATGAGTTGTTCGGCGCCTTTCAGGACCGCGCCGGCCAAGTCGTCATAATCGGTCAGCACTTTTCCGGCGGCGAGCCGGCCCGTCGCGCGATCGAGCAAGACGAGATCGGTGAACGTCCCGCCGATGTCGACGCCGAGCGCGAAATTCGCCGCCGCGCGGCGCTTTCGGGCGGTCATCGATAGTCGGTTTTCGCCGAGCTCGCCGAGACGATGCCGTTCGCGACATCGCGCGCGAGCGCGGCAGGATCGCGCTCGGCCGGCGGATACGCGCCGCCGGAACCCGGCGTCTGCAGATTCAGCACGTCGCCGCGCGCGAGCGAGACCGCCGACTTGTCTAGGATCGCGGAGCCGTTGAGGCTGAGACCGCCCGGCGCGCCCGGCTTTCCGCCGCGCAATCCGAGCGGGGCGGTGTAGAGTTTGCCATGCTCGGCGCGCACCGTCATCGGAGACGCCGAGAGCGATTCGAATTCGAATTCTTGGCCGCAACCGCCGCGAAAACGGCCGGGACCGCCGGAATCGACGCGCAGCCGCTTGTGGCTCACGCGCACCGGCATCGCCGCCTCGAGCACTTCGACCGGCAAATTCGACGAGTTCGCCGGAAAGCTCATGCAGTGCAACCCGTCCTTGTTCGCGCGTGCGCCCATCCCGCCCATCACGAACATCAGGTCTGAGAACGCATGGCCCGCTTCGCTGCGGCCCGCCATGTAGACCAAAAATTTGTTGCCGGACTCGGCCAGAATCCGTTCGGGGATCACGTCCGAGAGCGCGTGAACGATCGCGGCGGGGATATAGTGACCGGTGCTCGGCTTCATCTTGACCGGCGCGGGGAAGACCGGATTCACGAAGCTGCCGGCCGGCGCGGTGACGGTGATCGGCGCGAACGTCCCTTCGTTGTTGGGCAGCGCGGGACAGACGAGGCACTTTGTGATGTACTTGCACCACACGCCGGTATAAACGAGCGTCGAGTTGATGCCCAAGAGACTCTGCGCCGAACTTCCCGCGAAGTCGAACGCGAGCCGGCCGGCCCGCGCCGTCACGCGCACGCGAATCTCCAGCGACTGTCCGAGCGCGTCGACGGTCGTCGCGCCGTCATAGACGCCGTCTGGGATCGCGTCGGCGATCGCCGTACGCATCGTTTTCTCGGAACGTTCGAGCACCGCCGCGCCGATCTGCGAGAGATCGGGCATGCCGTGCCGTTCCAAGTACGCGCCGACGCGTTCTTCCATGACGCGGCAGCCGGCGATCAGCGCCCGCACGTCGCCCGAGACGTGGCCCGGGATGCGCACGTTGGCTTGGAGCATCGCGAAGAACGTCGCGTCCTCGCCGGCCCGCGTCGCGATGCGCAGCGGCGGGATGATCAGCCCTTCTTCGTAGACTTCCCGCGGCGAGCCCGAGAGGCTGCCGCCGATGTCGCCCATGTGCGCGATGCACTCGGCGAAACCGACGAGGCGCCGTTTGTGGAAGATCGGACACACGATCGCGATGTCGTTGAGGTGCCCCATGATCCACCAGGGATTGTTGCTGATGAGCACGTCGCCCGGCGCCAGTTTTTCAGGCGGGAAGACCTTCAAGAGTTCCTTGACGACAATCGAGGTCGCGCCCGTCTTCGAGGCGATGCTCACGTCGGCGGCGAGCAGATTGCCCTTGGGATCGTAGAGCATCGCGCCGAAGTCACGTCCTTCGACCACGACCTTCGACATCGAGGTCCGCACGATGGCGAAGGCGCCCTCGTCGACGATCATGATGAGGCCGTTCCAGAGGATCTCGAGATCGACCGGATCGAGCGCGCGACGGCGAAGGTTCAAAGTGGGATGTCGACGTCGAGCAGCGGCGCGTGCTGCTGCGCGCCGTAGACGTCGGTATCGCCGACGTCGCCCGATCCGACGGCGCGCGGGATCGTAGCCTTGAAGGCGTTACCGGCCGGAAACTCAGTGAACAGGACGTCGTTGACGTCGACGCCATACAGGCGCGCGAAGAGCGGCGGGCCGAGCGCGCCCGTCGCCCGGACTCGCTCGAACATCGCGCGATCTTCGAAGACCACGTCGATCGTCAGTTCGAAAGGCCCGGCGTTCTTGCTCTTGCAGACTTGGGCGATGTCGCGAATGAGTGCCACGTCAGACCGCCTCGTATTCGATGGGAAACATCTCGTAGGGATCGTTCGGCGCGACCACGTGGGACAGCGTGAAGCGGTAACTCGGCTCCGGAATGACGTCCGAGGGAGAGAACGGGAAGGCCATGTTCCCTTCGCGGCACATCCGGCCGGGGAAATCGACGTGGAGCAAGTTGACCCGTGCCAGCGCGAGGACGGCGCTCGCGATCTCTTGCGTGTCGGCGATGACCTCGGCCAAGATGCCCAATTCGTGCGAGCGCACCTCTTGGATGGGTTCGCGCGGGCCCATCACGCCGTTGTGGCCGTAGACGCGGAAGATGAGCTTGTACTGGTTCGGCGAGACGTCGAGCGCGGCGGACTTGTCCTCGACGTTTTTGCGAACCGACTCCAGGAAACTATCGATCTGTCCGATCAGCATCGGATCGCGCGTGCCGCAAATCGTGATCGCGCGATAGCCGACGAATTCGGCCGCTTCGAGCTTGACGGTGTACGGCATCGGGCGCCACTGCATGCCGCTGATCTTGACGGTGCGCTCGGAGACCGCATCGAACCGGCAGTCGGTGCCGTCGAGGATCCCGCCGGGCTCGACGAAGATGCACGGGCTCGCATTTTCGTGCAGGCTGTGGTTGGCCGCGGAAAGCGGCGTGCAGACGCGTATCGGGTTCGTGGCCTCGACCACGATGTGATCGCCGGCGACGGTCGTGAGCAAACAGTCGTGTCCCTTGGGCGTCGCCGCCGTCGCGCCGCACTCGAGAAACTTCCCGGCGTACCACGAGGGCGCCGGCGCTTGGCCCGACCGAATTGCGCACGCCGCCCATGGCGCGGGATCGCTACTGCGGCCCGCCAGGATCACCTGGGCGCCTTCGTCCAGCGCGCGCGCCCACGGTTCCGACCCCATCATCGCCGTAATGTGTGCCGCTCGGTCGATCGTCGCCTCATCCAGCGGCCCCGCTTTGCCCAGCGGCTTGATCCGCCCATCGGCGAGGCGCCGTTTGATCGACGCTTTGTCCTGTTCGGAGTGAATTGTGGCTAGCCGGAAATGGTGGCCGTCTTCGCGCGCGATCTCGCGCACGATGTCGCAAACGATCGCGAGATGCGGATCGGAACCGGACCCTCCGCAACTGCCGACGAGCAACGGAATGTTCGCACCGAGCGCGGCACGCAGCATCAGCCGAAGATCCCGCTTCATCGCCCGGCGGGAGTTCACGGTCTTCCCCGAGCCGAGGTAGTACGGACCGGGATCGGTGCTTCCGCCGTCGACGCCGATCATGTGCGGCTTGACCGCCAAGCCGGCCGCAAGCGAGGCTTCCGGGAAACCGTATCCGAGCAATCCGCTGGTGGAGAGGAGACGGAATTCGTCCGTCGCGATCGTGGTGGTCATCGTTTGGCCTCGATCTTCTCTAGGCGAGATGTTCTTCGGCGAGTGCGTCCTTCTTGAGGACCTGCCAGATGGAGCGGCGGATCTCGAGAAACTCCGGACTGGTCTTCAGACCCTCGCTGCGCGGACGCGGAAAGGGCACCGGCATCGTCAATTCGATCCTGGCCGGCGACTTCGAGAAAACGAGAATCCGATCGGCCAAGTAGATCGCTTCCTCGATGCTGTGCGTGACGAAGATCGCCGTCTTCTTGTCCCGCTCCCAAATGTGCAGCAATTGATCCTGGAGCAGATCGCGAGTCTGAATGTCGAGCGCCCCAAAGGGCTCGTCCATCAACAAAACCTCCGGCCGGATCGCAAGCGCGCGTGCGAGCCCAACCCGTTGTTGCATCCCCCCACTCAGTTCGTGCGGATAGGCGTCTTCGAAACCTTGCAAGCCCACGAGTGCGATGTAGCTGCGACTCGCTTCGCGCCGCTCGGCCGGCGGCATGCCCTGCAGTTCCAAACCGAACTCGACGTTCCCGAGCGCCGTGCGCCACGGGAAGAGATCGAAACTCTGAAACACCATCCCGCGGCCTTGCCCCGACCCGGTGACCGCTTTCCCGTTCAAATAGACTGCGCCGCTGTCGGGCGGAATCAAACCGTCGATGAGCCGCAGCAGCGTGGATTTTCCACACCCGCTCGGACCGATGATCGCCAGGAATTCCAGGTCTGCGACCTCAAACGAGAGCCCGTCGACCACGCGGAGCGGCTCGTCCTTGGCGCGCCGGAAACATTTGGTAAGGTCGCGGACTTCGAGCTTCGGCGACGCAGCGATCAAAGGCCTTGCTTTCTCAATTCCTTCATCGCCTGCTCGGCATAGGACGGATCGATCACGTCCTTGATCTTCAGGCTACCCCGGATATCGCCGGCCGCTTTGTAGATCGGCAGAAGATCTTTCATGTCGTTTGCCGTGAGGATATTGTAATCGGGCCACGCACGGACGTCCTTGACGAGTTTGGCCCACAACGGCTTGAGCGTTTCCTCGGTGGTCTCGTTTGCTTTCGGAATCGTCGCGTACTTGCGGTACATCTGCAGGTACCAGGTGAAATCACGATTGGCGCGACGGAAGGCGCTCGTCGTCGCCTTGAGCAGGTCGATCGCGGCGCGTGCGTTTCCGGGCTTCTTGAGCCACCCCCCCGAGCAAGCCCAAACCTCGTTGACCCACAGCCGGTAGAACTCCCATGGCTGAAACAAGACCTTATAGGGTCCTTGCTTGAGGAGTTCGGCCGCCTGATCGAAGTGGATCGGAACGGCCTGCACGCGGCCTGAGATTAGCGCGCGCAAACGCCCGCCCGAGCCGCCGATCTCGACGATCGCGGTCCG